>CBDUPW010000474.1:0-4590 GCA_965369205.1 uncultured Polyangiaceae bacterium | reverse complement strand
AACCGCCAGCTGCGCGCGCCTCGGCGCCGGTGCAGCGCGGCCCGGCGGCGTCATCGGCAGGCCAGTTGGTGGAGGCGCGCGTGGCGCCTCCGCGCTGTCGCAACGGCCCGGCTTTGGAGCTCGACCTAGAGCGTTGGTCTGCGGCGCTTCGCAGCGCGACGAGCGCGCCACGGCGCAATCAGTTGCTGTCCGAGCTGGGCTTGGACCCGGTGCCGGATGCTCTGCAGAGCGACGGTAACGAACAGGCGGCGCCCGCGGAGCTCGATTCAGTGGAACTGATGGACCTGACACTTCGGGAAGCGCCAGCGCGGGACCGTGCGGTTGTGATTCGATACTCGAGCGGCGCGGGCCGTGAGTCGGTGGATCACCTGCGCGCGCGCGTCTTGCTTGGCGCGGATGGCGGCTATTGGTGTCGCGTCGAACCCGCGTTTCAGCTGGACCAACGCCACGCGGAGCGCGCGTGTTTGGGCGTGGAAAGCGGTGCGGCGCCGATCGCGCTGCGCGCGGTGCGGCTATTGGAAGCGGAGCGCGACGCCCTGGAGCTGAAGTCCCATCACGGCGAGTGCGACGGCTGTGGACGCAGTGGTACCCACGAGCTGAGCTTCTACGCGGAGCGCAACGAAGAGTTGGTGCAGGTGTTCCGGCACACGCTGTATCAAGCGACCTACAGCGGCTGCCCGTGGCCGCCGGTGAAAGAAACGAGCGGCAGCGTGCGGCTCGAGGGTGGATTTCCCAAACGGATCGTGGCGACGACCCAGGTCAGCTGCAGTGCGCCCGACGCAGACTTGCCAAAGCAGTACCGCCAAGCGTGCAGCGCGGAAACACGCGAGTCGCACCATCTGTGGAGCGGTGAGGCCTACGCTCCAAAGTGACCGCTGCGGCATCGCGACCAACTCGGAAGCGTTGGGTGAACAACACTCACCCGCCGTGGGTGAAAGCTGGGTGAGCCCGGCGCTTTGCAGCCGTGCGGTGGCGCCGCGGATGCTAGTGCCATGGCATGCGTTTCCTGCGGACTACGCTCTTTGGTGTCGCTTTCGCGGCCTTGTCACTGCTTGCTTGCGGCAGTGATGATGAAGCCGGCGCCGGGCCTGCGCCCGGTGATTCGTGCGTCAATGACAGCACCTGCGGGAGCCTGAAGTGCTGCTTTGCGGATCCAGCCGATCCGGTCGGCGTGTGCGCGACGGCGTGTCTGGCGACGGGAACGGGCGGCGCCACTGGTTCTGGCGGCACGGCCGGCGCGGGTGGAAGCGGCGGCGTGTCCCGCAACACTGGCGGGACTGGTGGCGTCGCGACGGGCGGTAGCGCAGGCGCGTCGGGTGGCGCGGGCACGGGTGGCACGTCGGGTTCCGGTGGCGGCGGGACCGGTGGCAGCTCGGGTTCCGGTGGTGGCGGGACCGGTGGCGGCGGGACCGGTGGTGGCACTTCCGGCATTGCCTCGCATGTCGTGCTCAGCGGTTCACCCACGACCAACTCTGCGGGCTGCCTGGACGCCGGCGGAGCGGGCAAGCAGCCGACGGTGATCGTGCTCAACCAAACGGCATCCGGCGCCGGTACGCTGGTGATCAGCGGCAAGATGTCGCCCATCGCGGGTGGCGTGGGGCTCGACCCCTTTGCCCTCGTCCAAGCTTGCGGTGGCGGCCTGCTGAACGGCAATCTGTTGGAAAAGTGCTACTACGGGCGCGCTAGCTTCAACGCCCTCAGCGGCCTGGGAGCGCTCGGCATTTTGGACCCCGCACTAGCGGAGGTCGTGAGTAGCCCGTGGACGCCGACGGCACCTTCCCACGACTACGTGCTGACGGTCACCTACAACCCCGCGACGCAGACTGCGACGGTCAAGCTCGAGATCGACGGCTCCACTGTGGGTACGTTGAACACGGCGTCACTGGGCGCCGTCGGCGGCAATCGCCTTGGTCTCATGATTGCCCAGTCCACTGTGTGCAGTCTCGTGTACGCGGCGCAGTAGGCTGCGGCTCTGCGTCCCTTGGTCCTCGTGACCGGCAGGAGCCGGGCGTCCGGGGCTGCGGCTCTGACTTAGGCCTCACGACCCGATGCGTCGCAGCAGCAGAATGGGTCGGCCTGCGCTTCGGGACGCCTCAATGTCGATGCTGCCGCTCATGACCCAGTCGTTTTCTTCTTCGGGATCCAGCAGCACTTGGGCCCACTCCCAGTGCCATTCGCTTTTCTCGAGCGTCAAAAAGCTGGGGCGGCGTGCTTCTGGGTCCGTACGCAGTGCGGCATGGGCTGCGAAGAACTCCTCCAGGGCGCTCTCGATTTCCGTGCGGCCGAGGGCTCCTTCTGCGTCGGCCTGCGCGCAATCGAGAGCCGCAGCGACGTCCCGCGCCGCGAGGGCTTTGAGCAGCTGAAACAGCGCGTTGCGCACGAGCACGGTGAAGCCGCGTTCGTCCCGGGTGACGTCTCGCGAACCCTCGGGTTCGAGATCTTCCGACATGGTGCGGGGCGCGACGTCCTCCACGCCGGAGCGCATCTGCTCCCACTCGTCGAGCAAGCTGGAGTCCACCTGTCGCACCATAGCGCCAAAAAACGTCACGAGTTCGTCCACGTCGGCGGTCTTGTCGCCGTCAGGGACGGTCTGCACCAAGACTTTATACACTTCTGAGAGGTATCGCAGCAGTAGCCCTTCGGAGCGCTCTAGACCGTATTCCTTCACGTAGTCCGAGAACGAGAGGAATTTCTCTACCATGTCGCGGGCGATGGACTTGGGCCGGATGTTCTCCTGCTCCATCCATGGGTGCTGTTTTGCGAAGGCATTGAAAGTTTCGTAGATGAAGTCGGCGTTTGGTCTGGGGTAGTCGAGCTCGTCCAGCTTTTTGATGCGCTCGTCGTATTCGACTCCTGCGGCCTTCATTTCGCTCATTTTCAGGGTCTTGATCAGATCGAGCTGCTTGCGCAGGATCACCGCCGGGTTCTCCAGGATCGACTCGACCAGTGTCAGCAGGTCGAAGGCGTAACTCTCGCTTTCGATGTCGAGACGACCAACGGTCTCGAGCAAGTATAGGGAGAGCGCCTGATTCAGCGAGAAGTCCTGCTGCAGGCTCTCACTGATCCGAGCGCGGTGACCCGCGCCGCTCGCGACCCTTTCGACGATGCCCGCGTCGAGAAGCGACTGGAACATCTGCAGAGCCGTGCGGCCGTGCACCCGCTTTTCTGCTTTGCGGTCGTGGCAGTCACGGATCAGCCGGGCCATCGCCATGCAGCCGCCAGTTTCGCGATCCAGCAAGTTGATCAACATGCCGTGGCTGACTTTGAATCGAGAGAGCAGGGGTTCGGGCGGCGCGCTGACCAGGCGCTCGAAGACGGAGCGGTCCCAATGCACGTAGCCGCGGTCCGGTGGCTTCTTCTTGACTAGCTTGCGCTTCTTCGCGGGGTTGGCCGCGGCCTTGGCTTCGAGGCGTAGGTTTTCGATCACGTGGACGGGTGCCTGCACCGCCACGCTGCCGCGGTCGTCGAAGCCCTTGCGTCCGGCGCGCCCGCTGATCTGTTGGAAGTCGCGGACCGTGCAGATTGCCGTCTTCTGCCCGTCGAATTTGCATAACTTCGTAAACAGCACCGTGCGGATTGGGATGTTCACGCCGACGCCGAGCGTGTCCGTGCCGGAAATGATTTTCAGGTGGCCCTTTTGTGCCAGCTTCTCTACGGCCAAGCGGTACTTGGGAAGTAACCCGGCGTGGTGCAAGCCGATGCCGTGTCGCAAGAAGCGCATCATTTCCTTGCCGTAGGGGCTTTCGAAGCGCACCCCGACCAGCGCGGCTTTGATGGCGGCTTTCTGCTCCTTGCTGGAAAAGTCCACGCTCATCAGGTTCTGCGCCTCTTCGGCTGCGCCCCGTTGCGTGAAGTTGACGATGTAGATGGGGGCGCGCTCGCTGCTCAGAAGGTCTTCGACCGTCTCGTGCAGCGGTGTCTCGCGGTAAGTGAAGTCCAAGGGCACCGGGCGGTCTTTGGACAGCACCGCCGCTGTTTCGACGCCGGTGAGCGCACTCAGTCTCTCTTCGAAGACCCGCGTGTCCCCCAGCGTGGCGCTCATCAATGTGAAGCGCGCTCGGCGCAAGAGTAAGAGAGGGATCTGCCAGGCGACGCCACGCTCAGGGTCCGAGTAGTAGTGGAACTCATCCATCACCAGGTGATCGATGTCGGCATCTGCCCCCTGCCGCAGTGCCATGTTCGCCACGATCTCGGCCGTACAACACAGCACCGGAGCGTCTCGATTCACGCTGGCGTCCCCGGTAAGCATGCCGACATATTCGGGGCCGAGCTCTCGGGACAGAGCGAAGAATTTTTCGCTGGCCAGGGCCTTGATTGGGCTCGTGTAGACGGAACGCTGTCCTTTGGCCAATGCGCGGAAGTGCACAAAGCTGGCGACCAAGGATTTGCCGGAACCGGTCGGTGTATTGAGGATCAGATTCTTGCCGGAAGCGAGCTCGAGCAGCGCTTGCTCTTGGGCGGGGTACAGCGTGAGCCCGATCTCATCCACGTACTCCAGGAAGCGCTCCAGGATGCGGTCATCGTCGGCGCCATGGGGGATCTTGTCGCCGAGCGTTATGGACACGAGCCGAAGCCTACTCCACGACCCTG
>CBDUPW010000473.1:0-4629 GCA_965369205.1 uncultured Polyangiaceae bacterium | reverse complement strand
GAAGCCCCAAAACAACCAGCGCGGCACGCATTGCCATCAAATTAGCAGACGCCTCCGCGCGCCGCGCGCATTTCTCGCAGTCGCCCGGCTTTTCTCGCGCTATCGGGCGCGTCGTCGCTTGGCGTGTCATGGCGCGTCACGGCGGGCGCTTGTCGCGTCGCCGCTTGGGCAAGGCCGCCGAAAACCCTGCTAAGTTGCGGCAGTGAAACAAACTTCCCCGAGCGCCATGCGCAACCGTGAGCCGATCCTCGCGGTGCTGAGCGACGTCCTGCCGGAGCGCGGGACCGTGCTCGAAATCGCCAGCGGAACAGGCGAACATGTGCTGCATTTCGCCGCGGCGCTGCCCTCTCTCGTATTCCAGCCATCCGACGCCAGCGCCGCCGCGCTCGAAAGTGTCGCGGCTCATCTGCGGGAAACGCCGCTCGGAAATGTGCGGGCGCCGGTTCGCGTCGACGTCACGGAACAGGACTGGAGCGTGCAGCACGCGGATGCGGTGCTGTGCTGCAACATGATCCACATCGCGCCGTGGCAGGCATGTGAAGGATTGATGCGTGGCGCCGGCCGAGTGCTTGGGCTGGGCGCGCCGCTGATCACCTACGGGCCCTATCGGTTTCACGGGGAATTCACCGCGCCCAGCAACGCGGACTTCGATGCCTCTCTCAGGCAGCGCGACCCATCCTGGGGCGTGCGCGACGTCGACGACATCTTCGCATGCGCCGAAGCCAGCGGGCTATCCCATGAGCGCACGGTGGTCATGCCTGCGAACAATCACATGCTGGTCTTTCGGAGGCAGCAGTGAAACCAGCAGTCCGAGTGTGTTTGAACTGCAGTGTAGCCTTGGCTGTCGGCTGCAACCTTGGGTTGGCCGGCTGCGGCGCTCCGCCGTCGGCCCAGAACCCCAATCACGCACCGGCGCCGCACCACAGCGCCGCGCAGACCCCACGGCAACAGACCCCCGCGCCGCCTCCCGCCACGCACCCTCCGCCCCCGCCCGCTCCTCCGCCTCCTCCAGACCCGGGCAGGGCCAATCTCGATCCCACGGACGACGATGTGGTCGGTCCTCCAGCGCCGATTGCGGACTGCGAGAAGCGCCTCGCTGCTGCTGGCGTGTCCTTCAAGGCAGCCAAACTGCCGGTTCGTACCCAGGTCTCCGGAGCGCAGTGCGGCGCGGAGCAGGTCGTGGTCTACGAAAAGGGACCCACGGGGATCGCATGGAATGCGCGGCCGACGGTCACATGTCAGATGGCGCTTGGCCTCGCCCGTTTCGAGAAGATCTTGCAGGAGGAGGCCCAGGCGCAGTTGGGCACGAGCGTCAAACGCATCCAGCAGGGCGGCACGTACTCCTGTCGCAAGATGGCGCGCTTCGCGATGCGAAGCGAGCATAGCTACGCTAACGCCATGGACGTCTACGGGTTCAGCTTCGAAAACGGGACCAGCATCAACATCAAGCTTCACTTCGGCAAACTGAGTGAAGAGCCCGACGTGCCGACGAGCAAGTTTCTGCGCCGCGTGGCGCGACGCGCGTTCGCGGAAGATGTCTTCTCTGTGGTGCTCACCCCGTTCTGGGACAAGCTGCACGCCGACCATCTACACCTGGACCAGGCGCGCTATCGCGTGAACGCTACAAGTGCGCGCGAGTGACGCGGCCTAGGCCTTGATCACTCGCAGATGAACGTCGCCGCGGCGATGAAGTCGGGCTGGACCCGGACGCGCGCGGCGTTCTTTTTTGACCCGGGCCAGCCAAGTAGGTCGATGCCGCAGCTCTTGGTCGGGTGGTTCACCGTCACTTCGTATTCGCCCGGGGGCAAGTTGCCGAAGAGGCTAAAGCCTTGGGTCGAGGTTTCGGTCGCGCCTTGGTCCGGGGTGCCACCTGCGCTCAGGTAGACTGGCCCTTTGCCGCTGGCGGGGGTGACGCTGAACGTCGCGCCGTCCAAGCCCTCGTTCTTCGTGCCCGCGTCTGCTCCGCCCGCGTCTGCTCCGCCGGCGTCTGCCCCGCCTGCGTCTGCCCCGCCTGCGTCTGCCCCGCCTGCGTCGCTCGCGCTCGCGTCCGCCGCGCCTGCGTCTGCCGGGCCGGCTTTGGGCACCTTGTGAAAGACGCCAGCCAGGAGGCTGCCCTCGTTGTTCAGGGGCCATGAGAAGCCCGAACCCGCGTAGACGATCTGCGCCAGCGAGTTGTTGATCATGAAGCCATCGACGACTTGATCCACATCGCCCGAGACCGCGAGCACCAGGTTGCCCTGAAAACCTGCCTTGGTCGCGGTGATGGCGAGCTCTGAGTTGGCCGGCACGCCATCCAACAGATACTTGCCGTCTGCGCCGGTCTTCACGCAGGGGATCTCCGGATGTTCCAGCACGCAGAATTCGGCATCGGCCAGGGGCGCGCCGGTGCCGATCAGTGCGAACTCGGTGAATGTGCCGGAGTAACTGATGGTCGGGCCACCGCCGCCCGCACCGCCGCTTCCGCCACCCGTGCCGCCCGCACCGCCGCTTCCGCCACCCGTGCCGCCCGCGCCGCCGCTGGCAGCCGCAGTATCGTCGGAGCTACAGCCCGCGCAGAAGACGAGAACAGAAACTAGCGCTACGGCTGCAAATGGATTCGGCACGTGCATTCCCCTCGGTGGATCCCCGCGACCAGCCTAGCTGGAGCCCCGCGTCTCGTCCACTGAGGCGCGGCTCAACGTCGTGCGCAGCCTTGCGAGCAATCGCCTTGCGGATGCCTGCTCGGGAACGCTTTCGCTGGAGATCCCCAAAGGCGGCGACTCCTTGGCCGCCATGATCGTCGGCTGGGTCGAGGACGCACCAAGCGGGTCGGTGCGGTTGCCAAGAGCGGGCTTCTCGCCTCGCGCAGTCCGTGATGTCATCGCCGCGTGCAGGCGCGGTCGCTCATCTGGATCCTCCTGGCGGCTGGGACCGCATGCCGGCGTGAACCGAGCCCGTCCGCGCCTGCGCCCAGCGTGAGTGCTCCGGATCCGCACCGGGCGCGGGCGATCGCCCAGCCCACCGCGAGTGCGACGCAGGTTGCAGCCGCGCCCGCCCCGAGCCCAGCGCCGTGTCCGGCAGACATGGTCTTGGTTGCCGGCCGAACCTGCGTGGATCGTTTCGAGATGTCCCTCGTGGATGCGACCACGGGCGCCGCGCTCTCGCCCCACTATCCGATCCGCGGCGAGTACGATGGCTTCTCTCGCGAGCGAAAGCGCGAAGCCAAGAAGCTCGCGGAGTCCTTCGACGCCGGCGCAGTGGCACAGACAGCCTTTCCCGAACTGTCTGACCTGCAGCGCTCGGGCAAGTTCGTGGCGAAGGCACAGTCGAAGTTGGACGTCCTCCCGAACGGATTTCTATCCCGAGACACCGCCCGCGCAGCATGTGAGGTTGCGAAGAAGCGCTTGTGCACGCGCACAGAGTGGCGCACCGCTTGTCGCGGCAGCCTGGGGCAGAAGTTCCCCTACGGTAACAAGTACGAGCGCGTGCAATGCAACCTCGGCCGAGGCAAACACCCGGCGCGGATCTTGTTCGGGAAGCCGTCGGCCAGCGTGATCGACCCGCGTTTGAATTTGATGCAGCTCGACGACGCCCCCCTGCTACGCAAGACCGGCGCCACGCCGACCTGCGTCAGCCGCTGGGGCGACGACGCCATTTTCGACATGGTGGGCAACCTAGACGAGTGGGTGGACGACGACCGCGGCGTGTTTGTGGGTGCCGCCTACACCCGCTACACCAAGGCCGGTTGCGACGCGGTCATTGACGCGCATCCCGCGGGATACTGGGACTATTCCACTGGCGCGCGCTGCTGCCGGGATGCTGAGGGGGTGGCCGCAGGGGCCGCGACCAGCTCCGCGTCTCGGGAGTTAGAGCAGCGTGTGCAAAAGCTGATTCGCGACGAGCAGCCAGCCGAGGCTCGACGGCTAGTGCGGGACGCGCTGCGAAGTGCGCCCCGGGACGCGACCCTAAGCCAGCTCTACGAGAAGACCTTGGATCGCGATCCGGATTTCCTCACGCGGCCTCGGGAGATCGGCCTGGCTTCCGGTGTCGACGCGATCAAGTACCTAGGAGGAGGTTCCACCATCACGCTGCGGTTCTTGCTTGATGGCAAGATCGTGGGTGCTTTCAAGCCTGAGCAGACTCGGGGCGCGAGTGACTACCAAGCGGAGATCGCTGCATACCGCTTATGCGAGATCCTGCGCTGTGACTTTCACGTGCCCAAGAACGAACCGGTGTGGCTGGAGAAGAGCGTTTTCGACACCCTATACGGGCGCGTGTCCGGCGAGAAGCAGGACACCTACGCGAGTCGCCACTTCTCCGACTTGGTGTGGAAGGCAGAGGGCGAAAGCCAGGTGCTGCACGGCGCCCTTGAGGATTGGGTCGTGCACCTAGTCGGGCTGCCCGTGGAACACAGCCAGGTGTGGCAGCCCTGGCTCGCTCAGCCCGAGAGCGGCGGCGCGGCGCTGTCGCAGGAACTGTTCGAACATATCGACGACGAGCTTGCCGTTCAGCCAAGTCTTGATGGACGGCCCGACGCACTGAATATCTACATCGTTCCACTCACCTTTCCGGCAGCTTGCTTGAGCGGCATCAAGACGATCCTGCGGGGTGTAGGCATCGAGCCAAACGATCCCAAATTTGTGGCCGCGA
>CBDUPW010000472.1:0-4647 GCA_965369205.1 uncultured Polyangiaceae bacterium | reverse complement strand
TGCGCTTCGATGGCAACGTTGGTAGCGGCGTAGATCTGACCAACTCGGGCTCGCTGCCCGGCGTGAACTGCGTGATCCAGACCGCCGATGCAGGCACCGCCAGCGTGGCGGGCAAGATTGGCAACGCCGTAAAGATTGGCAGCACTGAGATCGACTGCGGCAACGTGGCGGAGTTCACCCTCAAATCGCCGTTCACGCTCGAAGGTTGGTACCAGAAGACCTCGGGAGCCACCGGGGCCCAACGACTGTTCTACCGTCTTGGCGATTCCGGGAAAGGCTTGCAGGGCTACCTGCTGAACTCCGCCGGAGTCGGCGTAGCCCTTTACCGGTATATGGACGGCGTCTCCAGTTTGGTTGCTGGGGCACCGTCGCTGCCAAACGGAACGTGGAATTACGCTGCTGCGACCTACGACGGGACGGACATTTGCGTGTATCGGGACGGTGCAAGCCCGACTTGTAAGCCCTCTGCCGAATCGATTTCTCCAGTCACCACCAGCCTACGCCTCGGAGGCAGCGCCGGTTCGAATTTCGAGGGCAACATGGATGAAGTCGCCATCTACTCGAAGGCGCTGACCAAGACGCGCATCGACGCCCACTACGCTGCTGGCAAGTAGGCGCGGCTCCACACGCCCCTACAAACTCGTCGCGCCAAACGTATCGCACTCCGTGGGGTCGCCTGTGTCCATGCCGCGTTTGAACCAGCGCACGCGCTGCTCGCCGGTGCCGTGAGAGAAGCTCTCCGGTGAGACGCGCCCACGCGCGCGGCGCTGCAAGGTGTCGTCGCCAATGGCCGTGGCTGCGCCGAGAGCTTCGTCTATATCGCCGACTTCGAGCAGGCCTTGTCGTTTCACGTAGGCGCCCCAGACCCCGGCGTAGCAGTCGGCCTGCAATTCCATGCGCACGGCGTTGCCCGTGGGCCCCTTGTCTTTGCCTGCGCCGCGCGGTGTGCCTACCAGGTTCTGCACATGGTGCCCCACCTCGTGCGCGATCACGTAGCCTTTGGCGAAGTCTCCTAGCGCGTCGAGCTTCTTCTGCAGGTCGTCCAAGAAGTCCAAATCCACGTAGGCCATGCTGTCGGCGGGGCAATAGAACGGGCCGACTGCGGCCTTCTGAAAGCCGCAGGCGCTCTCGACGCCGTCGCGGAAGAGCACAAGGGTCGGCTCCTTGTAGTTCTTGCCCAGCTTAGGAAGCGCGACTTTCCACGTGTCTTCGGTCGTCGCCAAGATCTTGCGCGTGAAGACTGCCCCGGGGTCGTTCGGATCGACGGGTTCGGTGGTCGCGGACGTGGCGCTCTGTCCGCCCGGCGCGCTGGACAGCAATTCCAAGGGGTTCTTGCCGGTTACTACCGCCAGGAACAGGACGATCACGATCGTGGTGCCGGAAAGTGCGACGGCTCCGCGCTTCGCGGTCTTGCCGCGTCGGTCTTGGACGTTGCTGCTCTGTCGTACACCGCCGAGTTTCATGGGGCTTCCCTAGCGAAGGGCACGCGCGGAGGCCACTCCAAACTCGGTCGTGAGAGTTTTCTCGTGCAATGCACGCTACCGTGCGAATCGGGTCGGCTTCTCTCAGAACGGCTTGCCGCCGTTGTTTCCGCCAGGGGAGTAGTTGCAGACGATCGCGTTGCCGAACTTCATGCCACTGCACTTGGCGAGCCCGCAGCCAAGCTTGGTCGATTTGGCCCACATGACTTGGGTGTAGTGACCGCAGGCTTTGCCGGACGCACAGCTGCCCGTGGCGTAGTTGTACCACTGCTTTTCGCTCATCCAAGACGACACCGCGGCCTGGGGACTTGCGCTGCCACTCGCGCCGTAGATGTTCTCGCCGACGTAGCCGGGGTAGTTGTCGCTGCGGCCTTCGATGTGGTCGATCAGACCACTGGGCGCCTTGTTGTCCACGCAGGCGTCTGCCCACGCCTGCGCGACTGCGGCGAGCGCCGGATCCCAGGTTAGCGGGGCGACGCCTTCGGTGGCACGTGCGTCGTTGTGGGCCTTGGTGATGCCCGCGAGACCGGGCGGTTCGCCAGCGCCCACGTTGCCACCCGTGCCGGAGCTCACGCCGCCCGTGGCGCTAGCGCCTTGACCGCCCGTGCCGGCGCCCGAGCCGCCGGATCCTGTCGTCGCGCCGCTGCCGCCAGATCCCGTGGTCGCGCCACTGCCGCCGGTTCCCGCGGTCGCGCCGCTGCCGCCGGTTCCCGTGGCCGCGCCTCCGCCGTCGCTGCTGCCGCCGCTATCATCACCGCTGCAAGCGATAGCAAAGGGAACTAACAAACATCCGAACGAAACAAAGCGAAAAGCTGGGCGCATAGCGGGCACTCCTTCTGAATGAAGCACTCTACCATTGGATCCGGAGGCGCTGTCCGGCACGCAGGTTGCACACCGGCGCGCATCACATGGCACACGCACACACAACTACATACCTGGCGCTCGGGATCGCCGCGTGTTTCACCGGCTTTGGCTGCGGATCACGCAGCATTGGCAGTGACTACTCGGGCGGCTGGTGGTCCAAGGACCAGGCACGGCAGAGCCACGTCATGCTGCTGAGCGAAGTTTGCGGCGTGGACTAGCTCAGCGCACCACGACGGTGTCGCACCCGAGCAAGATGTCCAGCTTGCCCGTGCCGAATCCGGTGCAGGTCTTGGGGCAGATCATGATGCGCGTCGGATTGGTGGGGTCGTCGTAGTACCAGCCGTCATTGACCTGGTTGCAATCCGCGGCGCTCTTGACCCAGCCCAGAAGACGCTTCTGGCCGTTCGGATCGGTGAACTCGACGTTGATCTTGCCGATCACGGCGCTCCCACCGTCTTCCGGCGTCGGGATCGGGTAGTCACACGCCAGGGGCGCCGTGGCTACCGCCAGCAGCGCAGCCTGCAGATCCGCCGCTGCATTGGTGCTGGTGTCGCTGACGATGAGCGCTTCGCGCGTGCCGCCTGCTTTGGCGACGTTGTTCAGATTCCACAGCGAGCCAATGCCGATAACGAAGGTGAACACCCGCGGCGTGCCGCCCAGCGCTGCCGCCGCCAGGTCCGCGAGGCCTTGCGTGGATTGCGGCTGGCACTCGCTCGGATAGCCATCCGTCGCCAGCACGACGATGGTCGTGCGCTCGGGATGCGCCGTGGCCCAGGTCTTTGCGTACTGCAGCGCGCCTTCTAGCGCTGGGCCTGTAGGTGTGAAGCTCTGCGGCGCATGTTTGCTCAGCGACGCCTGCATCGCTGCCTGCGCGCCGGGCAGCGCCGTGATCGGCACGTCGGGGGTTGCGTACTTGGCAACGTTGCATGCGGCGGCGCCGGTGCCGAGGCCGAAGTACTGGATGCCCACGCCAATGCCGCTCGCCGCCGGCGACGCGACGAAGTCTGAAATCGCGCCGGTGATTGCCGACCACAGCGTCTTGCCGTCCGGGAGCTTGTTGTTCATCGACGTCGACTGGTCGAGCATGATGTACAGGTCCACCGGCGCTGGCTCCGCAGCGTAGGAGTCTGCAGCGCACACATCCGCGTCGCCGAGGCCGCCGCCGCCGGTCCCGGAGAACGCTCCGATCCCGCCGTCCGTGCCGCCGCTGCCGCCCTTGGCGCCGGTTCCGCTGTTGCCGCCCAGCGTTACCTGATTGCCGTCGTCGGCGGAGTCGCCGCAAGCGGCCAGCGCGAGACCAACGCCGAGCACGCACAGCAAGGCACAGCTACGAAACGTCATGATGGCGGCGTCGACTTGCAGCCCAAGATCAGGTCGATGCGCCCGCTGGTGTCTTGCTTGACCGTGTTGCATGCGTCGGGGCAGAGCAAGATGCGCGTCGGGTTGATGGGGTCGTCGTAGTACCAGCCCCAAGGCACGCACGCCGCCAAGTTGTCGACCTTGTACACCGGCTGCTTGCCTCCAGAGCTTGGCGTGAACTCCACGTTCACCTTGTCTGGGTCGAGGGTGCTGCCGTTGTCTGGCTTGGGGATCTCGAACTCGCAGGCCAGCGCGCTACCGGTGATCGCTTGCAGTGCCGCGATGAATGCTTGCGTGCCGCCTGTGGCGTTGAACGCTTTGCTCGTGCCGCCCGCCTGCGCAATGGCGTCGAGCAAGCCGAAGTCGGCGCCCTGCATGCCCATCGTGTAGATGAGGATCGACGGCGTGCTGGCGAACGCGGCGGCGGCTATCCCGGTGAGCGTTGACGAAGAGAGATTACAACGCGTGGGCAATCCGTCCGTGACGAGTAGCCCAACAACCTTCTCGCCTGGATTTTGAGCCGCGTACTGCGTCGTGAACTTGGCGAGCCCGATGAGTGCGCCCTCGGTCGGCGTGTTGCCGCTCGGGTTGATGCTTGCCAGCCAGCTCTGCACCTGGGGCGCGGTCGTGGGCACCAGCCCCATGGGGATCGCGGGCGTGTCGTAAACGGATCCGTTGCACGGGCCATTCCCCGACCAACTTTGCAGCGCAATCTTCGTTGCCACCAAGCTCTGGTCGCCGGCGAAGGCGTTGAGAGCGCTCACCGCTTGCGACCACTTGGGGCTGCCGAAGTTGGTCATGCTCGCGCTCTTGTCGAGCAGGATGTACATCGAGAGCGGGATCAGCTCGGCTTGTTTGGTTTCGCCCACGCAGGCGCTATCTGCTGTGAGCGCGCCGTCACCACTGCCGCCGGCGTCGATCAAGATCGTGCCGCCGTCCCCGG
>CBDUPW010000471.1:0-4662 GCA_965369205.1 uncultured Polyangiaceae bacterium | reverse complement strand
AACACGCGGCAACTGCGGATCGCGATCGTTGGCGCTGATTTCGAGGAAAACCTTGGGGTGGGCATGGTGGCGGCGGTGGCCGAAGCCGCGGGGCATGCGGTTCAGATCGTGCCGTTCAATTCGCCCAAAGACCGGCAGGACATCGCGCAGGCACTGACGCGCGCGGCGCCGGATGTCATTGGACTCAGCATGCAGTTCCAACATCGGGCACACGAGTTTCTCTCGCTGTCCCGGGACTTGCGCCGAAACGGCTACCGCGGACACATCACCACCGGCGGGCAGTTTCCGTCCCTGGCGGCCGAAGAAGTGCTGCGTCGGGACAGCGGGATCGACAGCATCGTTTTGTACGATGGCGAGGAAACATTTCCAGAACTGCTCGCCGCATTGGAACGCGACACACCCCTGGCTGACGTCCCAGGGTTGGCTTACCGCGACGACGACGGGGTGCACCGGACGCCGGGCCGCGCGTTGTGCAAGGACTTGGACGCACTGCCATTCCCGACGCGCTACCGCGCGCCGTCGCGCCACGCGGGCGTGCCCTTCGTGCCGATCATGGGCTCTCGCGGCTGCTGGGGCAGTTGTAGCTACTGCTCCATCACGTCTTTCTATCGCGACGCGAAACGCGACGGCGGCGGAGCACTGCTTCGACTGCGCTCGCCGGAGAACGTTGCCGACGAGATGGCGGCGCTGAGTCTCGCCCTCGAGCAGCCCTGCGTGTTCTGTTTCCACGACGACAATTTCTTGCTGCCCAATCCGGCAGACTCTCTGCAGCGCGTGGAGGCGATCTGCCGGCGGCTTGCCGAGCACGGCGTTGAAAAGGCCGGTTTTATCGGCAAATGTCGACCAGAAACGGTCACCCCGGAGCTCTTGCTTCGCCTGCGGGAGCTGGGGGTTGTGCGTATGTACGTGGGCGTGGAGAACGTCGCGGAAGCGGGCTCCAGCCATTTGAATCGCGGCGTGCAGCACGAAGCGGTTGGTCGCGCCCTGGAAGCCTGCGACGTCGCGGGGATCTTCGCCTGCTACAACTTGCTGGTCTTTGAGCCCAAAGCCACCTTGGCTGATTTGCGCGAAAACATCGCGTTCATGCGGGCGCACCCGAAGCAGCCGGTTAACTTCTGTCGCGCGGAGCCGTACTACGGCACGCCCCTGCAGCTTCAGCTTGCGGAGGTCGGCAAGATCGGCGGTAGCTACCTGGGCTGGAACTATCGCATCGACGATGACCGGACCGAACTGTGCTTCCGCATCTCTGCGAGTGTATTTCGTGAGCGCAACTTCCGCTGCGATGGCGTGGCCAATCGCTACATGGGCGTGGGCTACGCGGCGAAACTCATCGAGCATTTCCGCCCGGATGCGGCGGGCAGTCATCGGCGCCTGCTGGCCCGAGCCGAGGCGCTGACCCGTGCCATCACCCTGGACACCGCCGAGCTCTTCGAGCGCGTCGTCGACCTGGCTGAGCGCTCGGATTTGTCGGACTTTGACCAGATCGAGCGTCAAACCGCGCTGCTCGGTTTGGAAGTCGCCGAATCCGATCGGATCTGGCAACACGAGCTAGACGGCTTCTACGCGGAGATCGATCGCTACACCCTCAGCCAGCGCAAACCGCGCCCGGCGCAGCGTTCGCGCCCCAAGCAAAGCCTCGTGCGTAACGTCGTTTTTGGCGCGTCTCTGGCGCTGACTCCTCTGGGCTGCGGGGACACGGAAACCTCCGTCGATCCGCTCCCGTCGGACGGCGGAATGGACGCAGGCGACAGCGGCGGCGACGCACAACCCGATCAGATGGTCGCGGATCCGCTGCCGATGGACGCGGGCTTCGAGGCCGACTCCTTCGTTGCGGATCCACCGCCCGCCGACGCCGGGGTGGAAGCTGATTCCTTTGTGGCGGATCCTCCGCCGCCCGACGGTGGTTTCAGCCTCAACGACGAAAACCCCCAGCGCAAGCTCAAGCTCATCGATCAGTGGGTGGATACGGGCGTGCGTCGCGCCAAGCGGAGCCAAGATCTGCCCCTCTTCGATCCGCCCGACATTGAGCTCGCCGCCACCACGGTGGACGGCGTCGTGCGTGCGCGCCTGTTGGGTGTGCCCGATGGCGCAACGACGCGCTGGGAAACCCGCGGCGAGATTGCCGGCGAGGGCCTGGAAGTCCAATGGACGCCAGCGTTAGCTGAAGACGACGCGCTGAAGGTTGCGGTGCGCAGCCGCGGCGGCATCAGCTTCGCTACGCTGCGCGCCAAAGCGGTGCGCGAGAGCGAAGGCTGAGCGCCGAGGCGTCAGAGCGAAGGCTGCGCAACGTTGCGCGCCAAAGCGGTGCGCAAGAGCGAAGGCTGACGGCCGTAGGCGTCAGAGCCAGATGAAGATGCCGGCTTGTAGGCCGAAGGTGGTCACCTTGAAGGTGTCCAGATCCGTGGTGCTTTGTCCGGCCTTTTCCTCGCCGCTGCCCAGGATGGGGAAGTCCAAGGTGGGGCCGATCAAGAAGCCGGCATGGGGCACCGGAGTGATCACCAGGTTGCCTTCCACGGACAGGGCCAACATGGTTCCGGAGGTTTCGGTGTCGTCGACTTCCACTTTGGACGACACGTAGGTGATGCCGCCGCGGGGCCACAGGCCGAAGGTGTCGCTGAACATGAGCGCGTAGCCCGCGCGCGGCGCAACCAGGAAGGCGTTGCTCTTCTGGTCTGGAAGATCAGTTTGCTGGTTGCCCTGGGTTCGGTCGCCAGAACTCGAGTCGCTGACGTAGGTCACGGAGCCGCCGACGCTGACGTTGTTGACGACGAAGTAGTCGAAACCGATGCGGGGCGCGATGAAGGGCGAGCCGAGCTGATTGCTGCTGTTGCCCTGGGGGTTGCTGCCCAAGAAGAAGAACGACGTTTGGCTGGATTCCTCTTCGAGTGACAGCGCCGGATCATCGACTTTGATCTTCGTGGTGGTTTGCGAGAATCCCATCAAGCGTTCGGCGCCCATCACGAAGGTGCCGGAGCGGCCAAAACCCGTGAGCATGCCGACGGACATGGCTCCGCCCGCGGCGCCTGCGGACATGCTGGCGCTGCCCTCAGCAGAGCCCTCCGCGGAACCTTCTGCCTCCGCGTCGTCCTCTTGGGCGCTCGCGAGGGCGGGCAGGGACAGTGCGATCAGGGACAACAAGAAAGGCAATTTCCGCATGACTTCGGCTCCTTGGAGGGGACGTGGGCGCCCGTGGGCGGCCCCGGAGCATGGTCGCCCCGGGCGCGTGGCGTCAACCTCTCTGACACAAAAGGCGGACCCGGGGCTGGTCTATACTTGGCGCGATGATCCACGAGACGGCGAATGTGGAACCCGGCGCTCAGATCGGCGTCGGCTGCAACATTTGGTGTTTTTGTCATGTGCGCAAGGGCGCCGTGCTGCAGGACGGCGTCAGCCTGGGCATGGGCTGTTACGTAGCGCCGAGCGTGCTCATCGGCGCGCGCTCGCGCATTCAGAATCATGTGAGTTTGTTTGACGGCGTGATCCTGGAAGCCGACGTCTTCGTGGGGCCGAGCGCGGTGTTCACCAACATTGCCCGGCCTCGGGCCTTTGTTTCCCAGAAGAACGACTTCCGCAAGACCATCGTGCGTCAGGGGGCGAGCATTGGTGCGAACGCGACCGTGCTTCCCGGAGTGACCATCGGTGCGTTTGCTCTGATCGCCGCGGGTGCCGTGGTCACCCGGGATGTGCGGGCGCACGAACAGGTGGGCGGCAATCCCGCGCGGCATATGGGTTGGGTCAGCGAGCGCGGGGAGCCCCTGGACTTCGATCCCATGGGCATCGCCTGTTGTCCGACGGGCGGTGAGACCTACCTGCTTGGCGAAGGCCGAGTGGTGCGCGCAAAACGGGTCTAACCCCGGCGCTCTTTGAGCAACGTGGCGGCAGAAATTCCGCTGGAATCGAAGAATGCGCGCACGGTGGGATGGGTGCCTTCCACCAGTTCTTCGGGAGTGCCGTGGGACGCGAGGCCGCCGCGCTCGAGCAGGTAGATGTAGTCAGCGATGCGCAGCGCACCGGCCATGTCGTGGCTGATCACGACGCTGGTCACGCCGAAGCGGTTGCGCGTATCGATGATCAGGTCGTCGACCATGCGGCAGGTGATCGGATCGAGACCGCTGGTGGGCTCGTCGTACATCAGCACTTCGGGTTCGAGCATCAGGGCGCGGGCCAAACCGACGCGCTTTTTCATGCCGCCAGAGAGCTGGCTCGGAAATCGGTCGTCGATATTCTCGAGTCCCAAGATCGAAAGTTTGTCCCGGACGCGCTGCCGGATCTCTTTTTCGCGCAGGCGAGTGTGCTCGCGCAGGGGGAACGCGACGTTCTCGAGCACGTTCATGGAGTCGAGCAGCGCCGAGTACTGAAACACCATGCCCATCTTCCGGCGCGCCTTGTTCATGGCGCGCTCACCCAGGGGCACGATATCTATGCCGTCCACGACCACGCGGCCAGCGGTGGGTTTGTCCAGGCCGATCAGGATCTTGAGCAGCGTGGTCTTGCCTGCGCCGGATCCGCCGATGATGACGACGATGTGGCCGCGCTCGACGCGCATGTTGATGTCCTTGAGCGCAAAAAAGTCGCCGAACTGCCGGCTCACCCCTTCCACCAGAACGTGCGGTTCCGGTGTGTCGTAGGGGGTGGGTCCGGGAATGGACATGACGATGGCCT
>CBDUPW010000470.1:0-4682 GCA_965369205.1 uncultured Polyangiaceae bacterium | reverse complement strand
GAAGCCCCAGCCCTCGGCGGAAATACCGTGACTGATCTGGCCCTTGGGCGTCGTGCGCGCAGTGCCATAGGTGTTTACGTTGGGGCACCCCGTCAGAAGCAGGGGAAGCAGAAGCAAAGGGGCCGTCGTCAATCGCTGCATGAGCGAGCGTACGGTCAGCGGCGGCGCGTACTTCCTCCCTTGCAGACGAAATGGCCTGGGCCGACCACGCCGTACCGGCGGGGCGGCGCTCAGGCGGGCGGGGGTCGGTCGATTTTAGGCACGGCGGCGTTGCACTTCTCAGCGAAGTACTCACCGCTCTTGGCGTCGGCCAGGTTGAGCTCAAAGTCTGGAACGTCCGTGGCGGCAAGCTTGTCGAGCAGCTCGGCGATTTCGCGTTTGCTGAGCCCAACGGCGTCGAGTGCGTCACCGGACAGCGCGCCGGCTTTGGACTCCAGACCGCCGTCCGTTGGCGAGACCAAGCGCCGCAACGCATCGAGCTCCATGCGGCTCATGCGAGAGCCGCATACGTCGTAGTCGATCCACGCTTCGTATGAGAGCGGCGCAACACGCTTGAGCATCGCCGCCATCAGCCGTCCGTACTCCTGGATTTCCCACTGCGCATGGCGATCCACACGCAGCTTCAAAAAGTGCATCAAGTTATGCAGATCGATCTTCCAGTACCACTGGGTGTAGGTGGAAAGCGGCAAATCGATGCGTGCCAGCTCCCGGGCGAAGTCCTGGTTGTTCATCCACTCGTAGGTGCTGGCGCTGGCACTTCGGATCTCATTCCAGCGCGCAACGGCGGCCTGGTAGTCCGCGTCGCTGACCGGTTCGCCGCTGCGGCCCTGGTTGTTCTTACGGCTCTGGGTTTGTAGCTGGCCGGCCTCTGGGGTGTAGAAAAGCAGCGGCATCAGGGAATAGCGCCCGCTGTATTCGTTCACATTCGCAGTGCGATGGCGGATCCACTGCCGCGCGACGAACATCGGCATGCAGCAGTGGAACTTCAGTTCGACCATTTCCGAAGGCGTCGTATGCAAGTGCCTTCGCAAGTAGCGCAGCAGGCCGCGGGTCATACTGGCCTTGCGGGTGCCGTAGCCGTAGCTCACGCGTGCGGCCCGCTCGATACAGTCGTCCGTGCCCATGTAGTCGACCAGGGCAACGAAGCCGTGATCGAGCACGGGGAAGTACGCGCCCAAGATTTCTTCGGCTCCCGGCGCCGTCGGCCGCTTGCTTTCGCTCATTACAGGATCTCCGCAATCTGCACGGCGTTGAGCGCTGCGCCCTTGCGTAGGTTGTCGGCAACCACCCACAGGTTGATTGCCCCGGACACGCTCAGATCGTCCCGCACGCGCCCCACGTAAACCGGATCCGTATCCGCCGCTGCGAGGGGCTGCGGCTCACCGCCAGGCGTGTAGTCACCTTCAACCAAGGTGATGCCGGGTGCGTTGCGCAGTAGCTCGCAGGCTTCTTTGGCGTTCATGGGGCGGTGGAACTGTGCGTGAACGGCTTCGCTGTGCCCCGTCATCACGGGAACGCGCACACAGGTCGGCGTGACGGCGATCTCCTGATCCTCGAGGATCTTGCGAGTCTCGTTGACCAGCTTCAGTTCTTCTTCGGAGTACCCGCCGCTGCCCGGCTTCCAATCCGACAGCAGGTTGCACGCCATTTGGCCTGGGAAGATCTCCGCTTTGGGGGTGCGACCCGCCGCAATATCACCTATTTGGGTGCGCAGCTCGTCGAGGGCGGCTTGTCCCTTGCCGCTGGTGGCCTGATAGGTCGAGACGACCAAGTGCTTGATGCGCGCCGCGGTGTGCAGCGGTTTGAGCGCGACGACCATTTGGATCGTGCTGCAGTTGGGATTGGCGATGATGCCCTTGGGGCGCATGGCCGCTGCGCCCGGGTTGACCTCGGGCACGACCAGCGGCACCTCAGGGTCCATGCGCCACGCGCTGGAGTTGTCGATCACGACGGCGCCAGCCTTGGCTGCGATGGGTGCGTACTCTCGGGAGGTGCCGGCTCCGGCCGAAAAGAGCGCGATGTCCACGCCGGCGAAGCTCTCTGGGCCCAGGGTCTGCACCGTGAGCTCTCCCCCAGCGAAGGGGAGCTTCTTGCCCGCAGAACGCGCCGAAGCCAGCGCGATCACCTGCTTGGCGGGGAACGCGCGGCGTTCCAAGGTTCTCAACATCTCTCGCCCGACGACCCCGGTGGCACCCACCACGGCAACGACTTTGCTCATGACTCGACTCCTGAATGCCCGGTCCAATGCCGCCGGGCGGGAAACGTCGGGAACGCTATGCGCGTCGGCCCAGATGCGCAAGTTGCGGGCTTTGTCCGCGCCGATTCGCGCTACGCTGCGCGCATGCGACGCCGCCCCATGAGCGCAGCTCTGATCGGTGCCCTTCTGGCTGGCTGCGCCGGCCGTGGTGGGGACGTGCGGGCCCCCGAGGATGGAAAGAAGCCTGCCGCCGCGAAGAAGCGCGACGTGGCGTTTGTGTCGCCTGCCCAGGTCTTTGTGTTGCCCGAGCTTTCTACGCCGACCTTCGTTAGCAAGCAGCCCGACAGCTCCAAACGCATGATCGTTTCCGGCATGCGTGTCGTCGATCATTTCGACGGGACCTTGCAGCGCGGTCAGGAGGTATTCCCCGGGTCCCACAACGTGCAGGCCGCGGAGCTGCCGCAGCGCCTTGGAGGCGGCTTTCTGTTCTATTCGGCGAACAAAGGTTCGACGTTGTTCTGGCGCTCCAAGACTTGGGCGGGAAAGCTGGAGTCCTTTGCCAACGTGGACATGGACGTGGTGCAAGTCGTGGCTGGCTTCGACCGCATCTATTTGACCGACCGTCGCAGCATCGACATCGTCGCGCTCGATCCAGACTCTGGCAAGGCGGTGGACCTGGGACCCCTACCCGACGCGGTATCCTACGGCAGCATCGCCATGCTCGACGCTTGGGTCGGCGCCGTAGAAGTTCCGTTTCAAGGGATCTTGGCAACCTTTGACGCCGGCGCGAGCTGGCGAACCGTGCCCATCTTTCCCAGCTATGGCGTCGCGCTGGAAAACGACAAGCTGATCCTCAACACCAGTCGCGGAAAGCTGGAGCTGCGCCCAGACGGCAATCTGGCCCAAGATCAGACTGCAAAGTCCGACGCGCTTTTCGCTGGGGCTGTGCCCGGGGGCATGCAGCTCGCCCCGGAAAAAGAAGACGACGAGCCGCCGGTAGTGAGCCCTTCGCCCTTGGGCCGACGTCCGCTGCACACCGCGGTATTGCGCGGAGTTCCCGATTCGAATTCCACGGCTTTGGTGTTGCACGAGGGTGCCGTGGGCCGGGTGCGGCTGCAGGATGGGGCCGTGTTGGATCTGCGTGAGCGTGCGCTTTCGGATGCCACGACCTGCCAAGGGGTTCGGTTAGGCAAGGGCACTGGTTTCGTATGCGGGCAAGAGCGGGGGCGCACCGCTGTGTATGCTGTCGACTCCGCGCTGTCCTTGGTGCAGGTCGCAAACTACGCAGGGCCGCGCTTCGTGGCTTCGAGTGACAACGGCGCGCTGGTCGTTCGAGGGCCCTGCGCGCCCGACGCCGATCCGTCCGAAGGAGGTTATTGCGTGATCGACCGGGAGCTCAAGCGCCGGGAGATCCGCGTCAAAGGCGATGTCGGTGTCGAGCGTGTGGTTGCGCTCCGCGATGGGCGGGTGGCCGTCATCGTGCCACCCCGCCTGGGCGCTTCGGGGTTGGTCACCATCGTAGACAAAGCTGGCGCCGCGACGAGCGTGAAGATCAAGCTGCCGAAGGCCGAAGCCTCGGCCTTGGCGCTGCTCAAGAAGGGGCTTTGGCTGGATGGCTTTACGGAGTGGCGAAGCCCTGCGAAGAAAGGCAAGCCCTCACGTTCCTCTCTTGCGGGCTGGGTGGTTGCTGCGGGCCCGTTTGTCGGCGTGCGCATCGACCTCGACGGCAAGTTGCACGTCGGCAAGATCGAAAACGACATCGGCCAGTCTCTGATTTCTGGGCCCTTGGCGCTGGTGAAGGGGCGCGGTGGTCGCGGCGCCGAGAGCACGGATGGTGGCTTCGCGTGGCGCGAGGTTGAGTTGCCAGTAGCGACGTCGAAGACGGCCAACAAGTCGGTGGGGTTCGACGCCCGTGAACAAGGCTGTAGTCGTGTCGGCTGCGCCTTTGGCCCATGGGTGCGCGTTGGATACCGCGGGGCCTCCGACGACGAACAGATCGAAGCCGCGGAGACTCCGAAACCGACCAGCCTGATCCCGAGCAAGGGCGGGCGCTGGCAGCTCGAATGTGCACCGACGGGTGTTGCGCATGGACCGGTATCCGGCCCGCCCGCTCCCAAACCGCCGCGGAGGCCCCGGCGCAACTGGCGCAACCCAGCGGCCATGAGCGCGGATGACTTGGAATCGACGGAGTGGCTCAGTTTTTTCGGCATTTCGCCACCGAAGCGCACGCGGGACGACATCGGAGTCGAGCACGGCTTGGAGCATACCTCGACGCCGCTGCGTGCCTACGCCTGGGGCGCGCGTGGCGCGAATTGGGATCGCGTCGGCTCTTGGCAGTTCCGCGGTTTCGACGCGATGAGTTTGGACGGCGCGGTGTGGTCCACGGCCGTTTCGCGTCCGCCGTTTTCGGACGCTGTCCTGGCCGCACAGGCCTTCGGTCGCGATCCGAACATGCCGGTCTCGTGGAACGCCGCCTTCGAGTCCG
>CBDUPW010000469.1:0-4700 GCA_965369205.1 uncultured Polyangiaceae bacterium | reverse complement strand
TCGAGCCACAGCGAGATCTACGCCGGACCCCAGACGGGATTTCGCTGCTGCATGGCGGCGCGCAAGACGAACTGAGGTAGGGCAGCTGCCCGGACGGCGCCCGTGTGGGGGGGTTGATGGCAGTCGAAAGTAGTTTGTATGCATATCGTTTTTCCTTGAGTGATGGGTGCCGCCTAGGGGGTTTGGTAACCGACTTGCCGTGAGTGATGTGTAGCGCCAAGGGAGGGTTGCTGAATGAAGGGTTGCCGCGCGGGCTTGGCGGCACGGAAGCAGGGCGCCTTTGGCGCAATTTTGGATCACGTTTGGCGCGTTTCGGATGCTTGGCGCGGCGTGGGACTCGTGTAGCGTCCGTCGCTTCGGAGGAGTTCATGGTGCAACGTTCCGCGGTGTTTGCAGCAGTCCTGATCGTCTCGACGCTACTGGCGTGCAAGGCGCTGGAGCAGAATCAGTCGGCGCCCCAGGGCAGCGCGGTCGGCGCGGCGCCCGAGGCGACCGGAAACGACGTCACGTTCAAGCGCATGGTGCCCAAGTCGGGAACCAAAGGGACCGTGAACCGCAAGACGAGCAGCAAGTTCACCCTGGACGGCAAGGTGCTACGAGAAACCTCGGTGCTCGACGCCGCCATGGAAGTGAAGTTCTCTGACGAGTTTCGCATCACCAAGGCCAGCATCGACGTCAAAGAGTTCTACACCACCTCCCAGGAGGGCTCCGGCAGCGAGAAGAAAAGCGTGAGCCCACTGTCGGGATCCACTTACATGGTGACTCGCTACGACGACGGCAGCCTGGGCGCGCAAGACGCCAGCGGCAACAAGGTAGCGAGCAGCACCTTGAAGCTCATCAAGGACGAATTCGGGTCCAGCTTCGAGAAGAGCCAGGACGCTGCATTTCTGCCAGATCGTCCCGTGAAATTGCAGGAAAAGCTGGTGCCTGCTTCCGACTCCATGATCGCCATGCTCGGCCTCAAAGACGACGGGAACACGCTCATCGACGGGACCGAGTTCTTCCTGAAGAGCGCAGCCGGATCCCGCGCCAGCTTCGATGCCAGCATGACGATGACCCAGAAGATCAGCAGCAACATGCGCGTGCGCGCCAAGCTCAAGGGCAGCATCGAGATGCGCCCCGAAGGCGCCTGGATCGTCGGTGTGGATCTCAAAGGCCCGCTGACATTGCTCGACGGCAACGGCAACGAAAAAGGCACGGGCGACGTGGCGATCACCGCGACGCAGACTTTCGACTGAGCACCTGCGGGCGTAAATCCCGGAACGAGAGCGGACGCTTGCTGTCACAACGCCGCGTCGCTCCGCTAGGTTGAAGCCACGGGCGCGGTCAGCTCAGTCGCTCCGTGTACCCCGGGGGCGCGACGGCGCGGTACACGCTTTCAACGGCGCTTAGAGCCTCCGCACGCGGCACGACGCTGTTGCCGTGTCCACGTACACCGAAGCGAATGTCCGCGCCTCGGTCGTCGTAGAAGAACCCGCCGTAGGTTTCGAGGTAACCGAGGCGGAAGTCGTGCAGAGGCAGGCGGTACAGAAAGCGCGCCAGCCAGTAGCGGGGCGCTTCGCCCAGGGATTTGCCCGCGAGTTCGATCCGCACCGCTACGTCGTCGACAGCTTCGAAACACAGCTCGCCCAGGCGCGCGGGCAGCTGCGCTGCGGCCGCGTCTTCAAAACGCGCAAAGGGCGCCGGCGGCACTTCCTGCCAGCTGCTGGGTGGTGGCAGTGCGGGCGCGGCAGGCGACGTGATCACGAGCGCGCGCTCGATGCCCGTCGCCACGAGCTCCGCGCCCGCGGGCACGTAGATCAGGTCGCAGGCGGCGTGGGGCGCCTGGCCGGCAAGCACGCAGACGTAACATCCGTTTTCAGCAACGATGGCGCGAGGCGCAACTACGAGCTCCATGGTCGCATTACCGACCCGCGCCAGGGTTTGCGCTTCGGCGCTGAGCGTGTGCACCAGGTGCATCGGCACGCCGGGCTCGCGAGAGATCTTGAACGCTTCCTCGCGGTCCACGCGGAGCGGCCGCTCGCCGGGCTCGAGTTGCTGCGACGCGCAGAACACCAGCGACAGCAGCGCGCGGCGGCCCACGGGGCCGAAATCCGGAGGCGCGAAGGGTGGGCGCAGGCGCCCGGGCCAGTGTAGCGAGCCGTAGGGATGTAGCAGTAGATCCCCGACCGCGTGTTTCACCCGGGCGACGTCATCGCCAAGGACGGGATCTGAGAAGAAGGTGCGCAGCGGAAGCTGGTCGATCAGCGCGTCCCCCGTCGGCAGCGCGAGGGCGTATTCGTCCGAGATGTTGGCGTGGGCAAAGTACAGGGGCTCGGATGCCGTGGCGATTTCGAGCTGGGCGTCTCCAACCGTGCCCACGATCATCAGGTGGTGTTCGAAGCGCCCGGCGCGCGAAGCAAGCACACGCAGGTTCGTGCGCCGCAGTGGGGACGGTAGCGGCGCGCGGTCTGGCAGCGGCAGTTACCAGTTTTCGGACACCGGATGCAATTCGAGCTCAGCCATAT
The DNA here is from genome assembly GCA_965369205.1 of uncultured Polyangiaceae bacterium. Taxonomy (GTDB): domain Bacteria; phylum Myxococcota_A; class Polyangia; order Polyangiales; family Polyangiaceae; genus JACKEA01. The sequence goes on along the minus strand of CBDUPW010000469.1, from coordinate 2,193 downwards.
TCACACCTCGAACCGTTCGAGTATCCAGGGCACGAGCGCATCCATCAGCTTTTCCACCTGGGGCGCCGCCTTCTCACCGAACTCGGGTTCGAAATAATGGCGCGCTTCGCTGAACTCTAGCAGTGCTTTGTCCTGCGCTGCGGCGGCTTCGAAGATCGCTTGCAGGTCTGCGGGGTAGATCTCGCGGTCCGCGCCGGCGTGAGCCACCAGCGTGGGCACGTGGATTTCCGCGAGGTTCCTACACAAGTCCGCGTTGGAAGAGAGCCCGGACCACGTGCTGAGCCAGGCGCGGGGGGTGCAGGTGCGCGCGAAGCCAAAGAAGCGATAGTTCATCAGATCTGGGCGATCCGAGAGCAGCGAGCCGTAGTCCCGCGGCGAGGGGTCCAGATGCTGGGAAACATAGTTGAGATTGGCCATGGTGCGGTGCACGACCATCACGTGCTCCACGACACTTTGGCGCTGCAGGTGCTGGCGCTGCTCGAAGCTGGCCGTCGCTGGCAGGGACTCTGGGCGCGCGGCCTGCGCCGCTTGGATCAGTTGCCTGGCACGTTCGTCCAGGCGCTGCACCCGCGCGCGCTGAGCGGCGCGGTAGCGCGACACGAATTCCGGCGTGTACTCACTCCAGGCGGGCGGCTCCTTGAAACCGTTCTGCGGCGCGTACATGTCCAGCGCCGGGTCGACGCTAAGCGGATCGGACTCGTCGCTCACCGAGGGGTCAATGCAGTCCAGCAGCACCTGGCCTTGTCCGCGATGCGCGGACACCAAGACCAGGGCATCCGCCCCTGGCATTTCCGTATCCGCCAGGGGAATGCGTCCACCGCAAGGGGCGCTCGTTAGCCGTTCGCTCGGCAGCTTGGCTGCCTGCGCTAGGTACAGCGCCGCGAGGGATCCGCCGCCGGAGTTCCCGAGCAGCAAAACGTTTTCGATGTTCTTCTTCTCCTTAAGAAAGCGCACGCAGGACCCCACGTCCAAGACGATTTCTTCGTGCATGGTGTCCGTGTCGTTGTTAGGTGACCGCGTGTTGGCGCCCAGGCACGCGACTCCGGCGGCGAGCAGGCGCGGAAATGCGTAATGGTGGGAGAAGTCCACGCGCGGGTGGATGCAGACCACGGCGGTCTTCGGCTTCGGCCGACTGGGCGGAGCCCAATACAACGCGCGGTGTTGCCGAAAGTCCGCCGCGCGCAGCACCAGAGACTCCGGCGTGGCGTCCAGCTTTCCTCGAAAGTTGAAAGGAGCGCCTGCCCAATAGGTCTTTGCGATCAGCTGCATGGCTCCGGCGCATTGTCGCAGCTAGTCGGCTCCCTACGCCAGGGCCACTGCGCACGCCAAAATCAGGACATTCGCGCCGGGCTCGCCTACGGTGCAGCCCATGGCACGGCGACGAGGGATGGCGGTGGTGCTGGCCAGTGCGGCCTTGGCCACCGCATGGGTCGCGTCGAGCGCGCCCAAACCCGTGCCGCGGATCCGCGCGGGCCTGGTACGACAGGGCGAATTCGGATCGCGTCTCCGTGTCTTTGCGCGGGCAGGCGACTACAAGCTGGAAAGCCCGCATTTGGTTGCGGTGGTGCGCAAGCGCGACGGCTGGTTGGTCGATCTGTTTCGACGGCGGGCGCTCCTGCCCACCGTAGAGCAACTGGGCACGACCACGAACATCGACGCGCTGTGGCAGATGTACCCCTCGGTTCGCGTCGGGAAGAAGGACTTTGCAGCGCGCGCGTCCAGCGTCGCCATCGTGCAGGGCGCCATCGAGGTCGACGCCATAGCCGATGCGCCGAACGCCAAGTACCGAGCCGTGACCAGGTATACCCTCGCCGCAGATGCGCCGAAGCTTATCGCGACCACGCGTTGGTCCGTCGTGGGCGGCGCGGCGTCAGGCGCAGTTCAGTTCGGCGATGAATTCAAGTGGGGCAATGTGACCTACTTCGTGGAAGGCGTGCAGACGCCGCGCATGAAGTACAAAGGGCGGGCCAAGTGGATTGGGCGTCGGGGTGCTGGCGGCGACTTGCTGCTACGATCCCTTTCCACCCAGAGCATGTGGGTGGACTACGGCGCACGCATTCAAGGCTTTCAGGGCGCGATCACCGCGCTTCACCTGCGCGCGCCTATCGCGGAGGGCGGCGAAGTGGAGGTCAAACGCGAGCTGTCTTTCGAGACCCTGCCGCTCGCTCCCGAAAGCACGACGCCGAGGGGAAC
>CBDUPW010000468.1:0-4721 GCA_965369205.1 uncultured Polyangiaceae bacterium | reverse complement strand
CGCGCGCTGATCGTCAAGGCCTCCTGGCATTTGGATGAAGCGGCCGTGCTCGCGGGCAAGGATGACGACAAAGCGCTCTATCACCAAGGCCAGACCGAGCTGCTCACGCCCCTGGTGAAATCCTACTCGTCCGACACCTCTTTCCGCGTCGCCGAGCTCGCGATTCAGGTGCATGGGGGCGTGGGCTACACCCGAGACTACCCCGTGGAGCAACACTGCCGCGACGCCAAGATCTTCAGCATCTACGAGGGCACCAATGGCATCCAAGCCCTCGACCTGGTGGCGCGCAAGCTGGGGCAGAACGGAGGCGCTAACTTCCGCGCGCTGCTCGAGGACATCTCCGTCTTCGTCGAAAAGAACAAGGCCCACCCGCTACTGGGCAACTCAGTCAAGAAGCTCGGCGCCGCACAGGAAGCCGTCGGTAGCGGAGCCATGCAGTTCATGGCCTGGTTCGGCGGCGGCGAAATGGACCGCATCCCTCTGCACGCGAACCGCTTCCTGAACATGATGAGCGAAACCGTGGTCGGCTGGCTCTTGCTCGACGCAGCCGTCATCGCCACCGAAGCGCAGAAATCCCTCAAAGAGTCCGACCCGGACTGGGCCTTCTACGAAGGCAAAAAGTGCGCGGCCATGTTTTTTGCGACGGACACCCTCTGCGGCGTGCCCGGCATGGTCACCGCGCTGTCGTCAGACGATCGCAGCGCGCTCGACATTCCCGAAGCCGCCTTCGGCTGACTTCATTTGGCTTGGGTCGATGCCCGGGTGCACCCGGACGCGCTCATCTCGTGCGGCGCGACCGGGTCCGCACGTCAGCGAGCGTCCGTCGGGATCCCCGTCTCTGGTATGCGCCCTTCGAGCAGTTGGATCACCATCTGTTCCCGCTGCGCCCGAGTGGACTGGCTGTCGCCGCTGCCGACCGCTGCAGTGGACTCCGGCGCAGGAGCCGCCGCGGCCTCCGACTCAGGGACCGGCGGCGCGGGCTCGGGCTGCGCCGCCGGCGGCGCCGAGGCAGCGCAAGCCGTCAGCAAACCAACGAAAAGCAAAGCGGCCGCGGACTTCATTTCGCACCTCCTGCTTCGGGCATCAGCAGTGGATCGAGCACCGGAAACAGCCAGCGGCGCTCCGCGATTTGCTCTGCACTCAGCTTCTGCGGCGTGCTTGGCACGAGCAGCACGTCCCCCCAATGAGTTCGACTCGTCTTTAGGTCCCGATACGTCTGCAGCACCAGTTTGCCGCCAGCAGGCACCAGCTTGCTCAGCCCGCCAAGCTTGGCCGCCAGCTCCTTGGCGCTGACGTCGTAACTCAGACCCGACGTCCACGGCCGGACGTGCTGCACGGAAGCCAAACGTGCTTTGGCCGCGATGGGCTTCATGCGCGATTGTGACAAGAACCACAGCGAGAGCAGCCGCGAATCCGCGCTGCGCGCACTCCCGGGTTCCTGATACGGGTAGTACGGATACGGGGTCTTAAAGCTGATCCGCACTGTTTCGCTAGTGAGCCCAGTCGCCTTCTTGTCCTTGGGCGGGTCGTAGCGAAACGCCACATAGTAGAAGCCAAGGGCGACGTAGTGATCGAGCCAACCCTTCGCCTTCGGCGGCGCTTGGAATTTGTTGTCCGTGAGCCATTTTCCGAGCGCGCCCGCGTCTGTGGCTGCCAGCACGAAGGCCGTGAACTTGCCAACGCGCTGCACGCTCAACACCTGCACCGGCGCAGCACCTCCGCCGCTGGCACCCTTCATACCGCGGCTGCCCGGCGGTCCACCTTCGAATTGGTGCGGCGGCTCAAAAGGGTACGCCTTGCGCAGCTCTGCAAAGGGAGACTTCGCCGCGGCGACCTCGGGCTGTTTCGGCGTCGGCACGATGAAGCCGAACTCGCCGTTGCCCGCGTCGAAGCTCACTTCGCGCACGAAGTGCTGCAGATGCTGTTTTTGGTCGTAGACGATCAAGACTTGCTCTTGGCGGATCGTCGGGATCGTTTCTTCCAGATTACGCGGCACAAACATGCCGCAAGCGCTCGCGTCCGCTGCATACGTCCCGCCACCCAGGGCAAAAGACACGGCCGCGAGCATGATTCCGATTCGCAACTTCATGGGGCCAACCCTAACGCAGAGCCGCGCTGAGACTCCAGCCATGCGTGGGGCGCCCCCTGGTTGCGGTGCGGCAGCCTAGCGGCCCAGCCACGCGATCAGAGCTTCAGCAGCGCTTCCACCGGGCGACCCACCACGGCCTTCTTGCCTTTGATGCCGATGGGCCGTTGAAGTAGCGTGGGGTGCTTCGCCATCAGACCGATCAACTTGGCTTCGCTCTCTTTGCCGGTCAGGCCGTTGTCTTTGTACGCGGCGTCGTTCTTGCGTACCAGATCCGAAGCGCTCAGACCGAGCAAGGCGAGCACGTTCGTGATCTCCGCTTTGCTCAGGGGCTCTTCGGTGTACTCGCGGTAGCGGTACTTGACCTTCTTTGCGTCGAGCAAGGCGACCGCCTTGCGACAGGTGCTTCAAGTCTTTTTGCAGATGAGCTCGATCATGCCGAGTGGTTTACCACAACTCGTCTCAGACGAAGCGGCGACTACTTCTTGACCAGCGCGTCGACGAACTTCTGCGCCTCTGCCTTCTTGCCCTCGATCTTGACCATCAACAGGACGTTCGCGGTTTCGTCCAGAAAGACTCCCGCAGTGGCTTCCCTCATGGCCTTCTGATCTTTCGGCGCCATCATGCTGGCCCCGCCTCCGCTGGGCGCCGCAGCAGGCCGCACCAGCTCCAGGTAGCCCGAGAGCTTCCCGTTATCGATGCCAAAGCGAATGTTCTCGTACTTGCCGACGGTACCGCCGCTGATCTCCACTTTCTCTGGCGCCCATTTCAGCTTCTGCACTTCGGCAACCAGGGTCTTGGCGTCAATCTCGCTCACGCTGATGCCGCCAATGGTCGCAGTGCTCTTCGGCATTTCGGGCGCGGGCTCCGCGACGGGCACAGGCTCCGGATCCTCCGGGGGCGGCGGCTCCTCGACCGGCTCCGGCGGGGGCGGGGGCGGCGCTGGAGCCGGGGCCGGCGCTGCGGGCTCCGGCGGCGGCGCACCGCCACATGCTACAGCCATCACCAAAATGCCCAAGATGACCCCGCCTCGTTTCCACATGCGCATGTCATAAACTGAACCGAGACTCGGCTCAACCTTTGATGCCACAGCCCACGGGCCGTCCCCTCCCGAGCGCCGAGTAGTGCTGCCGTACCCCTCCCGGCTCGTCTCGCCGCGCCTTCTAGTGCGGTGTGTCAGAAGTACCAATCCAAATAGAGCCGTCTGGCGGTGGTGGACTGTGGGAGGGCGAAAGCACTAGGCATCCGCGAAGCGGATGGGGGAGAAAACGGCGAAGCCGATTTTCCGGGGCGCCAGCCCCGAAGAATGGCCAGTGGCGGCGCCGCTTGCGGCGCGGGCGAAGCCCAGCGCACAAGTAGCAATCCGAAGGATTGCTACTTGTGAGACAGCCCACTAGTGCTCCCAGAGCAACCAGGCCTGGAGCGTGAACGGCGCAAACGTCACTTCGCCCGTTGTGCCGCCGAACGGCAGAGCGGGAGACGAGCAGGTGCCAATACCGAGATAGCGGTATTCCGAGAAGTTCTGAAACTGGTCGTCCACCAGGCGCCACTCGGTGATATCGATCTCGCAGCTTGCGTCCGGGGTTGACCAGCCACGTGCGTTGGGCTGTTGGATGATGGATAGCGAGGCCCGCACCTTGCCCAGTTGGCCCTTGGTCACGTCGAACAGCTTGATTCCGAAGTCACCATGCGGCCCGCTCATGAACGACGCCGCGATCGCCGCGGGGGACGCGTACACCCCGCTCGGTCCGCAATTCTGCGGCCCGCTGACGTGATCCTCGATCCGCCCCGAAAGCACAACGTCGATGGCGCAATCATCAGCATCCGGCCCCGTCTTGGCTGCGGACTCGCCACAGCCGCTCAACGCCACTCCGAACAGGAGCGGTCCGAATCGGCAAACGCTGCGTGTGGCCATGACTCGCTACCTCATTCAAGCACGAGGTCCCGACTACATGTCGGGAACCACGGTGCATCCCCAGACGCTCGGTGAAGACTGCAAGCACGTGTACCCCGGACGGCAGTCTTGCGAATTTTCGCAGGTTGACTGGCAGCCAACGCCGGGCTCGCAGTAGTGCCCGCCACAACTCACCACCTTGCCGATGCGTTGTTCAGTGTGGTCGTCGATGCATGGCGGGCCGGCCTCGAAGCCGGATCCGCCCGTGCCTGCGCCGCCCGTTGCGCCCGTCCCGCCGGAGGAAGGCCCCGGCTCCGAGTCGCTAGAGCAGCCGCTTGAACTCAGGCCGACAACCGCTGCAATCACAAGAGTTCTTGTCAACATTTTTGTTCCTACCTATCCCTCGAGCTTGTTTCCAGGACGCGCCAAGAACACCACGCTCCGCACCGTGCCGTCCTCCGCCACGAACGTGTGTACCAGGTTGGAATCCGTAGACGACACGTGCTCCGAACCCGCAAGGCGCTCGCGCCGGCGCACCGCCGCCCGGCCGGAGAAGAGCAACTCCAAACGACACGCGGCGATCCGGCAGTCCATGCTGGCGACCTGCACGCCGACCCGCTGGAGCCGTGCCCGCTCCGCCCCGAGCTTGCCAGTGACCGAGCGCGCCCACTCGGGATCCGGAGCCATCCGCTCGAAAGCTTGCTGCATGGCGTGGGGCGTCGCCGAGCGTGGCTGCGGCAG
>CBDUPW010000467.1:0-4737 GCA_965369205.1 uncultured Polyangiaceae bacterium | reverse complement strand
AGGCCCCAGCCTGGCACGAGCACCGCAAGCGACGTTGCTCCATCGCCCCGCCCGCCACTGCACACCGACACCGAGCCCGCCTCCGCCATAGCCACCCGCCACTGCACACCGACACCGAGCCCGCCTCCGCCACAGCCACCCGACACCGAACCCGACACCGCGTGATTTCAGCGGTGAAGGAGGGAAGACCTAGAGCTTGGGTTCGCGGCCGCGCTGCCCGCCCCAGAAGCAAATGATGTGCAACTCGTCCGGCTCTAGATGCATGACGAAGAGCTTCTTCTTGGTCCGGCGCAGAAGCACCTTTCGTACTTCAATTCCGTCACGCACGCCCCAGGGCTCGCCAAGGTGCGGGGTTTTTAGAAGCATGTCGAGGTGCTCGTCCAACTCGTCGGCGAGCATCGTTGGCGCATCGAGTCGATTGTTCGCCCACCAGTCTAGGGCGCGCTTGATCTCTCGCTTCGCGCGTGGCGCGTAGACGAGTTTCACCGATACTCTCGGATGAGCGCGCGGACGCTAGCGTCGTCGACGCCTTGCCCTGCTTTGATCTCGGCAATGCCTGCGTCGATCTCGGCTTCAATCAGGGCTCGCTCTTCCGGACTCTCGACGTCGCTGTCCGCAGGCACTAGGTACAGCTCCGTGCCTTCGGGCAAGTCGGTCGGTTGGTCGACGATGATGCGACCGTTCTTCACGTGGGCTTTCAGCACGTTCACGAGACTGAGCATAGCACCAGGACGGCCGTTGTCGGGCATTCGGCGCACTGAGGCCTGCGTGGGAGGGACCGGCGCAGGCCGGGGCACGTCATGGCGCCACAATCCCCGACTCCGCCACGGCCACCCGCCACTCACACCAACACAGCCACCCGACACTGGACACCGACACCGAGCCCGCCTCCGCCACAGCCACCCGACACTGCACACCGACACCGAGCCCGCCTCCGCCACAGCCACCCGCCACTGCCACCCGACACTGCACACCGACACCGACACCGAGCCCGCCTCCGCCACAGCCACAGCCACTGCACACCGACACCGAACCCGCCACGGCCCCCGACACCGAACCCGAGCGCCAGACCCTACTGTATCCCGTGCTCTTTCAACCGACGGTAAAACGTCCGCCGGGGAATGCCCACCATTTGTGCGGCTTTGACGCGGTTCCAGTTGCAGGCTTGTAGCGCTTTGAGGATCGTCTCGCGCTCGTCCCGCCGGTGTTGGCTGATGGTGCTCTTCGGTGGGCGCGTGGAGCTCGCCGGCGCGTGACTTGATGGCGGCGGCGGTCGTTCGCTGAGGCGCCGCTCTCGCATTTGTTGCTGCATGGCGTCCGGCAGGTCGAAATCTTCCACGTTGAGCTCGGCGTTGTCGGAAAGCACCCAAGCGTTCAGCAGCACGTGTTCCAGTTGTCGCACGTTGCCAGGCCACGAAAATGCCGTGAGCCGACGCATGGCCGCTCGGGACAGCGTGCCCTTTTCGCGTTTGTAGCGCGCCGAGAAAATGCCCAAGAAGAAGTCGACCAGCTGCGGCACGTCTTCCACGCGATCCCGCAGCGGCGGCAGCGCAACTTCCACCACGTGGATGCGGTAGTAGAGGTCTTCGCGGAACGTCCCGGCTTTCACCATGGCTTCCAAATCGCGATTGGTTGCGAAAATGAAGCGCACGTCCACGGTTTCTTCGTCGGTGCCGCCCACCGGGCGCACCTTGCGGTCCTGAAGCACGCGCAAGAGTCCAGCCTGCATCTTTTGGGGCATCTCCCCGATCTCGTCGAGCAAGACGGTCCCACCTTCGCCCTCACGGATCAGGCCCTTGCGCTCTTTGTCCGCGCCGGTGAACGCGCCCTTCACGTTGCCGAAGAGTTCGCTCTCCAAGAGGTGCTCGGGAATGGCCCCGCAGTTGACGCCTAAGAACTTCTTTTTCGAACGCTCGGACGCGTTGTGGATGGCACGCGCGACGACCTCTTTGCCCGTGCCGCTTTCACCCGTGATCAGGATCGGCACGTCCGTGTCTTTCACGCGTTCGATCAGGGAATACACGCGCCGCATCGTGTCGCTGGTGCCGACCAAGCCTTGATAACCGAAGTGGCTGTACAGCGTGTCCCGCGCGTCCCGCAGCTTGCGCCGGGCCGCGTTCAACTTCTTTGTGCGGTGCCCCAGTAGCTCTCGCAACTCTTCTTGGGCCTCTTCGAGTTCGCTATTGGTCTTTTCGAGTTCGTCCGCGCGGCGCTGGTTCTCACCGACGAGGCGAGCCGTTTCGATGGCGATGGCCACCTGGTCCGCGAACGCCCGCAACATGGGCAGCTCTTTTTCGAAGTGGCTTGCGGAGCGCGTATGGGTTTCGACGTACAGCGCGCCAATGGCGCCGCCCGAGGGCGCCAGGATCGGCACACAGGCCACGGAGCTCAGGGAAAGCGCGTGCACGCTGGCGTAGCCTTGCAGGCGCGCGTCATTCTGAGCGCTCAAGCTGACGATGGCTTCGCCGTTGCTGACCACGGTGCGCGCGATGGAGCGCGAGAACTCCGCGTGTTCGTCACCGACGCGGATGCGGGACGCATGCACGGTGAGCGAGCCGTCGTCCTCGATCAACAGGACGAAGCCGCGCTCTGCGCGCAGCATCTCGACGGCGTACTCCGTGATGCGCGCGGTCAAGCGCTCCAGATCGATCTCGCCGGCCAGCTCGGCGTTGACTTCCAGCAACCGGGCCAGGCGTTGCTCCAGGGGTGTGACCGTGAGGCTGGACACGCTAGTGCGGTTGGCGGCCTTCAGCGTCTTCGGCGCTCCCGGGCTGGCGAATAGGTCCAAGGGCGCATGGGCTGTCGGCGCGACGGAAAGCTCACCCTGCACACTCTCGCGCAGGGTGCGCCGGCGCGGATCGTTCCAATACACCTCGCGCAGATCCCGCGGCAGCCGCTCGCCGATGCCCTCCAGCACCGAAAGCGCCTCTTCACGATCCCGTCGCGCACGCATGGGCTGGCCGCCGTCTTCTTCAAGCTCCGCACGCGCTTCCAGGGCGCGCCACAGCCACTCCCGCTGGCCGCCGTCCCGCGCAGCGGCAAGGGCCTCGTCGATCCGCTGGCGCGCCAGGGTCTCTTCGCCGCCGAGCCATGCGATGCGCGCCGCACACAGGCACAACAGTGGCCGGTGCACGGGAGTCTCGCCAAGCTGCCCCTTGGCCTGCTCGAATCGCTTCCGCAGCGCACCCACGTCGGGCACATCCGTGCGTGACGCCAGCAGCACACCCTCGAGGCGCGCTTCCGCTGCGTCGTGAAAACGCGCCAGGGCTTCGTAAGCGCAGGCGCTTTCTTCATAAGAGGCCTCGGACTCGGTTTGCGCGCCCTGCTTCGCCTCCAGCTCCGCGCGCAGCCCCAAGAACTGCGCCACCTGCGTCGGCGGCAGGCTCTCGCGCTCTGCTGCCAGCAGCTCGATGCTGGTGCGGGCGCGGGCCAAACGCCCAAGATAGAGATCCGTATTGGCAAGGTTGAGCAGCGCCTGGCGCATGGTCGAGCGCCGCCCGGAGCGCTTGCCCATATCCAATGCCGCTTCGCAACGTTCGATGGATCCGGCGATGTCGCCCTGGATCTTCAACAGGCTCGCGAGGTTGAGTTGCAGCGTGGCCAGCATGCCCGCGTCACCAGCGCGCTCTGCGGCCGCAATGCCGTTTTCGTACGCCGCCTTGGCGTCGTCGGCGCGGTCGCTGCGCTGCATGGCCACGCCAAGACACGCCAGCGCCACCGCCTCGGCGCGGGGCAGCCCTGCGCCCCGTGCGTGCTCGACCGCGCGCTGCATGTCGGCCTGCGCCTCGTCGTGTCGCCCCAAAAACGACAGCGCCGCCCCGCGGAACGCCAGCGCTTCCGCGCCCACGGCGCCGGGCTCCTCAAGCAAAGGCTGCGCTAGACTGAGGGTTTGCTCGTACTCGCCCATGCCGAAATGCGCGCGCGCAAAGATCACCCGCCATATCTTGCCCAGCTCCCCCGCAGACGCCGCGCGGGCTTGTTTTTCCACGCCGCGCAGGATCTGTAGCGCCGCGCCGGCTTCACCCAAGCCGATCGAGAGTCGAGCACGCAGTACCGCGACGCGCAGGGGATCTTCTTCGGACAATACGTCCAGCACGGCGCGCGCGTCGTTGTAGCGCCCGCGATCCAGGAAATACTCCGCGCGCTGTAGCGGCTCTTCGGGCAGCTCCTGCGCGCCGAGGACCTCTTCGGAAAGGATGCGCTCGATGTCCGATTGAGATGCGACCGCTTCGCTGGCGATCGCGCGCACAATGCGCCGCAGCTCACCCGGCCGACGACCACTTGTTTCCACCACACGCTCCAGCAGCGATCCGGTCAGGGACGGGATCGCTCGGCGCACCAAGTCCGTGGCCGCGGCTTCGTCGAGGGGTGGGATTTCGAAGAGCTTCGCCACATTGCCGAGCCGCTCGCCCCCCGCGACCACCAACTTGCCGCCGGCGTCCCGGGCCTGCAGCAGCGCATTCCATGCCGCATCGTCTAGAGCGTCCGCGTCGTCAACGAGCACCGTGACGCCCGCGAAGGAGCCAAACGCGGCCAGCTCCGCCTCGACGGCGCGAGGAGCAGCGGCAATGTGTTCGTCGAACCACAGCATGGGCTTGCCCTCGATGCCGAGGGACCACGCGGTCCGGCGCAACAGTGCGCTACGCCCCGCGCCAGGCGGGCCCGTCACCCGCAAGCAGGAGCCGCGCGGCAGGCGCCATGCGCTGGGTTGCTTCCAGCGCTTCGATCAGCGCCACG
>CBDUPW010000466.1:0-4781 GCA_965369205.1 uncultured Polyangiaceae bacterium | reverse complement strand
TCGACCCCACACCTTGGATCACCGGTCCTAGCTCCGGTCATCCTCCTTCTTGTGAGTGGCAACACCCACGGCAAGCGACTTGGTCATGGCGCAACGGTAGCGGAACGCTCTGGCGGCGCAAGTCGAGTCCGCTGCCTGCTACTGGCGCCAACCTCGGCGAGGCGAGGACTGACGGTCGCGCAGCCTAGCCGACGCTAGTCGTTTCCCGCATCCTCTTGCGCGCCGCCGGCCCCAGCTTGCCCGCCGGCTCCTGCAGCGCCCGAGTCCGACGCGGCGCTTCCCCCGTAGCCACCGATTACGCCGGCGCTGTCCGCGTCGCCGCCGCTATCGACGGATCCATCCGGGGACACGCCGCCGGCGCCGCCGACCGGTGCCAAACATGCCTGAGCAGAGCTATCGGAACAGGCGCCCGCGGTGATCGTGGCCAGAGCTGCCGCGATGAAACGCGCGCGCCGAGCAAGGATGATGTCACGTGACATGAGCCGGATGCCTCAATACTAGAGCCCTTTTCGCCAGCGCGCCAGCAACTCGCGATGGAGATCCCGCGTGCGCTCAGGATCGGAGTAACCGACGATGACGTAGCTGTCCCGCGTCTTGACGACGAGATACGGCGGGGAGCCGCTGGTAAGAAACAGCTTGCCGTCGCCGAGGCGGTCCAGGCGAAAGTTCCCGCGCAAAGTTCGGCCCAGTCCGGTGCCGTTGGTGCGCGCGACGATGCGCGGCAGCTCGCGCGTTAGCTCCACGTCCGTGATGTCTGCCAGCGGGACTTCCGCTGAGTAGACGGCGCTGGAGACTCGAAAGAACGCGGCGTCGGCGGAAGCGCGTGGAGGCCGGGCCTCGGCCCAAAGCAGTAGACCCAGTCCGGACAAAAGCACGAAGGCGAGCGCAACCAGGACGAGCCACACGCGGCGCGCACCTCGCTCGGCCGTCGCGTGTTCCTGAGCGGAAAGCGCCCGCGGCGTGCCGAGCACCTGCACCAACGCATGCTCCAGCGCCTCCGGCTCATCGCTGCCGATACGGAACTTCTTCGGACCGTCCAGAGTCAGCTCCACGGCGCCCAAGCCAGAAACGTTCCACAGCGTTCCCTCGGGCGTGAAGCGAATGCCCCAGCCGTACCACCACTTGTTGCGGACCACACGAAAGCTCCGCACCTGCGCCAGCGGGATACGCTTGCGAATGAGCCCCACGCCGAAGCGAACCATGACGTCGCTTTCGTCCACCCGCACTGTGAGCCAGCCAAAGCATGCCAGCACCAGCGCCAAGAAGACCGCCACCGGCAGCGCCAACGCCAGCCCCGCGCTGAACAACAACAGCGCCGACACACCGACGAGCGTGCCGCCCACCAACACGATCAACAGCCACCCCACCTGGGTGTGCAGATAACGCCCGCCCGCTCGCACGTACAGAGTGTAAGCCATGTCGGGCAGGCGATGCGGAGTCATCGATTCGGATCCGGGAGGATGGCCGTGCGCCTTGCGAATCCGGGGATCGAAAGCGTGGCGGGGGGGCCAATGCGGCGACCGAAGACTGGGTGGGGCTGTCATCCCTGGTGCGCTCCACACTCGATGTCACCAACCTCCGCTTTCGAAGGGACAACGTCCCTATCCCTTCGACGGGCGCTTCTTCCCGCTCTTCGCAGCGTCTCTAGGATCCCTCAGCTTCTTGTTGAGCGCGATTGCCTCTCGCGTCAAACGGCGGACCGTGGCCGCGCTCAGTGAATCGCCTTTTCGCAGTTCCAGCGTCGCCATCTCGTACTTGCCCCCGGGTTTGAGTCTTGGCTCGATGTCGCGCAAGCGCTGCCCGCGCCAAAAACCGAAGAGGATGCGTTCCGTCTCGGCGCGAATGAGCAACACAGGGCCGGTGCATAGGTAAACTAGGTGGCCCCACTTGAGGGTCTCTTCCAAACCGCGGGCGCGGAGCACACTGCTGCGCAAGTCCGTCACGCAGTCGCGCCGCCAGCCGACCAGCGTGGCGACGTATTCTTCTGGGCTGGAAGCTGTCGTGCCTTTCATGCCGGTTGCGTTCCTCGCGGTAGGGTGATCAACGCCGCCTCACGATTGAGGCGTCTTGCACGCGCTAAACTGCTCGGGCCAAGCTACCACGCGAACGCGGCGAAACCCGACACGCGCCCGAGCGCCCGGAAACACGAAAGCTTCTTGAGGCGTGGTTCGATTCCGGATACGCCATTGGCCATGAACCCGAAGTTACGGGTCCTCTTCGTCCCGCTCGCCCTGGCCGCCTGTTCGCCGAACCCGACGGAAATGGGTCAGAAGGCAGGGGCGCTGTACATGATTCCCTTCGGGATGTCGCTCACCGAGACCCTCGGCAAACCCTGCCCGGAGCGCTTGAAGGTCGCCAAGGAGCTGAGCGCGGGGTCCGTCGACAAGCGCAAGGAAATCGGAGCCAAGGCGAGCAGCGTGGCGACTGAGGAGGCTTTCAAGTCCGCGCTTGCAGCTGTCACGAAGGATCGCAAATCGATGTTCGAGCGGTTCGCCAAAGAGTGCCCCGCCGAAGCCAAAGAAGCGATCCCGGTCTTCGAACAGGTCGAAGAGCAACTGGGTATCAAGGGCGCGCTACCCGCGCTTCAAGCCACCGCGGAGTGAGCCACCTGGGCGCCGCGTTCGACGCGACGCGGGTTCGCCCAGCGCGGGGCAGTAGCCCGGAGCGCAGCCGCATGCGCCCCGAGCTGGCCATGGCGGAACGGAAAAGGATCAGCGATGATTTCGCGTGCCTTCATTCCTGCAACACCAGGCGCCCAACTCCATCATCGCGCAGGCGGAGCGCACTGCGTTCACGCGCGCCGAGTTGACGCAACTCGCCGAGACCATCAATCCCAACGAAGTCGAACATGAGTTCGCCAGCGCGGTATCCATAGACACGCATGCCGCGACGGTGCTGGGCTGTGCGCTAGCATTGCGCGGCACACAACTCGAGTCCTACACCGTTGCCCAACTCGTTCCGCAGCTGGACAACATCGAGCTTGTTGCGCCGCTAGTCCTGGCGACTGACCGAGCTTTGGTGACGACCGTGATGGCGATCTTGGAAGCCGGCACAACAAGTTGGCAACGCGAAGCGCTGCTGCTGATGCTCGCTGCGGACGCGCTGGGCGACAGGCCAGCACCGCCGGGGTTGATCTCCCACGCACGGACCCTCGCGCGAAAACCTCTCGACTTCGAAAGCATGCGAATCTTGGGCGCGGCGGCAATACGCTTGGGTGATCCGCACCTCGACCTGATCGCCGCCGAGCACATCCGTCTCGCCAGATTCCGTGGAGCCGAGGACAAGCTCCGCAACCACTTCTATCGACCGCTCCTCGAGGTTCTACCGAGGACCGCACCCGCGTTTCACATCAGCGCCGGCACGTTGAAACACGCCGCCGTGGGTCCCAAGCGCAACGACCCGTGCCCCTGCGGAAGCGGAAAGAAGTACAAGAAGTGCTGCGCGGACCGTCCCACGGAGCGCGCCACCAAGAAGCCGGAAGTTGACCCTCGGACTCTGACCAATCGCCAGGTCGAGGACTTCCGCCCCCACGAGCTGGCACGGCTGGATCTCTCCAAGTTGGGAAGTGTGCCGCTGATCGCGGCGTTTCGTCGCCTCGTCCACTTCGCACACTGGGACGACGCGGAACGGGCGCTGCAGGAGATAGCTCGTCGCCCAAAGTTTCGCGGTGATTCCGCAACGGACGACTTCCGCCTCGAGTTGATCGACGAGGCCCTTCGTAAGGGTGCTTTGGAGGTAGCGCGCGCGCATTTCGACGGGATGTCCGTGGACCCCGAGGAAGATGCGCGATTGCGAGTGCGGTTCGCCTGCTTAGAACGCTCCCCGGATCTACTGGATACTCTGGAAACTGCCGCGCGAGAGGCGATGGCAAGGGATGACCAAACGGCCAGCATCGAGTTGGCGTACACACTGCTGAGGCACTTCCCGGCACTCGGTATCTTCTTCGCGCGGGGAACGCTGAGCGAGGACCGCCTGCTTGACAGCCAGGTGCTCTTGGAAGTGATGGAAGAAGCGCGGGATCGCCTGCTCATCTCACCCTTCGAGCCTTGGTGGGAGATCTTCGACGTGCTTCTCGCTAGCGAACAGAGTCAGCGGAAGCAATTGATCGACCGGCAAGAAGACGAGGCGCTTCGTGACGAACTTCGCAGAGTGCGCGGTGAGTCAAAGCGTGCCGCAGACGAAATCGCCAAGCTCAACCGAGAGCTGGCCAGCCTCGACAAGCGGCAGCAAGCCGATGCTGCGTCCCAAGAGGCGACCCCGCACAACAAGCGGCCAGTCGCTCCCACATTGGACCCAGACGAGCGGGCGCAAGTCGAGGCAGAACGGGCACGCCTGCGACAGAAAGTCCAAGATCTCCAACGGATCGTCAGCCAAGGGCAGGAGGAGCGGCGTAACCTGCGCGCACAGATCGCGAGCTCAGTCGGAAAGGGCATGCGCGCGGACGAGGTCCGCGAAGCGACCACGACCCCCGAACCCGACGACGACGTCGAAGCCGCCAAGGAACCTGTGGCGTCGACGCGCAGAGTACTGGTCCCGGCGTTTACGACGCAGGCCTCCAAGGAACTGCGTTCCCTTGGGCGCGAGACCGCAGCGACCGCCCTCCGCGTCATTGCAGAGCTCGCGGCTGGCAGCCCAAACGCGTGGAACGACGTCAAGAAGCTCAAGCGCGCCCCGCACATCGCTTCAGCGCGTGCAGGCATCCACCACCGCGTGCTCTTTCACGTCGAGGAAGACGTCTTGCACGTTGCCCACGTGGTTCCGCGCCGCGAACTCGAACAGCT
>CBDUPW010000465.1:0-4785 GCA_965369205.1 uncultured Polyangiaceae bacterium | reverse complement strand
AGGATTCAGACTCGATCGCCAGACAATTGCAGACGCAACCGGCGGCGCTGCAACCGGTGGTACGGGCGGAACATCGTCCGGCGGCGCATCGAGTGGGGGCAGCGCCGGAACGGGCGGCGCCGGCGGCAACCCTGGTGGAAGCGGCGGCGTCGCGGGCGCCTCCGGATCCGGAGGTTACCCGGGCTACGCGGGCTACGGCGGCAGCGGCGGATATGCTGGCGCGGGGGGCGCCGGCGGCGGCGTGCTCGACCCACCGCCCTTTCCCGAGCCGCCGGATCCACCCGAGGACCCGCAGTGCACCGAGCCGCCACCGGGAAATCCCCCCGAGCACGATTCCCTCGAGATCAATCTCGCCGGCTCCACCAAGATGGTGTGCCCGCCAAGTCTGCTTGAGTTCCTGAAGAACCCCGGCGGCGACACCATTTATGAAAATCCGTACTACTTCGGCGAGTGGAGCGAGAAGCCCGACGCGCTCTCGGCTGCACTCTTCCTGCGCTCGGAAGTTTCCACGAGTGACGAGAACTGCGTTTCGTCCTTCGACGGCAAGGGCGAGGGCGAGTTCAAGCTGAACGTCTGCGGTCGCACGTTGGAAGTCGACTCGTCGGTGCAGGCGTCCACCCAAACCATCCGGTGCAAAGAGTGCTCCGAACCACCCCAGTGGTCCTGCGGCGACGTGTCCTGCAGCTCGAAGCGGCTGGGTGGCTCCGGCGCCGCGTCCCGGGGCTGGGCCTTTGCCGGCACCTACCCCAAAGGGCCGTCGCGCTTTCGCCTGGAGTACAACGGCAGCATCAAAGTCGGCGGCAACGGCCAGCTCAACTACTCCACGGACAAGGGCAATGACGCTGCTTCCTGCGACGCCTGCGACGACTGTACCAGCACCCAAGGCAAGTTAGGGGTGCACGCTGGCTTCAGTCTCGGTGGCGGCATCGACGTGCCGGGGATCTCCGGCAGCGCAACCGCTTCCTGCACCTACGCCCTTGGCTATGTCTTCCGGAAGACTTCCGGCCAGTGCCAAAAGCCCTTCTGCCAAGGCGTGCAACTCGACGGCGAGTGTTGCTTGGAAGCCAACATCTACTTCGGCGCCAAGTGGTTTCAGATCGGCAAGCGCTGGAAGAAATGCATCGAAGCCACTCTGGCCGGCCCCGCCTGCATGAAGAACTGAGAGCAACGCGATGAAATACACCCTACTCATATTCGGCGCCTTGACCTTGGCCTGCAGCACCACGGATCCCGCTCCGCCTGCCCCAGGCCCTGCCACTGTCCCGAACAAGACAAGCATCACCGAAACCATCGAGCCCAGCGGAACGCCGACGGAAAAGGAAGTGGACTACTCCTCGGGCCCCCCGGAGCGCGTGTTCCAGTGTTCGCGTCCGGCGAACGTACTCAGCGATGAAGTCGGCGTCGCCAGCGACGATCCAAATCTGCGCTTCGAGATCCGCTACACCACGGATTGCCTCTCCACGCTGTGGCTGCACGACGGCGCCCAAGAGGTCCAACTCGATCCCCGTGAGCGCTTGTACATGGCAGGGAGCTCGCTGCTCGTCGCCGGCACGCGCGTGGCCTGCTTCGGCGTGATGTCCCTCGGCAGTGCCTCCAGCTTCGCCGAGGGCACCGGCCACCACATCGACTCCACGAGCATCGAGTGTGCCACGCGGTCCGCGACCGGTTGGAGCGCGCCCGAAGCCATCTTGACCACGGCCCAGCACGGCACTTGGCTGCTCGGTCTGGAAGCGGACCCAAGCGGCGCGCCGGTCTTGGTCACGCTGCGCGACTCGCTGTTTTCGCCCGCCGTCATGACGATGCGCGGCCGCCCGGCAAGCGACGGCTTCTGGCAGCACGGCATCAGCGTCTCCGGCTCTGCCGTGCAGCTCGGCCAGGCGATCCAACGCGCACCGATGCAGTTCCAACAGAAGTGAGGTGCCGCTCAGGCGCGACCTTGCGCCAACCGATGACGCCCCAGGTCGAGTAACAAACCCAAACGGCTGCGCTCAGTCGAAACCCGCTCCGAAAGCGTGCGCTTGCGCGGCAGTGATAGCCACAGTCGCAGCAGGTGGCGCCGCTCGGCCAAGTCTTCGAAGTCTTCGTAGGCGTCCCGGGCGTGTACGATGCTGTGATTCGAGAGCAGCTGGATGTCGCCGGGAGCAAACTGCATCTTCAAGCAATACTCCGGAGAGGTCGCCAAGGCGTCGTAGGCATCAAGCACGGACCGTTCGAAGTCAGTGAGCGCGGGCACCTCGGGGTGGCGGCTCGCCGTGCGAAAGTAGTCCGAGTGGTAGAACGTGCGCAGCACGCCGTCGGCATAGGCGCAGGGCGTGATGGGAAACGCACGCAGCCCGCCTTCGGCCTTGGTATCGAGAAAGAACGGAGCAAACAGCCGTCGACACTTCTCCGGCTCCGCTGCCCACAGCGCGTTGAACACACTCACGCTACTCGCGATCCAGCTTTCGCCACCCGCTTTGGCGCCGCGCAGACACAGCAGCCCCACGACGTCTGCGGCGTCACAGTGAAACGGAATGTGCTGGCGCGTGCGATACTGGCGCAGTGTCACGCTGGCCACTTCGTCACGCTCGTCGCGCACGTGACCCAGCAGATCCCCTTGGGGGTTCTGCGCGCCCGGCGTGCCCAGATGCAAACCGAGCCCCCAGAAGAAGTACTCGCATTGCCACGGCTCCCAGCGTTGCACCGGAAGCCCCGAAACCACCACGAACCCGCGCCCCGCGGCGATCTCCCGGCGCCACTCGAAGATACGCAAGCGCAGCGCGTCCCACACGAAGTCCTCACGGGACAGCTCCCTCATCGGCGTGCCGCCGCTGCGCGCCCGAGCGATGGTCGTCTCGATCTCGGCGATTTCTTTGTCGCTCAGTCGCATGCGGTAGTCGCCGCTCTTTTCGACCTCGGGCGCGCGCCAGGCTGCGGGGCTTGCGACGGGACCCCTAGGCAGTCCCGCGCTAGGACGCGCGAAGTAGTGCAAGGTCTGACGCACGAGGCTGCGATACTTCATACTTCAGTCCAGCAGCGAGCTCGTCGCGGGCGTTCGCGTCACCTTCAGGCTCTCATGCACCACATAGGCGGACGAGGGCAGCGGCTTCAGTGGAACTTCCTCGAAAAGCTCCTGCTTCCCGCGTCTCAGCCCAAACCGCAGCCTGGCCCCCGCGGGCTGACTGCTCACCAGCCAACGGATCTGATCGAAGTCCCGTACCGGCGATCCATTGACGCTGGTGATGACATCTCCGCGCCGAAAGCGCGAACCCACCGGGACCCGCAGCACTTGGGCGCGATCCAAGTCGTGGCCGAGAATGTTCAGGACGTCTACGGCCAACGCCTTGGTGCTGAGCTGACGGGATGTACGCCGCTGCACGCGATAACCAGCTCGCTCCAAGCATGGCTTCAAGTCCACAGGCCCCTTCGCCTGCAGCAAGCGCCGAGCAGCTGCCACGGCTTCGGGCGCCAACGCCGTCATGGCTTCGAAGAATCCCGCTTCGGTCAACGCCCCCTCGCCAGCACTTTCGCGTGCGCGGCGATGCACCGCAGCGAGCGAAGCGCCGCGCTTGCGCAGATCCGTGTCCAGGCAAAAGCAATACAGCGCGCCCGCAGAATATGCTTCGAGCTCCGTGGCCTTGGCAACGCTGCGCGACGCGCCACTCGCCCGGTACTTTTCGTTGAGTTCGAGCAATCGGCGCGTGGCTTCGTCGATGGACGCGCCATCCAGGCGCAGCGTCATGGCCAGCTCCAAGTAGCGCGTCAGGCCCTCGTTGAGCCACCAGCTGTCCGCGCGGTTGTAAAGATGCATCAGCTCGTGCACGACCACGATGCCCATGGGCGACGAAGCCACCGCCGAAGGCGCCACATCGTACATTAGCGAAATCCCCTGCCCCACGACTCCGCCGGCGCGCTCAGCGGCGCGGTCGTAGACGAGCAAGACACGCTTCTCCGGCAGCGGCCCCAGCCACTCTTGACTGACGCGCAACGTCTTCGTCGTGAGCGCGCGCAGTGACTCGAGTTCGCTTGGGCCAAAATCGCTACTGACGATGTCCGCGCGCACGTTGCCCCACTTGGCCTGGCTGCGCGTGAACTTGCCGCTGTAGTACAGCGCGTTGCGCAGCTGACTCGCGCTCGGCGCGCGCCAGGGCCCCTTGCCGGGCGCCACGGAGCTGATCACGTCGTGGCCGATGGGAGCCGCCAGCGAAAGCTCGGCGTCCATGTCGACCTCCTTTTCCTCGCCCGCCGCCGTCACGACGTGAAGCGTCGGCACGAACGCGCGCCCGTTCAAGAACCAGCCCTTGGGAGTCGCCGCACCCGAACCCCCGCTGCCAACGGGATGCGGCACCTCGTCCAACCCCACGACGGGATCGGCCAAGTGACTCTCCAAGCGCACGCGATACGAAAGCCGCACGGTCTTGTCGGCGGGCGGCGGCATCGGATCGGCCAAGGGCGCGTAGCGTCCGTCCTTTGCGCGAGCTTGCACGAACTGCCCGTAGCCGTCGGCGCCCGCTCGAAACTTCTCGTCACGAAAGCGCACCCGGACCGCACGGTACGCGAAGTCGATGAAACCGAGCGGCATCTCGAAGTCCACGTCCAAATGTGCGGTCTGTCCCGGCGGAGCGTGCAGCGCGACGCGCATCCGTGCTCCGTCGAAGGCTGGTTCCGACTTCGAAGCATCCGCCAGATTGTTTTTTTTGGGTGTGGCAGCCGTCGGCGTCATCGACGCCGGCGCGGTCGCCGCGGGCGCCCTGCCCTGGCAAGCGCCGCTGGCGACGAGCAGCACTGCTGCGCTAAGGTTCTTCG
>CBDUPW010000464.1:0-4834 GCA_965369205.1 uncultured Polyangiaceae bacterium | reverse complement strand
GTGCCGCCGCTGATCCACGCCAACTCCGCCTGGCTGCCCACACCGGGAGCGACCGCGGGCGGAGCGGACAGCGCGCTATTCGGGAACGGCGACGCTGGCGCACTCCACGTGCCGCTGCTCAGGATGGATGTGCGCACCCGGTCGTCCGCGGCGCGGAAGGCCAGCACGGCGTCTCCGTTGGAGAGCGGCGCCAGGGCAGGGGCGCCGACAGCTGTGAGGGTGGTGGAGATGGGCGCGGCCGTCGACCAAGTGGACGCATTGCCCTGCGTCCAGAGCAGGCGCTGGGTCGAGGCTTCGACGTAGACCAAGACGAAGCTGGGACTGGGCCCGACCGTGGCCACGACGCTGGGGGTGACGGCTTTATCCAGCAGCGCTGGCGTGGCGTGGGCATGTGCCGGCTGAAAGCTGCCGGCTTGGGCTACCTGGGTATAGAGCTTGCCGTCGTCGCCGACGTAGGCGACGAGCTCGGTTCCTGGCAGGGCCGCGACGCTCGGCGCTGCCGGCCCGAAGCTGTGCAGACTTGCTGCGAGCACCGGCGCAAAGCCCTGCCAGCTGCCGGAATAGCGATTGACGTAATATTTGAAGTCAGTGCCCAAGAACGCGAGCGTCGCCGTGCCGCTTTCGGCCAGGGCCGGGCTGCCCAGGGTCATGCCGGCCGTGCCCACCGCCGCGAAGGGGCTCAGCGTTGTGCCTGCCTTTGCGTAGCTCGCGTAGCGGAGCTCTCCCGCTGCCGGATCCCGCACAACGACGAGGGCGCCGGAGCTCGTGCGCGTGAGCGCCGGGGTGTCCAGGGCCCCCTGCGCGATGGGCTGCGTGGAGAATGCCGAAGCAGCGGTGCGCGTCGCGAGCACCAGTCCCGTCGCACTGCGAGAGACTAGGATCAGTTGGCCCGCGGAAGCGTCGGGTTGCGCAGCATCGCCGCTGGCGTCTGGGCTCGCGTCCGCGCTCGCATCTGGGCTCGCATCCGCGGAAGCGTCAGGTTGCGCGTCCGCGCTGGTATCGGCGGGCGCGTCCGTTGCCCCGACGTCGCTGCCGGAGTCCGGCACTCCGCCGGTGCCGCCCGCCGCGTCTGCGAATCCTCCTGGAGGCTTGCGCTGCGGGTCTTCTTCACTCGTGGCACATGCCACGACCAGCACGCCTGCCAGAGTGGCGCCACACAGAGTTGCTAGAGCACGCATCGGTTCCGTCCGAGTCTAGCGCGAACAGAGCGGCCCGTGCAGGCGCTTCAGCGATAGAAGTTGTGCACGAGCCACACGCGACCGTCCGAAGTGGTGTGCACGCCACAGGCTACCGAGCGGTATCCCGGGTCCATCATGTTGTTGTAGTGACCGTGCGCTGGCCCAGTGCCGGGCCCTTCGTCGAACATGGCCTTGGCGCAGCCGTCGACCACGGTGTCGATGGACCCTTGCCAGCCGGGGCATTCGTTTTGCGCCGACTCTTGGCATTTGCCGAAAGAGCCGTGGGGCGTTTGCGTCGCCGCGTCACTGGCCGCGGAACCATCCGCACAGCTCACGCGCCCCGCGTTCGGACTCACCGCCGCAACGCCGCGGCTCGCGCGGTATTGGTTGATGCGATCGACGCAGCGGGCCCGGGCTGCGGCGTGGGGATCGCCGCTTGGGGGTGGGGTCACCGGCGGGGGCGCCGTTGCGGGTGGCGGCGTTGTGGGTGGCGGCGCGGTCGTGGGCGGGGGTGCGGGTGGAGCGCTGGCTTGGCCGCCGGGCATGCAGGACGGCCCAACGGGTGTGGAAAAGCAGCCGGCCCCTGCCTTGCAATCGGCGTCCGTGCGGCATCCACCGCAACGGCCGCCCAAGCAGCGGGCGAAGGGACACTGAAAATCATTGTCGCTGGTGCAGGGAATGCCGCCCAGTGGTTGTGGGCCGGTGGCGGGCGGTGGCGCTGCAGGCGGTGAGCCCGGAGCCGTGGCCACCGGGGGCGGAGCGCCTTGAGGAGGATAGGGCTGCGGCTGCGGGCCAGGGCCCGGCGCTGGAGGGCCTGCCTGTCCCTGCTGTCCCGGGCCCGCGTAGGGATTCGGCGCGCGGGCCGGTGGCGTGTCTTCGCGCTTGCACGCGACGGCGACTACTGCCGCGATGGCGGCGACCCAGGTGACCCGTCGAAAAACCATTTGCTTGGACCCTTATTTCCCCGGATATCGCCCCAGCGCGTCGATGTCGAGGCATTCTTCGCCGGACCGAGGACCGGGCTCACCTATAGCGCGCAGCGGTGTTATATGGTCCCCCCTACGGAGGTAGACGATGATCGACGAGGTGCTCAATGACCTCGCTTCGGCGGCAGAAAAAGCCAAAGATGCCCTGAAGCGCGAGCTTAGTAAGTTGCGAACCGGCCGCGCGCACGCGGGAATGCTCGATTCCATCCGCGTCGACTACTACGGCCAAGTCACGCCCCTTGCGCAAATGGCGTCCATCGGCGTGCCGGAGCCGCGAATGTTGACGGTCAAACCCTGGGACAAGTCGCAAGTCAGCTTGATCGAAAAAGCCCTGCGAGAGAGCGATCTTGGCATCAATCCGCAGGTCGACGGCGAGCTGATCCGAGTGCCCATCCCCCATTTGAGCGAGGAGCGGCGCAAAGATCTGGTCAAAGTGGCCAAGAAGCAGGGCGAAGAGTGCAAGATCGCCATCCGCAAGGTGCGACACGACGCTCTCGACATGCTCAGCGAGATGAAGCAGAGCGGAGACGCGAGCGAAGACGAAGTGGATCGCGCTAAGAAGAAGGCAGAAGAGACGGTTTCCTCCGCCGTAGGCGATGTGGACCAGATCATCTCGGCGAAGGAAAAGGACATCCTGGCGGTCTGAACCGGCGGTCCCAGCAGGGGGAATTTGCCAGTGGTTTTGATGGCTTGACAGCTTAGGGCTAGTACGGACACATTTTCTTGAGGCAGACTGCGTAGGAGCAGCTCGATATCCCATGGCAAAATTGCGTGCAGTGGCGGCCGGCATCAGTGACGTCGGTCTTCAGCGCGATCACAACGAGGACAGTTTTGCGATCCTCAAGGATCACGAGCTGTACGTCGTGGCCGATGGCATGGGTGGGCATCGAGCGGGGGATGTCGCAAGCCGCCTCGCGACGGATGCCATGGTGGACTTCTTCCGCGCGACGGCGGCGGACGACGTCACCTGGCCGTTCCACTTCGACGCGCGGCTTTCCGAGGAAGAGAACCGGCTGCTCACCGGGATCCGCATCGCGAACCGTCAGATCATCGAACGTAGCCTGCGCTCGCGAGAGTGCCATGGCATGGGCACGACGGTTGTGGGTGCGCTCTTCGCTCCTGAAAAGCAGACCATGTTCATCGGCCATGTGGGCGACAGCCGCGCGTACCGCATTCGCGAGGGCGGCATCAGTCAACTGACCCGGGATCACTCACTGGTCAACGACTACCTGCTCGCCATGCCGGAGCTCTCCGAAGAGCAACGTAGCGAGTTGCCGAAGAACGTGATCACCCGCGCCCTCGGCATGCAAGATCACGTCACGGTCGACCTGCAGAGCGATGGTGCAGAGGAGGGCGATCTGTATCTGCTGTGCTCGGACGGCCTGTCCGGAATGATGGAAGACGACGAGCTACTCGAAGTCGTGGGCAAAGCAGCGGATCTGACCGAGGCATGCAACCGTCTGGTCGCCATCGCCAACGAACACGGCGGAGAGGACAACATCACGGCAGTCGTGATCCGCATCGAGCCCTGCCCGCCCACGGCGGACGTACCGCTGCGCGACGCCGCGACCGAGCCGGCGGAGGCTTTCAAGCCAGTGCCGCCGAAGAAGACCGAGAAGTAGCCGCCGTTACTCGTCGCAGTTCTCGAAGACGAAGAAACCTTCACCCTCGCAGAACAGAGTGGGCTGCTGGGACGCGACCAGCGCCGGGCATGAGAATTTCGCCCAGACGCGACCTGTTGCGACTTGGAGCGGTGCGTCGGCAACGCTCACGGTACACGGCATGGCGTCTTCGTTCTTCACAGTCTCGAGCACTGTCGGGTTGCGATGCAGAACGGTCGCCGTGCCCGTGCCCTCGGGCGCAACCTCGCCGGTGACGCTGAAAGAAACACCCTTGTGGGTGGCGTTGCCGTTGATCTTGAAGACTCCCCCGGACTTGCGCACGCTGCAGCTGACCGACGCGCCGCTCTCGCCGTCCACGACGCGAGAACCCGGCTTGGTGGCGTCCGGCGGCGGTGAGCCGACGAATGCGGAGTGACCGCCGACCGTGCACTTCTTGCCCGCGGGCGTGACCGAGGACGGGGCCGAGCGGATATTCACGTTGACGCCGCCCTGTGGAGGCGGCGGAACCGGATCGCTGCAGCCGAACGTTCCGAGCAGGCTGAGCCCGAGCGCTGCCGTAAGATTCCCCTTAAGCATCATCATGGTACCTCTCGCAATCGACTGGTCTTTCTTAGCTGCAATCGGCAAAAAGCGCCACGTTCTGTGAGCCGGTCCGCACGTTTTTGCCAATATTTCCCGAGCCCTGCGCCCGGCTCAGCTCTCTGCTGCGCTTTTCAGCCCACGCTGGAGATCCGCCCACAGGTCCTCGGGGTCCTCTAGCCCCACGCTCAGGCGGACCAGGCTGTCGGAGATCCCGGTCTGCTCGCGCACCTCTTTGGGGATGGATGCGTGGGTCATGATCGCCGGGTGCTCCGCCAAGGACTCGACCCCGCCCAAGCTCTCCGCCAGGGTGAACACCGAAAGCGCGCTCAGGAAGCGACGGGCTTCTTGCTCGCCGCCCTCAAGCTCCAGACTGATCATGCCGCCCGGGCCGCCCATCTGTTTGCGGGCCAGGGCATGGTCTGGATGGCTTTCTAGTCCCGGATAATGCACGCGCCGTACGCCGGCT
>CBDUPW010000463.1:0-4834 GCA_965369205.1 uncultured Polyangiaceae bacterium | reverse complement strand
GGAGCCGCCGCCACTGCCGGCACTGCCTCCACCGCTGCCTGCGGAGCCGCCGCCACTGCCGGCACTGCCTCCACCGCTGCCTGCGGAGCCGCCGCCAACACCCGCGTCAGTGCCCCCGGACCCCGTGAGCCCCGTGTCGTCGGACCCTCCGCAAGCGACCACCAATCCAAGCACCCCCAAGGACAAGCTTCCCCATCGAATCATGTATTCAAGGGTATCCCTTTGTTCGCGAGGGCGCACCCCCGTTGCGGCTCGCGAAGTCTGGCTCCGACGCACATGCACAGAGTGCCAGGTGCAAACCCCTAGTTGGCACTGCCGGGTTGCGAAACACGGGCAAGTGCCCGGAACCTGGGCAGGTTTCTCGCGAAAACTTCCTGGCACGTCCCCTGCTCTTCAGACGCACTGGGTCGCTGCGACCGCTGCGAGAATCCGATGCCTTCCGTCTATCCCCGTTGTTTGCGTGCTGCTGCGTTCGGCGCAGTCCTGGGTTTCGGCAGCACGTCGGCATTGGCCGCGGCGAAACCGCCAACCCCGAGCTTTGCCAAGGCAATCGACGGGTTTGCAAGCTACGACGCCCAAGACACCTGCGATCCCACCGCCAAGCCCGGCACCGTCGCGTTCAAGGATCTGATCCTCAAGACCTATTCCGTCACCGGGGACTACGGCATCACGCGCTCTTGCAGCGTGGGCAGCACGAGCGAACACAAAGAGGGACGCGCGTGGGACTGGAAAGTCAACTTCTACAACGCGACCCAGAAGGACATTGCGCAAACGGTAATCAATTGGCTGCTCGCCAAAGACGAACACGGCAATGCCTGTGCCCTCGCGCGACGCACGGGCATGATGTACTTCATCTGGAACAAGCAGATCTGGGGCTCGTATCGATCGCCCAATGCGAGCTGCTCCACCGCGGGTTGGAAGGGTTACACCGGTAGTAACCCCCATACCGACCATGTGCATTTCAGTTGGGGCTGGCCGGGCGCAAAGAAACAAACCACGTTCTGGACGGCGCCGCTGCCATTTAACAAGAAGCCAAACGGGTATCTGGATGGCGCAAACTGCAAGCGCGTGTGGGGCTGGGCCCAGGATGCAGACGCGCCCAAGAAGTCCATCGACGTGCATCTCTACTTCGGTGGCCCGGCAGGTAACGCCAAGGCCAAAGGGGTACCGATCACCGCGGACATCAAGCGCGACGACCTATGCGCGGCCATCGGCTCCTGCAATCACGGCTACGAAGTGGCGTCGCCGCTGTCGCTGCACGATGGCAAGGCGCACGCCGTGCACGCCTACGGCATCGATAGCGCTGGGGGCGCCAATGCCGAGCTCAGCAAGAGCCCCGGCACGCTGCAGTGCACGCCCCAGGTTCCCGAGGGCGTGAAGCGTCACGTCGTGGACGGGACGAGCTTCAAAGCCTGGGGCTTCTCCTACTTCTGGGACGTGATGCCCTTGGGGGATCCCGCACTTGAGGCGATCACGGCGGGCACGGCTTTCCCCAAAGATCCGCTGCTGGTGCGAGTCACCGGGGGCAAAGAGACCTGGCTGATCGACGGCGACGTGCGGCGCGCTGTAAGCGCCGCTGCCTTCGAGACCTGGGACCTGAATGCCAGCGCGGTGGTCGATTGGGCCAGCGCGGATCTGGAGTCGTTTCCGGTGGGTCCGCCCTTGCGCGACAGGCCATTTTTGGTGCAAGGCTCCGGGGCTGAGGTCTATCTGATCGACGACGATACCCGCCTGAACTCTGGTGGTGCGGGTGGTGCGGGTGGTGCGGGTGGCCTGGGTGCAGCCGGACAGTGGGGCAGCGGCGGAGCCCTCGGTAGTGAAACTGGCGGCCAGGGTTCTGGTCAGACGTCGCGGACTCTGGGCGCCGGCGAAGAAGGTTGCGCGTGTCGCACCAGCGGAACCGCGCCGTCCCTGCCGACAGCGTGGTTGCTCTTGGCGGGTCTGATGCCACTGGTCCGCCGACGGAGGCGACGTTGAGCCTTCGCGTGAAGCAGGGGGTAGGCGTGGCGCTTGCTCTCGGCGTAGCGGCACTTGCTTGGATCTGGTGGTCGCCCTCGGGCGCCACCGGTCCGGTGCCCCAAGCGCCCAGCACCCAAGCTCCGCGCGCCGCTCACGCGCCTCGCGCCCTGCCGCGCAAACCCGCGCCAGGCGCCGCAGCGAACGCCGCCGCGATGCAAGCCGCTACCGAAAGCGGAGCGGTCGATCCTGAACGCGACTCGACGCACCAAGCCGGCGACGTGAAGCCGGCGTCGAGCCAACTCGCTGGGGCGGTTGGCACGCCTACCCGCGTAGAACAGCTGCGCATGACGGTGTTGCAACAAGCGGTGCGCAAAGATTGGGTTAGCGTTAGCGAAGAGGGAGCTCCGTGCCCGCCGCAGCAGCTCCGCATCTTATACGGGGCGCCATCGGATCTAGCGCGTTACACCAAGGGCGCTTACTTCGAGCCGCTCGGTCCGGAGCCTTCCAACTCGACCGAAGAAATCAACGGGCTGCTTATCTGCGAAGGCTACACGCACCTGTACCGCGGCTTCGAGGCGTTCTTTCGCGCTGACCGCGGCCAGTGGGACGTCTTCCCGTTCCCCGTCATCGAGTGAGTCCCAATACACCGCGGGCCCACGCGACGTTCGCGCAGGCCCGCTTTCGTTCCGCCCTCAGTTCGTACAGCCCCCGCCCGGAGCGCACGCGCCGTCGGAACAGTTTTCACTGTAGCAGACCTCGTCCGTATCGCAGCTCGCGCCGAGCTTTTGTCGCGGGCGGCAGGTACCCCCGTCACAGCGGGTGTCGGCCGCGCAGACGTTGTTGTCGCCTAGCCCCGCACCGCAGGGTTCGTTGGCGCCCGGCTTTTTGGTGCAAGTGCCGTCGAAGGTGTTCGGTGGCAGCATGCAGAACTCGTCCAAGGGGCACTGGTCGGGAAGCGCCGGACTGCACGCAGCTCCCGCAGCCACCGCTTTGCCGCACTTGCCCACCAGCTTGCCAGCGGTGGCGTCCGCGCTGATCACGCAGTGGAGACCGTCCTTGCATAGCGGATTGCCATCGACCCAGCAGGGGTCGCCGTCGTTGCCGGCAAAGGCGCTGGCGCTATCGGCGCATTTGCCCGGCGTCTGGGCGTTTTCATCTTCGCCCAGGCAGTATAACCAAGGGCCGCAGTCCGGCGCGGAGCCGCCGCCGCAGGCTTCGCCATCGGCCGCCGGCTTGAAGCATTTGTTCGTGGTGTCGGAGCACTCCAGCCCCGTCGCGCAGTCGTCGCCCCTGCGGCAGCTGGCGCCCGCGGGTTCTTTGGGCGCGCATTTACCTGGGCAGCTGGCTTCAACGCGGCAATAGCTCGAGTCGCCTTTGCATTCGCCATCCAAGGTGCAATCGCTGCCGTCTTCCACGGTGCCACCGAAAGCCGCTTTGCATTCCGCGGGCTCCTCGTTGATGCCGCAACTCGCTGCCTTGACCGCGTCGATGCAGCCCTGAACCAAGTCGGCTTTGTAGATGACGCGCCCGTCATCAATTGCGGTCTTGATGCGCCCGAGCTCGTCGTCGAATGCGGTCTCGAAGTTCTTGCGGCAATCCTCTCCGTTCAGGAACGCATCGAGAGGCGCGCCTTCAGAGCACCTTTCGTAGACCCCGCACAGCGCGTCGCCATATACCGGGCCCAGGTCTTCTATAGGGATCGACTTGCCGCCACTGATCCCGCCGTCGCTGTCGCCGCCACATGCCCCGGTAGCAAACGCCCCCAGAGCCAATACTGAAATACCCACCAATGCTCGCCTCATGTCTTGTCCTCCGTTGGGCCCGTTTTGCAAGGCATGTGCCGTTCGGGTCAAGGGAAGCCCGGCGCATTTTCCCCGCTTTTCCCGGCCTCCGCGGGGCGTCCGAACGCAGGTTCACACTGCCAGCGATAACCCGCGTCCACCGCTGAATGCTTTACATGGCCCCCGCGCGCATGACGACAATGCGTCGCGTGTCGAAGACAGACGAGCAGCGTGGCATCGGCTTGCTCGTCTTGGGCGCCCTTGGCTTTTCGGTCATGAGCGTATGCGTCAAGCTTGCTGGAGAAGAGCTGCCTGTCTCCATGCTGGTGCTGGCGCGCGGCGTCGTGACTTTCGTGCTGAGCGCGACATGGGTGCTGCATCGTGGGATCTCCCCAGGCGGCAACAACAAGAAGCTTCTCATCCTACGCGGGGTCTTCGGGACGGGCGGCCTGGCGTGTTTCTTTTACGCGGTTGCCAACCTGCCCCTGGCGGAAGCAACGGTGATTCACTACCTGAACCCGATCCTGACGAGCGTGGTGGCGTTCTTGGTTCTGGGCGAGATCGTCGATCGCCGTCTGATCATTGCCATCGTCGCGAGTATCGCCGGCACGGTGCTGGTCACGCGCCCGACACTGCTGTTCGGGGCGCGCGCGGACCTACCGACGACGGCAGTGCTAGCGGCCCTCGGCGGCGCGGTATTCAGCGCGTTCGCCTACGTGACGGTGCGGCGACTGCGCCTCAGTGACGACCCTCACGTGATCGTGATGTACTTTCCCGTCGTCGCAGTGCCCGCCACGCTGCCTTTTGCGATCGCGCATTGGCAGTCGCCTTCGACGCGGGGCTGGCTCTTGATGCTGGCTCTTGGCGTGGCGACGCAGGCGTCCCAGGTGCTCTTCACCAAGGGACTTGCGTTGGTGCCTGCGGGGCGCGCGACGACCGTCGGGTATGTGCAGATCGTGTTTGCCGCGGTCTGGGGGGTGCTGGTGTTCCGCGAGATCCCCTCGCTGCTCACCGTGGCCGGCGCGCTGCTGGTCGTCGCGGGTGTGCTCGTACTGTGGCGTCCCAGCACCGGGGCTAGCAGAGCCGGCTGAGCG
>CBDUPW010000462.1:0-4856 GCA_965369205.1 uncultured Polyangiaceae bacterium | reverse complement strand
CTGAGTCTCCGCAGCCGGACTTTGCTGCCACGACTCCGATCTGCTCCACGCCGCTCAAAGCGGCAGTGGCAATGCCAAGTTCTTCTCGCAATCAATCTTCGGCGGCTCGGGATACGCACCGCCAACGATGCGCTCCATCGTCCACGTAGAGCCAGCGATAGAGAGTGAGATCGGCTTCGTGACGTCACCGTCCCCGGTCCCGCATTGAAAACTGACCGCACTACAGCTCACACCCGTCAGGTTCGATAGGTTCAAAGTAACCCCAACGGCAAAGACGACCACGCTCACTCCGATGAATCCACAGTACCGCATCCATTCCTCGCACTGCGTAGGCTAGCGCAAAGCCGGCAGCACCGCCCTCACAGCCACCGCTCTGGCCCCACGGCCACCGCCACTACGACGCCGCGACCATTCGGTCCCTTCGGGATTGGATGCCCCCGCGCATGCGCGTCGCATCACGGTCGGCGTGCTCGGCTTCGCCTGCGCTCGCCGGCGCCCCCAAACGCGGGCGCAGCGCCCGCGCGGGGGACGCGACGACGTGACCGCCAGAACTACGCAGCCCCGACAAGCGGCAGGAGCGCCTAATCCTCTTCACCTTCTCGCAACTGCGCCTGGATCAACCTGCCGAGAAACTGCTCCAGATTCGTCAGCGCCACTTTCTTTGACCGCTTCCATGCGCGGTCGGCTTCACCGAGCAGCCGATAGTACTTGATCTTCTCGCGAGCGATTCGCTCTGGAAGGGCTACGTCTCCAGGAAGCACAGTGCGTTCGCCAACACTAAACACCATGTACGCGGCTGCGCGAGCGACGCGCCCGTTGCCCTCGCCAAAAGGGTGAATCCAATTGATTCGCCACAGCGCGTAGGCGCTGCGATGCAAGGCCGTGCCGTTGCCCAGGTCGTTCATGTATCGGCAGCACTCGTCAACCATGCGCACCACATGAATGTGTGCTGGTGGCTCATGACGCGAGCCAGCGATCATGACCTCTTCTGAGCGAAACGAACCCGCCTGGGCGTCCACACCCTCAAGCGCCAGACGGTTTAGCTCCAACAGAACGTCAGCTGTAATGGCGCCTGCTTCGCCGCCACCGACGGCGGTGGCAATGAAGTGCATCACATACCGGGCTTGCCTGACCGCCGCCGCTGCCGCTGCCTCAAGCGCCGCCTCCGGGCTAGCCGCCTCGTCGCTGTACCAGGCCACGCTCGCCGTCCGCGCTAGAGTCGCGCGCTGTCGCTGCGATCTGTTCACGGGTAACGCCGGGTTGCTCGATCCTCAGATTTCCGTAAGCGAAGCTCAACACCTGGCGCTCTCGCTCCTCGGCGGTCATTTGCCTCGCTTTGGCGCGAAGTAGCAACGCTTCCAGTTCCTTGCTCACCTAACCATAGTAGTGCTTGTTCGCGACCTTGGCCAGCCTGGGGGGAATCATCCACAATCGGTTCGCGCCACCCATAGGAGTCGCCGACGGGCCAACGGGGGACGCCGGCGCCCTCGAACACGGGCGAATCCCGCGCGGAGAACCCGCTGCGCCCCCCCGCGCCGTTCAAATGAGCTGCCCCCGCGCGTCCGCGTCCCAACAGCTGCGCCGCACATCAACGCTTCGCTGTGATCATCCAAATCACGAACACCGCGGTCGTCGATACCACCACCAAGAGCGCCAAGGCCATGCAACCGAAGTAGGCCCAGCGCAGCCAACCCAGGGGCCGTGCTTGGATCAGCTTCTCGTTCTGCGCTTCCCACGCAAGCGCACCGGCCTCGCCCTGCTGGGCGACTATCTCGGCGCGCCGAGCGCGATAGCTGGCCTCCAGGCTGCTCGCGAAGTGGCTGAGCGCCTGCGCCGCATCGGCGATCAGCTGGGGAGTGAGGGGCAGGCGTGGGTTTTCCCGCGGAAGCGAGATGGAATGCGAGAAACTGAGCGCGCCCCACGCGTCGGTCTGGAGCATCAGATGCGGCTGACCATACTGCCGCATCCAAGCGCGCGTCGGTGCATCGAGCGCTCGCTGGACGACCTCACTCGGCGCAGCAGCGGTCGATCCGCGCGCGGACGACGCGCCCCCAGGGTGCGCCCGGGACACGTCCTCACCCCCGCTCGTACAACACCACCCGCACCCTGGGCATCCCTTCGAACGCTGCGGGGCACATTGCACAAAGCCACGTGTTGCGTTCCTTTGTGCACGAGAGTCAGGGTGGGCCGGTCGCCTTCCACGGATCGCCCGGCAGCTTCGCCACGAGCTGCTCGTGTCCGCCACCCGCATCCCGACGCGGTTTCTTGGACGCGACCCCGCCGTCGCCTCGCATCACCTGTCCCAAGACAGGTACCGCCCCCGGGCACGAACTCCACGCGCCCACGAGCCACCCGCTCCCGGGCCCCCCGCTCCGCGTAGTTCGCCTGCCCCATCGCCTGCAGCCGCCGCGCCATCCGCTCGGCGTAACAGTGCTTGCACCCCGGACTGATCTTCGTGCAGCCCGTAACCGGGTTCCACGTGGACTCCGTCCACTCGATGCCCGAGCCCTGCGCCATCAGCGCAGTTCCTTGAGCAGGCTTCTGGCAATCCTCAGCGCAATCGGCTTGCCCCGATCATTGCCCACCCCCGCCAGCACCCTGAGCTTCCGCTCCGTCCAGTCCCCGCCGAATTTGTGGGACTTGCCCCCGCCCCGGGCGCGCCGCCGTGCCATCAGAGAACTATACACTTGTTCAGTCTGCCGTCAAACGCTAATCTGGGCGCTCGAGCAACGGGGAGTGGGTCGGTGGGAGTGTTTGTCTACCTGCGGGTGTGCGCGGAACGGATCACAGACGACGCTTGGAGCGTCGCCTACGAAGAATCGCGGAAGGTGTTGGCGCAGTGGCCCAGGCCGCCGATCAACGCGCGACAACGAATAGTCGGCGGCGAGCAGATCACTGCGTACACGCTGGACTGCGAAACGGAAACCGGCTGGCGCGTGCTCGGAGATGCAGGCACGTTGCGCGTCGCCGAGCCCTTCGATTTTCCACGACGGCTCGCCCGCACCGCGCCAGCCCAAGCGCTCCTTGAGAATGAGGACGTGCTGCTGAAGCTGGTGTCTACGGACTGGGACCAGGGACCACACGCTACGACGCTGTTCGACAACAAGACCCAAGGCGAGCCACACCACACGCTGATCGTCGCCGTTGGGATCTTGGTCGAAAATCTCTTTCCGCGCGCGGCGATCGTCAGCGGCGACATCGATCTTGAGACTGCAAAAGACGCGTGCGCGCAGCTCCGGCGCATCTTTGGCCGGACCTTTGCGCCTCCGGTCGTACTCGACCCAGGGCGAGTTCGAGCCCGTGTGCGTGGCCAGCTCCCAGACGAAGCGGTGCGCAGGTTCCTGGCCGACTACGCGCCGCCAACGACCGGAAGCAATGCGTTGGCCGCCGCAATCCTCGCCATCTCCGAAAACACTCCCGCCGCGCTGTTGAAGAAGCGCGTTGAATCCAGCTTCCGTGCTGAGACCCTCTCACCGGAACTGAAACTACTCGCCCGCGTGCTCGGTTCGAAGCTCGAGGCAGTCGCGCGCCGAGAAATTGACACCCGCCTAGCGCGGGGCGAACTGACCGAGGCGCAGCTCCTGCAGCTGTTTGCAATAGGCTCAAGGCAGATGCTTTGCTTGACGGATCGCGCTTGGGACGAGATCGAAGCCAGCGGCACGGACGAACTCCGACTACTCGCAGCATTGCCTCTGCTCGAAATCGAAGAAATGCAGGTCCGATTCCTGGCGCGCGCCCTGGCCGAAAACCGCGCGCTGCGCCGGTACACAGTGCGCGTATGCGCGAGCTAGACGCACAGCGGTCCGGACCGAAGCCGACGCCTAGTACGCGACTTGAGCTCTGGCATGCAGAAGAACACACCACACGCTGGCGTCACGATGACGCCCGGTGATGCAGTTGTAGCAAAACAATCGACCAGCCAACGCTCCAACGCCAAGCCCAATCTACCTTGACAAAAGATCAACCTGGGCTATCTTGACAAAAGCTCAGATAGGACGAAAGTGGCGCTTGAAGACATCGACGTCAACCAGCAGCTGCCGCCGGTGCAAGCTCGCAAGCTTCTGTCATACGTGCTGGAGCATGGAACGGTGTTCTTCAGCGCGCATGCGAAGCGGGAGATCGCTAAAGACGCAATGACCGAACAGGACGTCATCAACGTCCTTCGAGCTGGCCGGATCTTCGAGCCAGGAGAGCTAGAACGCGGCTCGTGGCGATATCGGTGCCACACCAACATCTTTTGCGTTGTGGTCGCATTCAGTGATGTCACCCAGTCGATCGTAGTCACCGCGTGGAGGAAGAAATGAAAAAGTGTGTGGCCTGCGGGCAAAGCGGTTTAAAGAAGTCCTCCGCGCTGCTGGACTTCAACGCGGTTGCCCTGGTTGAGGGAACCGTTTTTGCGTGCCCAGGTTGTGGCGAGCGCTACGAAGGGTTCGAGCGGGTTGAGTTGTTGAGCCGAACCGTGGCGCAGCACATCGCGCGCCGAAATGAGCCGTTGCGACCAGAAGAGATCTGTTTCCTGCGTAAGTACCTCGGGTACTCGGGCAAGGACTTCGCGAAGTTCTTGGGAGTTGCGCCTGAAACCGTCTCACGCTGGGAAAGCCCCTCATCACCAAAGCCGATGCAACACTCAACGGAACTGTTGCTGCGGTACATGGCGCTCAACGAGCGACCGATCAGCGACTACGGTTTGGACAACGTCGGCACGGGTGCGCGCAAATCCAAGCGACCCAAGTTCACCAACCGAAAAGGAAAGTGGCAAGCAGCGTAGCCATTCGCGCAGGGCTTTAGATGCCCCCGCGCGTGCGCGTCGCATCACGGTCGGCGTGCTCGGCTTCGCCTGCGCTCGCCGGCGCCCC
>CBDUPW010000461.1:0-4925 GCA_965369205.1 uncultured Polyangiaceae bacterium | reverse complement strand
GAGCAGCGCAAGCTTTTCCTGATGGTGCCCCACAACCAGTACGTCACGGATCGCGGTTGCCAACGCGGCGGCGATCAAGAGACCCAATTTGCCGTCTCCGACGACGACGGCGCGCTTGGCATCGCAGGCGCCCGCGACATCCAACACATGCAGCGCTGCGGCAAGCGGCTCGGCGAATACGGCCACGTCGTCCCTCACGCTTTCCGGTACTGCAACCAGGCACCGCTCCGGGATGGTGAGTTCTTCAGCGAAGGCGCCCCCACGTCCCAGGATCCCCAGCACTGTGCGCGCGCGGCAATGATGCCCGTCGCGCTGCACGCAGTCCGCGCACTGGCCGCAGCCCGCGTTGATGTCCGCGACCACGCGCTTGCCCACCCAAGGCGCACTCTCCGACTCGATCACGGTGCCCACCATCTCGTGGCCGGGCACTCCGGAAAACCCCATGTAGCCCTGCGCCAGCTGCAGATCCGTGTCGCAGACGCCCGCCACGCGGACCGCCACGCGGGCTTCACCCGGGGCGCGCTTCGGGGAGGGGAAGTCCGTCCGGGTTTTCAGCTTGCCGTCCAAGACCAAGGCCAACATCAAGGCAGGCCTATCACCTTTTTGCCCTGCCATGGCAGTCGACCACGCCCACAATCTCCTTCAATCGCTCGACGCAGCCAGCTACCCTCCGCGTCCGTGCCAAGCGTCATCTTCGAAGCCAACTCCATCGGGCGAGAAAAACGCGTCGAGGTCGCCGTGGAGACCCCCCTGGTCGACATCGCGGACGAAGTCCTCGCGCCGATCCCATTTTCCTGTCGCTCCGCAACCTGTGCCACCTGTCAGGTCGAGGTCACCGAAGGCGCCGAGCTGCTGCGCCCCCCGGACGACGATGAACGCGAACTACTGGAACTACTGAACAGCCCGACTACCGTTCGCTTGGCCTGCCAAGCGGTGGTCTGCCCTGGTAATGGCGTGGTGCGGGTCAAACCTGTGGGGACTTGAGCGTGACGTCCACCAAACCGAGCGTTGTCTCCGCCCGCATGGCGCGCCGCACCGCCACCGATCACCATGACGTCGCCTAAAACAAGTACGAAGCCCCTGCAGCGCGCGCTGCTCGCGGGGGGTCTCGTGACATCTCTCGGCCTGTTCGTTTTTGGTGTGTTGGCTCGTGGGCCAAGGAAGTACTTCGACACAAACGAGCTTCCGATGCGGGTCCGCGCGACCGGCGTCGGCGTTCTTCTCGGAGTGGCGCTCGTCTCAGCGCTTGTCGTCCTGTTGGCGTCTCGCGGAGAGCGGGCTTCCAAGTGGCAGCGACGCTTGAACCTCGCTTCGCCCCTGCTCGTTGTTGGCGCGCTTCCGCCTCTGCTCTCGCATGACACAGGCTGGTCGGAACTCACCGTGCTCGTGTACCTTGGAGTCTTGTGCGCCGTGTTCGAGCGTCTGCTCCGCACTTCGCTGGGGGAGGCAAGCGGGGACGGACGTATTGCCAAGTGGCTTCGAACGCCCCGACCGCGGCTGCGCTGGGTCGCGTGGGTCGTGCTGGGCATCGCGATCGCGTACTACGTCGTGGGGGTTTCGTACTGGACGATTGCGAGCCATCAGCGTTTCGAGACCCGGGTGTCCGACCTCGCGGAATTCGACAATCTGTTTTACAACGCGCTGCGTGGGCATCCATTTCGCTCGCCGACCATGACCGGCCGTGTGGTGGACTTCGCGACGCTCGCCCACCACGCGCACCTGAGCCTGTATCTGTTGCTGCCGGTCTACGCCTTGCGGCCCGGTCCTGAGACGCTGTTGGTTCTGCAGGCGTTGTTGGTCGGTACCACGGCGATCCCAGTGTTTCTTCTCGCCAGGAATCGACTCGGCGATACCCAAGCACTGATCATCGCGTTCGTGTTCTTGGTGTTGCCGGTCGTTGCACAGCCCAACTTCTACGACTTCCATTTCACTGCGCTTGGACTGCATCTTAGCGCGTGGCTAATCTATGTGGCCGACCGAGTTGCACGTAGCCGGGATCCACTTCGCCTGCGGACTTGGATCGTGCTGACGTTGATTGTTGGCGCCGTCTTGCTTGTGCGGGAAGAGTACGGCGTGGGCGTCGCCTTCGTGGGCTTGGTGATGATGTGCGTTCGGGGGCGAGCTTGGGTGGGGTTTGCTCTATGCAGTGCAGGAGCGCTGTACTTTGTTGGAATGAAGTTTGCGGTGATGCCCCGCTTCGGGAGATTTGATCTAGTGCACAGCTATGCGACTTTGGTTCCCCAGGGACTCCCGTCGTTTCGTGGTGTGCTGTACACGCTCGTCAGCAATCCGTGGTTCGTCGCGAACCACACGTTGACTCCGCCGAAATTGCAGTACCTTCTGCATTTCAGCGTGCCCCTGGTCTTTCTGTGGTGGCGTCGTCCGTGGCTTCTCACCGCGGTGCTTCCCGGACTGGCGTTTACGTTCTTGGCGACGGACCGCCCGCCCTACTTCTCAACCGGATTTCAGTACTCCTACTTCTTCCTTGCGTATGTGGTTGCCGCGGCTGTGTACGGCGCGGAGTCGCTTCGGCCGAAGCGGCGACGGATTGCCGCGTTGTCGGCGCTGCTCTTGGCCAGTGCCGTCGCTAGTTTCCAATTCGGCGCACTACTTGGAAGCCGGCAGGTGCGCGGAGGATTTTACCACAAGCAACTACGGCCGCTGAATGAAGAGGAACGCACTCGACTGGTTGGGATGCGAGAGCTTGTCGCCATGATTCCGAAGAACGCCGCCGTTGCCGCGACAGAGACGGAGGGCCCGCACGCATCGACCCGTCTCGATCTGTTCAGCATCAAGCTGACTGCCGTACCCAAAGAGGCCGAGTACGTGCTTGCCGCTCAAAATGCGCTGCCCGCCGAGCTAGATCACGTGGCACATGTCGTCCGCGCCGGGGAGTTTGGCGTCGAGGCGATTCGCGGACCGTTCGTCCTGCTGCGGCGTGGTGCGGACCGTGGAAAGAACGATGTTGCGCTGCGCATGATCGCGCGCTGAGAGCGCCAACCCGTCCTTGAGCACCACGAACGTTTCTTTTGCGCTTTGGACGGCCGGAATGCAGCGCTACCGTCTCGCCGTGGTCTCAAAGAGCACGGCTGTAATGGCACTCCGAACCCGGGCGGGTGCGGCCGCGTTGCTCCTGGGATGCGGTGGGCTTGCGATTGTCTGGCATGCCTCCTTGCATGGGTACTTCGTCACTGACGACGCATTCATCTCTTTTCGGTATTCCGAGCGACTTGTCGGTGGACACGGTCTCACTTGGACTGGGGAAGAACGCGTTGAGGGCTATTCCAATCTTCTCTGGGTGCTGCTCTGTGCGTTGCTCCACCTGTTTGGCGCGGATTTGGTTGCCAGCGCGCGCGCCCTCGGAATGCTCGCCACGCTGGCCATTTTTGGGGCGCTGATCGCAGCTTGCAAGCCGCGCACGCCCCGCGAGTATTTGGCGCCAGCAATCGGCATCGCCTTTCTCGCATCCAGTGACGCTTTCGGCGTGTGGGCGATGGGCGGTCTGGAAGGCCCCCTCGTGTGCGCTCTGCTTGTTTGGGGCTGCATCGCCCTGGTCAATACCTGTGAATCGGCCTCTCGCTCTTGGATGCGAGTGGCGGCGCTCTGTTTGGGGCTCTTGTGTTGGACTCGACCTGACAGCGCCCTTTGGCCGATCGTAATGGCTTTGGCGCTGCTCGTTGGCAACTGGCGCGATCGCAGGCGCGTGGTGGCGACAGTGCTTCTTGCGGTGGTCCTGTTCACTGGTGCGCAACTTGCGTTTCGATTCATGTACTACGCAGACGTTCTTCCAAATACCGCCTATGCGAAGGTTGCGTTTGCCTGGAAGCGCGTGGACCAGGGCTTGGAGTACCTGAAAGCTAGCCTCGATGTGCTTGCTGCAGTGTGGCTCTCCTTTCTGCTGCTCGCGGTCGCGTCGATCCGCCGCAGGGTTCCGCGCGCTTGGTTGGCTGTTGTGGTTTTGCCGGCGTTGGTCTGGACCGTGTACGTTGTATTCATTGGAGGGGACATTTTTCCGGCTTGGAGACAGTTCGTTCCCGTCGTAGCGCTCAGCGCGCTGGCGGCCACTTTGGTCTGCCGAGGCAATCCGAAGAAGCCTGCCTGGCAACTGGGGTTATGCCTGGTTGCGTTGGTTCTTGTCGGCACCAGGCTTGACCCAAAGAACTGGGCTGCCCAGGAACGATGGCAATGGGACGGCCGCCCCGTTGGCGAGTTGCTTCAATCTGGTTTCGGCGAGCAGCGACCACTGATCGCCGTGGACGCGGCGGGCACGATCCCCTTCTATTCCAAGTTGCCGTCTCTGGACATGTTGGGATTGAGCGACCGTTACCTGGCG
The DNA here is from genome assembly GCA_965369205.1 of uncultured Polyangiaceae bacterium. Classification (GTDB taxonomy): domain Bacteria; phylum Myxococcota_A; class Polyangia; order Polyangiales; family Polyangiaceae; genus JACKEA01. Next base: position 592 of record CBDUPW010000461.1, on the reverse strand, counting down.
CACAATCGTCCGAAGCACATCGGTACCGGGACTCTCGGCCACGAACTTGGAGACCCGCGGTACTACCTGGAGCGTGCTCCCGATGTGTTTTGTTTCGGCGTGCCACCGTGCACGCATCCCGCAAAGTTCGGGGCGCAACGTGAGATGGTGGCGACATCAGAGTTCCAGCAAGGCTATTCACCTCTCAGGTTCGCCGTCCCCGATCAGGGTCGGATGCTCGTGAGTGAGCTTTGGGTCCGACGCGACGGGGCGATCGGCATCGTGCGCACGATGAACGAAGTCCGGGTGCCTGCGTACTTCTTCGCGGTCTCGCCGGGTGCCATTGCGCATTTCTCAAACGGTCATTTCAGGACGCATCTTTCGGTTCCGGCAGAAGTCGCCACGCCTCCGGTCGAACTGCGCGCCGGAAGCTGGGTGCTCTCCCTGCCCGTGAGCCTCGTGCAGGGGGGCGAGCTCCTTGTGCGGAGTTTGCCACCCGCATCGCGGACGCTTGCGTCCGCAGTTGGGCGCTTGGAAAAGCCGATCTCGTTCTTGCTGCCCCCAGGTGTCAGGATAGTTGCCGCATGACCTGATGGCAGAAACCAGGGGCGAG
>CBDUPW010000460.1:0-4979 GCA_965369205.1 uncultured Polyangiaceae bacterium | reverse complement strand
TAAAAATCTCTCACGTGCCCCGCGGTACCGACGCTGTCCCGCCCCGGTCCGCAGCCTGCGCGCACGTCTGTAGGGCTACGCCCGCAAGCTCGACAGCTGCAGACGCTGCGTGCGCAATTCTTCGACGCGCAACGCGTGCGGCGTGGCAACGGTCCGGAGGGCGTGTTTCTTGCGCGGTACGCTGGTTGCAGCTACTTTCGTGCCATGCTCTCCATTCACCGACGTTTGTTCGTGGCATTGCCGCTCCTGGCACTGCCGTCGTCTCTGGCGCTGGCAGCCGGCGTCGATGACAAGATGCAGGTGCAGTCCGGCCTGCGCGTCCAACTCCAGCAATCGCGAGAGAAGACCACTACCGGCAAGTCGTTTTCGGAAGTCGCGAAGACTGGGTTGGCCAAAGGCGCGACCCTCGCCGGCGGAGCCGACATGGTCGTCGGCGTAGTCGGTCTGGAGGGCAAGAAGGCCGCGACCACGCGCGTCTTGGCGTTGGACGCTGGTTTGCTCATGAAGAAGAGCGGCGGCAAGTTGCCGGCGACAGCGGCGAAACTGAAAGCGGCACTGAAGAAGTATCCGGCTGTCATCCTGATGGACGTGTTCGTCGAGCCGCCGGGCATGGTTCGGTTGAGCGGAGTCCCCAAAGGGACGAAAGTGACGGTGGTGACCGGCGCCGAGGGGATCTTGGGCAATCCGCCGATGAAGCCACCGGGCAGCCAAGCCGTGGTGGTCAATCAATCCGAGTTGGTCCCACCGCTACGCAAGCACGTGCCCAAGGCGCGCTTCAAAGCCCGCATCAAAGCTCCTGCCAAACCCCGAGCGCCGGCCAAGACGAAGAAGGCACCCAAGCGTCGCTAGCTCGCCGCGCCAGCCACTGTGTGCCCCTGCCCGAGGGTAAGCTCCGTGGGGAGCATGGTTGACGGGACCGCGTGCCGAAATCTGGCGGGTTGAGGTAGCCGCGGGGCGCCTGGGAAGACGTTGGACGCGCCGTTTCGAGGGCGAAAACACACGTGAGTCACGCGTCGGACAAAGCAGTGCCTCGGCGCGGTGTTGCTCCGCGTCCGAGTCAGGCGCACCCATAGGGTCTATCCGGGCGGAGGTGGTTCGCAGCGCACGAGGCCCAGCACGCGCAGCTGGTAGGAACCATAGGGAAAGAGCACATCGACCTTGCCGGCGCGGCGGCGCAAGAAGGCGTCGCGGTACCGCTGCTGGAAGCGCTTGTTCCTACTGAGCATCTCGATGCGGAGCCACTTGTTCTTGGTCGCCACCCGCGGGCGCAAGACACGACGGTCGACGCAGGTCTTCGGATGGGAAAACGCCGAGCGTTGCTAAGAATCTCTCACGTGCCACGCGGGTCTGGCCGCCCACCACTCGGCGAGGAGGAGTCACCCCACCCGATCGACCGCTGCGACCGAGCGTTGCTAAAAATCTCTCACGTGCCCCGCGGTACCGACGCTGTCCCGCACGAGACGGTCAAGACTACTCTCGGGCAGGGGTGCCGCAACCAACAAGACGTCGCTCGGCTCGACGTGGGCAAGGTGGCCGAGCACGCGCGCATCTCCATCGAGGATCCGCGCAACGATGTTGGTGTCGACGACATACTTCACGGCAGATCAGGGACCTGGCGATTGGAGTGCTGGCGGGCGAACAGGGCATCCAGCTCGTCGCCCGTTTCTCCTTCCCAACGGCCAATCTCGCGGAACGCTTCGGCGGCAGTACGCCCAGGCGGACGCACAGGCGGGACGGCGCGCACTTCGACGGTCAAACCATCGTCGAGTTTGACGCGGACCGATTGTGTTGGATCGCGTCTTAGCGCCTGGATAGCCTCGTCGAGACGTAGCGGCTGGCTCACTCGTCAGAGCATAGCAGGCAGCGAGGCCCGTTTCCCGCCCTACTCTCCAACTTCGCGTCGCCTCGCGGCGCGCGCGGTGAACGCGCCGGAGGATCGACTGCTTCGGAGCAAAAGACGTGCGACTTCGCCGCGTTAGAGAAGTTGTCCCATTGGAAATCGTCTCCCGCGCCCCCGCTCGCGACCACCTCAATCCCCTTTCCCAGCTTGAGACCGCCCTCCCTGCCCCGACTCGCGGTCAAGGCTCAAGAGGCGGCGAGCTTCTGTAGCGAAACGTGTTGCCTTGGGGCGGGGGTGCAGACGCGGTCACGTCCCGCCCGGAATGACCAGCTTCATGATGGCCCCCTGGGCGCCGTACTCCGTCCAGTAGATTGCCGGTGGCGTGATTGCCAGGCCGCGCGGTTCCAGCGCGCCGTTGCTTGACAGCTCGACACGGTTTGCGCCGTCCAACTCCGCGCGGGCCACTGTGTTGCTCGTGCTGCTGGTCCAGTAGACATACTTGGACGATAGGCGGATCGTGTGGATGTCCTTGTCGGTCGCTATTTGCTTCGGTGCGCCGCCGGCGACTGCGAATCTGCTGATCCCGCCCGCATGCGCCACAAACACGTGAGTTCCGTTTTCAGCAATGGCACCCGCCGAGTCGAGGGGCATCACGAGACTTGCGCTGCCGGCTGGGACCGGGCCCTTCATGAGCCCTGCTTGCGGACCGAAATTAGTCCAATACAAGGTGCTCCCCACAACCGCGATGCCGCTGGGCTTCTCTTGGTTCTGGTACAACAGGCCCGTGGTGCCACCCGCAACGCGAATCTGTCCGGCAGGAGTGAATCGAGTGAAGTACGCCGTGTCGCCGACCACGGCGAGACCGGTCGCCATGTCGACTTTCGTCGCGAGGCTCTTTTGCGGCCCGTCCGGCAGTTCGTAACTTTCGACGCTGCCCGTGTTGAGGGTGCCCGTGCCCTGATTGGTCCAGTACAAGAAGCCGTTGACATGCACGATATTCAGGAACCGACCCACGGGTCCGGTGACAATGTCTACGTAGCTGCCAGCGCTGATCGTACTCTGCTCAGTGACTTTGCTGTCCAGGAAGCTCGTCGGCGATCCCGATGTGAAATAGAGCTTGCCTGCTACCTCCACGAGGGACTCGGCGTAGGCGGCGCTGCGCAATTTCTCTGGTGTCCCCAGCGCGCCCGCGGACCCGGCCGTGCCGCCCGTTGCCCCGGTGCCGCTCCCTGAAGTTCCCCCGCTGCCTGCTGTCGCCCCACTGCCCGCCGCGGCCCCGCCACCCGCGGTTCCGGCGCCGCCGGTGCCACTGGCAACGCTTTTCGACTTGGAAGAACAACCAGCGCACAGCGCCGACGCAGCCAGCAGTCCGCAGATGGTTCGTCCAAGCATCCGCCAAAGATACCCCGCGCGACGCGAGATCGCCAAACTCCGCTGCTTTCGCCCCTCGACGCCGCAGCGGATTTCTGACAATCCGCCTCATCATCGGCAGCATCCAACTCGGTGCGTGACGAGCTACCGGCAATCGAGATCCCGACGGGCGCGACAGTGGAACGCTGAAAGAAGTGCCCAGCAGCTAGCGGAACAAGCGGACTGCAACTGCACACGCTACGTCGGGATCCAGAACCCCACGAGCAGCTGTCCGATCAGCCCCGAACGGTCGACCTTGGGTTGTGAATTCTCCAGCGGGCCGTTCCTCCAGTCCGACGGGAACGGCTCCCAGCGATAGCCCAGTGCAGTTCCCAGAAGCCACCCTGCGCCGCGAGCAGCGCGCCCCTGTCGCAGCAGCATCCGGACGGACATGTCCAAACCGAACGAGACTCGCTCAGACGGGCAAAGCGAGTTTTCGCCAGAACAATCGCCGAACTTGAGCTGACGCACGAAGGCACCCACAGTGGGGTCAAGGGAGAAGCCCTCCAGCTGGAAAGCGCTCCAGGAAGCACCGATCGCCGCGGTGGATTGCAGGAGGCGCATGCTGCCGGACGCGCTGACCAACTTGTCGGGGACGACCACATCGAACCCAACGTATCCCCCGAAACGACCAACTGGCTGATGCGCACCGAAGCCCAACAACACTTGGTTGCGAGGCAGGCCCGAGTACCCCCGAGCCAACAACTCACTGTCGATCGCTGGCAGCGAAGACTGCGCCACGCCCATCGCTAGATACCAGGCAGTCGCGGCACGGACACGCTCTCTGTCGCCAGCGCTTTGCCCCTCTGACGCACCCGCAGCCCCGGCCAGCGAGCCTTCACCAAGAAGAGCAAGTGCAACCAGCAGTTTCATGCGCCAGTGACTCATCGCCCGAACGCAACTCCCACCGTCACTTGTAGGTAGACACCAGACCAATCCACCCGCACATTCGGTTCACGCGAGTGTGCGAGCTGGCGACGATATCCAAGCCGCATGCCGAGGAGCGGCGAGAAGTCTCCCTCTTCTGCCGACGACCCGATGAGGTAGTCCACCCCAAGCGACAACTCCGCGGAAGTCACCAGCGTTCTCTGCGGCCCGTCAGGGCCGGCCACGTCCACCAGAACAGTTCCGCCGCCAATGCCTGCTTCAACGAACGCAGCGTAGCCTCCTTCGGTCAACAGAGCGGTACCCGCCGTCAGAGCCGCAGAACGTGCCGACAGCTCGGTGCCGAACCCACTGCGGGTGCGACCGAACAGATCGCCATATCCGCCCCATCGCAGGGGTCCGTTGCGCCCCATAAAGCGAAAACCCACTGCCTGGGTCACAAGCTGGAGCCGATCGGCGCCGACGCTAATGTCGGAAGAGTATTCGGTCGCGACAACGCCCGCGCCAACAGAACTCAGACTCCACTCAGAACGGGCCGCGCCTGCTGTGGCGCACCAGAACACGGCGCCACACACCAAACCCACGCCGATCACCAACTGATTTACCCGCATGTTTGCGCCTGCCAAGAGGAAAGCACATTTCGACGATGGTCGTCGTTCAACCGGCCTGGGGCTTGCGACGCCAACCTAGATGGGTGGCGGCTCGCGGCGGCGCTTCGTGCGTCGGCCGAGGGTAGGTGCCCCCCGCGGTACCGACGCTGTCCCGCGCGAGACGGTCAAGACTACTCTCGGGCAGGGGTGCCGGGGTGCCCGCAGGGGTGCCGCTACCGGCGCTTCATCACCAG
>CBDUPW010000459.1:0-5025 GCA_965369205.1 uncultured Polyangiaceae bacterium | reverse complement strand
TAGCCATGAAGCGCCTGTCCGTCGGAGCATTCCTACTCGCAGCGACCTTCCTGGGAGGCTGCAACTCCGCCAAGATCACGGAGGTGTATCTTGCGCCAGACGCCGACGGCGTGCGCAGAACGTCCTGCATCAATACCCAAGCAGAGCAGTACTATCTGTTCATCGAGGTGCTGAGCTTCCGCGACGACACCCTCGTCTGGCCGGTGCTCTCCGTCGAAAAGGAGGTCGACCCGGCCCCCAACTTCGTGTTCAAAAGCGAGGAACTACGGGAATTCGGCAACTTCGCGCCGGGCAAGGGCGAGACCACGCTCTCCATTGAGGTCGAGCGCGAGAAGACTGGAGAAAAGACGCCCGAGGGCGATGAGGTCACCCGGGACTACGCCCGGGGACTGTTCCGCATGGACGTCTTTCTAAACGACGAAGGCGCGGCGTCGGAAACGCTGTTTTGGACCATCGACGACAACCAAGACAACTGCCCGCTGTCGCCGATACCGAATACCTATTGAGCGGCGTCGTCCCGAAAGTCCGCGACTAATCGTCGTCGCGCGCCTTCTTGATGGCGGCGCTGTAGCGCTTGTCCCGCCGTAGCGACGGAAACTCGGACTGCGTGCGCGATCGGCGGATCCAATCGTCCAGGGAGTTGTGACTGCGCAGGAATTTCGGGCGCCGCAGGGATTTGGCGATTTCCAAGGCCTTTTCGAAGTTCTCGGCGCAGGCGTCCACGTCTTTGCCCAGGCATTGTGCGCGCGCCAAGTTGTAGAAGACCTCCGCGCTGTTGTCCCAGTGCTTCTTGGCGATCTCCAGGTGCTTGATCGCGCCCTCGGACTCCTTCTTGCGCAGATACGCGAACGCGTAGCCCATGCGCAGGTAGTAGTGCTCGGACTCCGGCAAGGCGCAGCCCTTGTCGTGCAGCTTTTCACTTTCTTCGTAGAACGGAATCGCTTTGTCGGCTGCAGCGGCGTACTTGACCTTGCGATCAAAAAGCGCGGCATCCCCCCGCCATACTCGTACCGTCGCGCTGTTCGGGTACTTCGTCATCAGATTGTCCAGCAGTGTCTGCGCGGTCGCGTAGTCCTTGTCCTTGAACGCAGTCACGGCCGGTCGGAACTCTCCCTGCCCTGGGTCCGTGCTCTTTCCCGTTGGGCATGGACCCGTGGACACGGGCGCGGCCGTTGCCGGGGGCGGAGGCGGCGGCAATTCGTCGCTGGACTTCTTGCAGGCCAGAAGCGCGATGAACACGGCGAGTGCAGCAGGAACGGGCACCGAACGTAGACTGGGCATCGCCCCCGATTATCAGCCGCGGGCGCACGCCACAACCCGCCACCGGACAGCAGCCCGCACGCGGCCTGGCCCCCCAGGCCGTTCTTGCGCGGCGCGTCAAAACGTGGCCAACTACTTCGCCCTCCGATGCCCCTGCCCCCACGCGATGCCTTATACGACCCCCGCTTCGAGCATGACGCTTGCGGCGTCGGATTCGTGGCCAACGTCCGAGGCGAATCCAGCCATCAGCTCGTGCAGCAAGGGCTCGATGTCCTGCTGAATTTGGTGCACCGGGGCGCATCGGGCAGCGACCCTCTCACCGGCGACGGCGCTGGGATCCTGATCCAAATCCCGGACGAGTTTTTCCGTGCCGAAGTGGGCGAGCAACTGCGCCTCCCGCCCCGCGGTCAGTACGGAGTCGGTACCGTGTTTTTGCCGCCAGATCGAAGCGCCTGCGCGCGCCTCAAACAAGTCCTGGAGGACAAGATCGTGGGCACAGGGCAGCGCCTGCTCGGTTGGCGCGACGTGCCCGTCAATCCCGACGCCATCGGTGAAAAAGCTCGGGCCACGGCTCCTACCATCCAACAGGTCTTCGTCGGGTCCACGTGTGCGGACGAGGCGACTTTCGAATCCAAGCTCTTCGTCATTCGCAAATGGGCAGAGCGCACCGCACGCGAAAGCGGCATCCCTGGCGGACACAAATTCTACATCCCGAGCCTGAGTTCTCGCACTCTGATCTACAAGGGCCTGCTGCTCTCTCACCAACTATCGAAGTTCTACACAGACCTAGACGACAGCCGCTTCACCAGCGCCATCGCCCTCGTGCATCAGCGCTTCTCGACCAACACCTTTCCCACCTGGGAGCTGGCGCAACCCTTTCGCCTCGTCGCCCACAACGGAGAGATCAACACCATCCGCGGAAACGCCGCTTGGATGCGCGCGCGCGAACAACTCTTCGACGGACGCATCTTCGGCGAAGAAGTGCGCCACATCCTGCCGACCATCACTCCCGGAGGAAGCGACTCGGCAATGTTCGACAACGTCGCCGAGCTCCTGATGCATGCGGGGCGCAGCTTGCCCCACGTCATGATGATGCTGGTGCCCGAGGCCTGGCAGAACGATCCTGAAATGCCGCCGCACCAGCGCGCATTCTACGAATACCACTCGTGCTTGATCGAACCGTGGGACGGCCCCGCGGCCATGGCCTTCACGGACGGGCGCAAAGTCGGCGCGATTTTGGATCGCAACGGACTGCGCCCGGCGCGCTGGACATTGACTCACGACGGCCTTCTGGTGCTGGCAAGCGAAACCGGCGTGCTCGACATCCCCGCCGATCAGATCGCCCGACGTGGGCGTTTGGAACCGGGGCGCATGTTTTTGGTGGATACCGAGGCGGGGCGCTTCATCGAGGGCGAGGAACTCAAAGAAGAGCTGTCCCGGCAGCAGCCCTACGAAAAGTGGTTGGAAGACAACGCCGTCAACTTAGCGGACCTGCCGGAGGCGGCGAATCCTCCCAAACCCCACACCACTGAAGGGCTGCGGCGTCGCCAACATGTCTTCGGCTACACCGACGAAGACCTGCGGGTCGTAGTCGGACCCATGGCCGAGCGCGGAGAGGAGCCCACGGGCTCCATGGGCACCGATACGCCCCTGGCGGTGCTTTCGGATACACCGCAGCCACTCTTCAACTACTTCAAACAGCACTTCGCGCAGGTCACCAACCCGCCCATTGATCCCATTCGAGAGACCTTAGTCATGAGCCTCGCCAACTACATTGGTGGCGAAGGCAATCTACTCTTCGAGCTCCCGGATCACGCACAAATGCTTCGGCTACCGGGGCCGATTCTGACGACTCTCGAACTCGAGAAGCTGCGACAAGGCCACCGGATGCACTTCCGGCAGCCGGCGACCATCCCCATGCTGTTCCCCGTCGCGGAGGGATTGCAGGGGCTCAAGGCCGCGTTGGACGAACTGTGCCGCCTCGCATCCCTTGCTGTGCTGAACAACCACAGCCTCGTCGTCTTGAGCGACCGCGGGGCCACGGAACACATGGCTCCCGTCCCGAGCCTGCTCGCCACTGGCGCCGTGCACCACCACCTGATGCGCAACGGCACGCGGATGAAGGTCGGCATTTTAGTCGACACTGCCGACGCACGCGAGGTGCACCATTTCTGCCTACTCCTCGGCTACGGAGCGGGCGCCGTGGTCCCCCATCTGGCCCTCGATAGCGTCGCGCGCATGGCAGAAAACGGACAGCTCGGCGGCGTGACGGACCCGGAGCTCGCCCAGAAAAACTACATCAAGGCGGCCGAAAAGGGCGTGCTCAAAGTCATGAGCAAGATGGGCATCAGCACCCTGCAGAGCTACCACGGCGCCCAGATCTTCGAGGCAATCGGTCTCTCTGAAGACGTTGTCGAGCGCTACTTTACCGGCACCAGCACGCGCTTGGGCGGCATCGACCTCGAAGTCATTGCGGAGGAAGTCTGTCAGCGCCATCTAGCGGGCAGCCGAATTCCCAAACGCACGCCCCTGCGCGCCGCAGGCGAACACCAGTGGCGCGCCCAGGGCGAACGGCATCTGTGGTCGCCGGAAGCCATCACTTCATTGCAGCGTGCAGTGCGCAGCGAAGACATCAACAGCTACCGAGAATACTCCGACCATATTAACCGCCAATCCGCGGGGCTGATCACGCTGCGCGGCATGTGGAACCTGCTGCCCGCAGAAGCGCCTATCCCCCTCAGCGCCGTTGAACCCGCCGCGGAGATCGTTCGGCGCTTCGCAACCGGAGCCATGAGCTTTGGATCCATTAGTGCGGAGGCTCACGAGAACCTCGCCATCGCCATGAATCGCATTGGTGGAAAGAGCAACACGGGCGAAGGTGGAGAGCGCAGCGAACGCTACGTGCCCGACGCCAACGGCGACAGCAGACGGAGCGCCATCAAACAGGTCGCGTCGGGGCGCTTCGGAGTGACGCCGTACTATCTCGTCAACGCCGACGAGCTGCAGATCAAAATCGCCCAGGGCGCAAAACCTGGCGAAGGCGGACAGCTACCGGGCCATAAGGTCGACGCAGTGATCGCGACGACGCGGCATTCGACGCCCGGAGTGACGTTGATCTCGCCGCCGCCCCATCACGACATCTATTCCATCGAAGATCTGGCGCAGCTGATCTTCGACTTGAAGATGGTCAACCCACGGGCGCGCATCAGCGTAAAGCTAGTCTCCGAAGCAGGCGTAGGCACCATCGCGGCGGGGGTGGCCAAAGCGCACGCGGATGTGATCCTCATTTCGGGCTACGATGGCGGAACTGGCGCATCCCCTGTCACGAGCATCAAGCACGCCGGGGTCCCCTGGGAACTCGGTCTGAGCGAAACTCAGCAAGTGCTAGTGAAGAATGACCTGCGTAGCCGCGTGATTCTTCAAGTCGACGGACAGCTCAGAACTGGGCGTGATGTGGTCATCGCAGCGCTACTTGGCGCTGAAGAATTCGGCTTTGCCACTGCGCCGTTGGTCGCTTCGGGCTGCATCCTGATGCGAAAGTGCCACCTCAATACCTGCCCCGTGGGCATCGCCACCCAGGACCCGCAGCTCCGCAAGCTGTTCCGGGGAGCCCCGGAGCATGTGATCCGCTACATGTTCTTCGTCGCCGAAGAAGCCCGAGAAGTCATGGCCACGATGGGGTTTGCTTCCCTGCGCGACATGGTCGGACGCGTCGACCGACTGCGCAAGCGCGACACGGCCGCGACGCTAAAGGCCTCGCGCCTC
>CBDUPW010000458.1:0-5025 GCA_965369205.1 uncultured Polyangiaceae bacterium | reverse complement strand
GCGGCAAGCGGCGGTACCGGTGCGACCGGCGGTGCGGCAAGCGGCGGTACCGGTGCGACCGGCGGTGCGGCAAGCGGCGGTACCGGTGGAACAAGTGGAAGTCCAGGCACAGGGGATGGCAAATGCGAACCCGGCTACGACTCCGGCGTTTGGGATCCTTATCCCGGAAACAACGAGAGCTATCCCAAAGGCAAACCTTCCACAGCGCTGCCCTGGGCCGGCGAGAATTTCGAGAGCTATGCAGACGGCGCCCTCATCGAAGCTTCCAGCGCCAAGTCGATGCGCGCGCATCTCGACGTCACCAGTGGGTCGCTCTACGCCAAGCACGTCGGCGCATATCACCGTGGCTGGACGACCACCTACAACTTCAGAGTGCTCGCCGTGGGGCTTTCAGGCGGGAAGCGCATCCGCTGGACAGACCAGACCGCCAGCTACCGCGGTTACCTCTGGAACTGGCACAGCTCTGCGAGCTCCACGAACGGCCTACACCTATTCGCCCGCTACCAGACCGAGAACGATCTGTATGTCGCCTCCCTGCGCTACGACGGGTTGGTCACGCTCAAGAAGAAGCACTGTGGTGCCTACACAACGCTAGCGCAAAAGAGCTTTGGTACTCCGGCGCTGAAGACCTGGTACGCGCTTGAGCTTTCCGCAGTGGGAACGAACCTTGGCTTGAAGATCAACGGCGTCGTCGTATTGACGGCCCAAGACTCGACCTTCTCCTGGGGCACCACCGGGATCCGCACAGACTACGCCGACGTCTACTTCGACGACTGGAAGCTGGTGTACTGAGTCGTAACGCGGGAACGGGGCGGGGCGTCAACGGTTGGCACGCCCGGCAGGATTCGAACCTGCGACCAATGGATTAGAAATCCATCGCTCTATCCGGCTGAGCTACGGGCGCGTAGTTCGGTTGGGTCAATTTCGTCGGTGGCGCTAAGGTGTCAAGCGACATTTGACGGCGACGGGGCCAACCGGCCTCTCGGAACACCAACGCGCCAAGCGCGTGCTAGCTTCCGCGCCGTGGCCAACGCACTGAACCAAGCGCAGTCCGACTTCTGGAACAACCTCGCCGGCCCAGTATGGGTTTCGGAAAAGGAGCGACTCGATCGCTTCTCCGCCCACTTCTTGGAACGCGGCCTGGCACGGCTGGCTCCCAAAGCCGGACAGCGCGTCCTCGACGTGGGGTGCGGCACCGGCGCCTCCACCCTTGCGCTGGCCGAAGCGGTCGGTAGCGCAGGCAAGGTCATCGGCGTCGACATTTGCCGCGTGATGCTAGACGCGGCACGTGGTGCGCTGTCCGCCCACAAGCACGCGGAGTTGCTCGAGGCCGACGCGCAAACCTACCAACCGGCGTCGCCTGTACACCTCGTGTTCTCGCGTTTCGGCGTGATGTTTTTCGAGGATCCACCCGCTGCTTTCGACAATCTGCGACAAACGCTCAGCGTCGGCGGCAAGCTCGGCTTCTTGTGTTGGCGCGCTCGTGAAGAGAACGAGTGGGCCACGCTACCGATGGCTGCCGCCGCAGTGGTAATCGACCCGCCAACGACGGATCCAGAAGCTCCCGGGCCCTTCCGCATGCAAAACGGCGCGCGCGTCGTGGAGCTGCTGATGAGCGCAGGCTTCGATGACGCCGAAGTCGAGGCCCTCGACCACAGCGCCGTCTTCGACGTCGCGGATGCCTGCGAGTTTTTCAGTCGCGTCGGCCCCATGGCGGCGTTTCTGCGCGAGGCGGACGACGCCACGGCGCAGCAGTTACAGGCGGCGCTGCGAGCGGCACTCGAAGAGCGAGCGCAGGGCGATCACGTCGAGCTTCAAGCCGCAGCGTGGTGGGTCAGCGCCACGCGCGCCGAATAACCCAGCGCCACCCGCGCCGAATAACCCAGCGCCACGCGCCCGAACCTCGGCGTCGCGACGCTTCACCACTCTCCTTGGCTCGGCATGCTGGCCCACGGCTCTTTGCTGGGCAACGCCGCGCCCTTCTGCAGCAGCTCCACGGAGATCTCGTCGGGCGAGCGAACAAATGCCATGCGTCCGTCCCGGGGCGGTCGCAGGATCGTCACACCAGCGGCCACCAAGGTGTCACACAGCGCGTAGATGTCGTCGACCTCGAAGGCAAGGTGTCCGAAGTTGCGGCCGCCGGTGTAGGCGTCTTTCTGGTCCCAGTTGTAGGTTAGCTCGATCTGCGCGCTGTCGCCGGCAGTGCCGGTACTGAGAAAAACCAAGGTGAACCGACCGCTCTCGCTCTCGCTGCGACGGATCTCCTTCAAACCCAATAGACCGCAGAAGAACCCGAGCGTCGCATCCAGATCCCGCACGCGGATCATCGAGTGCAAAAAGCGCATGCCCCGAACATAGGCCCAACGCCGAGACTCTGCAATTTCCCCTTGGCACCTTGTGCCCGGGAGCTCCGCAAACACCCCGAAGCAGCCCAAGCTCTGCGAATCTGGAACGACGTGGTCCGCCAAAACGCCTCGATTCGCTGCGCAGCGACTGAAGCCCACCGCCAAATCGTCGCCTCCCTGGGCGGTTTGATTTACCCTGCGCGACGTGATTCGCTTTGCTTCCTGCTGCCTCGCAGCTGCACTCGTGTTTGCCCCTGCGCTTGGCCTTGCCCAAGACGTCACGAGCCAAGACAAGAAGGCCGCCGAGCACATGGGGCAGGGGCGTTGGCTCGAAGCATCCCAAGTACTACGCGAACTGGTCACCACAGCTCCGAGCGCGACGCGGCTGTTCAACCTGGCGCAGGCTGAGCGCAACCTCGGCGCACTGGCAGACGCCAAGATGCATTTCGCTCAGGCCTTGGAGCACGCGAAGAGAGAGAAGCTCACCCCTGTAGGCCAGGCAGCGCAGGCGTCCCTGACGGATCTAGAAGGCAAAGTGCCGTACCTACACGTCGAGTTGCCGTCGAACGTCGAGAACGCCGAAGTTCGCATCGATGGACGCGTCATCTCCTTGGACGCCGATGGCGGGCTGGAAGTGAACCCGGGCACGCGCCAACTCATGGTCACGGCGGCCGGCTTCGAAAGCTACGAACGCACGCTCGTTCCGCGCATCGGTGATCGCTTGCAGGTGCAAGTCGAAATGCCCGTGAAGAGTGGCGGCGCTCCGGCGGGCGGTGGCTCCTCGAATCCGCCACCAGGCGGACCGTCCGGCGAGGGGGGTGTGAGCACGGACAGCCTGCCCTCCTCGGGCCCGCCCCTTGCGTCCATCGTGCTGGGCGGCGTGGGCGTCGTCGCAGCCGCTGCCGGCGGGATATTCTTCCTGCAAACCCAGAGCAAGTTCAGCGAGGCCGAAGACGTCTGCCCGGGAAGCTGCCCACCCGCGCAGATCAAGCAGGCGCAGGACCTGGTGGACGAAGGCCAGAGCGCACAGCTCCTCGGCGGCGTATTCCTCGGGGTCGGCGTGGCAGCGCTGGCCACGGCCACCGTCCTGTGGGTCCTCGACGAGCCAGCGAACGACAGCGCCCGATTCGGCTTCGCGCCCCTGCCCGGAGGCGGCCAGGCCGTCTTCACCGCTCCGTTGTTTTAGTTCCTCACGCGACAGGCCGAGCGCATAGTTTTTGACCCCGCGCTGTGCAACTCTGCGCGCATGGGATCTCGACTCCTCGTCTTGGCAGCGCTGGCGCTATGCGCGTGTGAAAAAGCCCCGAGTGAGCCCGCTGCCGCAAGCAGCTCGGTCCCCTCCAGGCAATCGTCCGCCGCCTCACTACCAAGCGCGTCCGCCGCACCGGAAGCAGAGCCGCGCCCCAAATCCCCTGCTGAGTTCCAGCGCCACGCCGACAAGCTCGCCCACAAGTTCATCATCTTGGACGGCCACATCGACGTTCCGTATCGCCTCGAAGAAAGCAAAGACGCGAAGGGCGCGCTGACCGAAAACGTCCTAGAGCGCACCAAGAAGGGGGACTTCGACTTGCCCCGGGCCAAACAAGGCGGTCTCGACGCGCCCTTCTTCAGCATCTACGTGCCCGCGCGTTATGAAAAGCAAGGTGCGAAAAAGCTCGCAGACAGCCTGATCGACCTAGTCACGGGCATCGTAGAGAAGAGCGAGGGGCGCATGACCATCGCCACAAACCCAGCGCAAATCCAGCAAGCGTTCAGAGCCGGCAAGATGGCCGTGTTGCTGGGCATGGAGAACGGTTCACCCGTTGAGGGCAAGCTCGAGAACCTCACGCATTTCTACGAACGTGGCATTCGGTACATCACCCTCGCCCACTCGAAGGACAACCACATCAGCGATTCGTCCTACGACACCAAAAATACCCACAAGGGGCTCAGCCCCTTTGGCGAAAAAGTCGTTGTCGAGATGGCGCGACTCGGCATCTTGGTCGATGTTTCTCACATCTCCGACCACGCCTTCGACGACGTGATGCGGGTGTCGCCGGTACCGGTCATTGCATCGCATTCCTCGTGCCGCCACTACACGCCGGGCTTTCAGCGCAATATGAGTGACGAGATGATCGTCACGCTAGCGAAGCAGGGCGGCGTCATTCAAATCAACTTTGGCTCCGACTTCATCGACGGCACCATCCAAAAGCAGAACAAAGGCCGCTACGCGGAGCTCTCCAAGTTGCTCGAAAAGCGCAAGCTGGACTGGTCAGACAAACGCGCCAAGCCGGTCAAGGAGGAGTTCTGGCAAAAGTTCGAGAAGAAGTTCGCCAAGATCGAACAAGTCGCCGACCACATTGACCACGTGAAAAAGCTCGTCGGCATCGACCATGTGGGCTTGGGTTCCGACTTCGACGGCGTGGGTGACTCCTTGCCGGACGGACTCAAAGACGTGTCTCAGTATCCGAACTTGATCCGAGTGCTACTCGAGCGCGGATATAGCGACGAAGACATAGAGAAGTTGTGTTCCAAAAACGTGCTGCGAGTCTGGGCCGCCGTAGAAAAGCACGTGGCAAACGAGGCGAGCAAGTAGTCTCCTTGGAAGAAGGCGGGCGATGGACCCAGCCACGAAGTGCCGCGCCAGGCGCTGGCGGCTCCGGAGACTCCAACACACCCCCGTCGGCGTGCGTCACGCGCG
>CBDUPW010000457.1:0-5032 GCA_965369205.1 uncultured Polyangiaceae bacterium | reverse complement strand
GGCCTTCGCATCGGGCGGGGGCGCCTCGGAAGGCATCCGCTCGGTGGTGGGCTCCACAGACGAGGGTGGCGCGGCTTGCGGATCCGTGGCCAAAGGATCCTCGCGCAGCGGCGCGGGCGACGCGATGGGGCTCGTCTTGGGTGGCGGGACGACGGCCTGAGGTTCGATCAGATCTGCAGACGCGGGAGCCTTTGCCACCATGTAGCGAAGCTTTTGGCTGGCATCCACTGCGCGGTAGCCGTCGTCCAAGAGCTCGATGGAAAACTTCGACAGTGGCCCCGTGTCGCCACGCTTTTTGCGCACCTCTTGCAACGCCGCCTGCCATTGCTTGGCTTCCAAGCAATACTTGTCAGGCGGAGCTTGCTCTCCCATGCGGGAGACTTCGACGAACCAACGCATGCTTCGGAGAACGTTCCGCTCTATCTAGGGCTCAGGACCCCAAGGTCGGCCTAGTAGAGCGTTTCCGACGCCGACCCGCAAGCCCGTCGAGGCCCCCCCACCCGCAGCGGCTCGGAAAAGCCCGCGTCGCTGCGATTTCTTGTCGCCACGGGACAAAAAAGCGCGCAAGAGCACCTTTCCGCTTGCCGGTCGGTCGTGATGGCATCCCATCTCGCGGGCCAGCGTCTAGACTGGCGCCGTCGGTAGCGCCCGAAAGCGCTGTCCGTTTTGGTACCTGCCGTGCCCGATCCTGACGTCTCGTCACAAAAACCCGCCCCCTCCTGGTTCGCACGGGGAGAACGGGTGCTCTTCACTCTGCTTGCCGGAGCGGCAACCCTTTGGATGGCGACCTGGTTTTACGCGTCGCTGCAACACCAGACCGCGCTGACCGGCAGCCTGCCTTTGGCGCGACACGGAGAATGGTCGGCGCCCCTCGACGACGTCTTCATCCACTTCGACTTTGCCCGCGCTACGGCTCGTGGCTATCCGTTCCAATGGTCCGAGGGCAACGGCTACTCGAGTGGGGGCACCAGCTTGCTCTACCCCTTCGTGCTCGCGTTCGGATACTGGATCGGTTACCGCGAACTGACTTTGATGGCTTGGGCAGCCATCGTCGCATGCGTATGCACCTTTGCATTGCTGCTCACGGCTCGCCGCATGTTCCGCAACATGCCCGTTGCGACGAGCTACCTCGTGATCCCCGCGATCTTGGGGATCGGCGTTTTGAGTTGGTCGCTTTTCAGCGGAATGGAAGTGGCCCTGTTCCTCGCGCTGTGGGGAGCCGCATTGGTGGCGTGGGACGACCTTGTCACCGGAGCGCCGGACGACCGAGAGCGTCCAACGTTCTATGCCGGCGCCGTCGGGTTCTGGGGCGCGCTGCTCGTGGCAACCCGCCCGGAGGCTGCATGCGTCGTCTTTGTGTTTGCAGTCAGCGCAGCGATCACGCTGGGCAAACGCCGTGGCTTCAAACGCGGCCTCGTGACCCTGGCTTTGTGTGCGGTGCCCGGTGCGCTGGTGGTGCTGGGGCAATCCCTGGCGAACTGGCTCATCACCGGGGACACCACAGCCGCGGGCGCGCTGGTCAAACTCGAGATGCACCACCCGCATCTGAATCGCCAGCAGGTGATCGACGCTTGGTGGTTTCACGTGCGCTACCAGTTCATGCGCGTCGGCGACTATCACCTGTCAAGCGTGCCAGTCCTGGGCTTTTTGCCGTACGCCTTCGCACTGTTGTCCATCGCGTTTCGGCGCACGCGGCGCTACGGGATCGTATTGGTCAGCAGCGCAGTGCTTTGGGTATTGGTGGTGGCCCTCAACGGCCAGGTGCGCTGGCAAAACGAACGCTACACCATGCCGGCCCTGGCCTGGATCATGCTGGCCGCCGCGCTTGCCGTGGGTGCCGTATTTTCGGGCAGCCCAGCGCTCGGGTCTCGCGGTCGCCGTCTGTTCTGGGCCGGCACCTGCGTGACCGCCGTCGCCTGGGCGGCGTTCGGTTGGTTCCATCTGGAGCGTCTGCGCGACCAGGTTTGGTTCTTCGGACGCGCCTCGCGCAACATCCGCGATCAGCACGTTCGCACAGGTCGCCTGTTGCAGGCCGTTCGTCCACCCGTTTCCCGGGTGTTGGTCGGTGACGCCGGCGCTATCCCCTACATCTCGGATCTGCCTGCCTTAGACATCATCGGGCTCGGCAGCTTTCACAACATGCCCTTTGCACGCGCCACGCGACAGGGCGTTGGCGCGTCCATCGAACTCATCGAGCGGATCCCGGCCAAAGACAGACCCGACGTGTTGGCGATCTATCCGTCCTGGTGGGGCACCTTCCCGCTGTGGTTCGGAGATGTTCTGGGCGAGGTCCCGGTAACGGGCAACGTGATTTGTGGGGGCGCGTCCAAGGTCATCTACCGACCGCGCTGGAAGCTGCTCGACGGCAGCGACGCCCCGTTCACAACGAACAAGAGCATGCGCGTGATGGACAGCGTGGACGTTGCCGACGTGGTCAGTGAAAAGAGCCACGGGTACGTGCTCGCCGGCGCCGTGGGGTATGTCGAAATGAAGCTCCTGGCGCACGCCGAGGAGGATGACAAAGACGTTTTCGATGCGGGCCGACTCGCTCCGCAAGGCGTTGCACAGAGCTTCGTCGTGCGCGGCCTCGACCCCGCGCGCGGGTCGCGCTTGCTCTTCCGCACGGCGCCGACAATTGCCGCAACCCTTGGCGTTGAAGTCGACGGAGCCGTGCAGCCGGACCTGGTCTTGAAACCGAGCGCCAAGTGGCAAGAGACAGCGCTCGAGCTGCCGGCGTCCGCAGTGCAATCCGAAATGAGCGTGCGCGTGATCAGCAAGCAGGGGGAGCACGTGCTGTTCCACGTGTTCGCGTTGCAGCCTGCCCCATGAAAAGCCGGCAGGTTCGAACTGCGGGCCGCGCGCCGTGAATCCGGGACTGTCCAGCCTGGGTGCGCCCCCGGATGCCATGGCTTGGGCGGCGCTCTTGTTTGCCCTGTTGGCCGGCGCCTTCGCGCTTTCCCCCGAGCGAATCCGCGCCAAGTTCGCGTTTTGGATCACCAAGCGCCCAGGGCGAACAACACTGGGTCTCGCCTGCGCGGCGCTGGCGCTGTCCGCGCTCTGGACGCAATTCTACCTGCGCGGTGGCCCCCGCATCATCGATGCCACCAGCTACCTGCTGCAGGCCAAGGGCATGGCGTCGGGTCAGTTCGTGTGGCAGCCGCCGGGCGAGATCGCATCCCACGCGGGACGCTTCTTGGTGAGCCCCGCAGAGGCGGCCGTGCTCGGCGTGATCTTTCCCCCAGGCTACCCGGCGCTGCTCGCACTCGGGGTGCTGGTCGGCATGCCCATGGCGATTGGGCCACTCTTGGCGGCCGCGCTGTGCATCGCCACCTATCATCTCGCGCTGGCGCTATTTGAAGACACCAAGGTCGCTCTGCTGGCGGCCGCACTGTCGGTCGTGTGCGCAGCGCTGCGCTACCACACCGCGGACACCATGTCGCACGGGGCGTCCGCGCTCTGGTTGACCGTTGCATTGTACGCGGCGACTCGTGGCGGACGGGGACTGTGGATCGCGGGACTGGCTTGCGGCGGCGCGTGGGCCACCCGCCCGGTGACCGGCATGGTCGCTAGCGCCATCGTCGCATTCTGCGTGCTGCGCAGCTCCGCCAAAGTTACTGGCATACGCGCGCTCTGCATGGGACTGGTGCCAGGCGCCGCTTTGCTTGCGTTGCACCAGCACGCCACCACCGGGCAATGGCTGTCCTCCAGTCAACAGCGTTACTACGCGCTCTCCGACGGTCCCCCAGGCTGCTTTCGCTACGGTTTTGGCCAGGGCATCGGTTGCCGATTCGAACACGGCGATTTCGTCTCGGCCCATCTGCAACAGGGCTACGGCCTGCTCGAGGCCGTCGGCACGACCGGGCGCAGACTCCTATGGCACGCCCTCGACGTGGGAAACGCAGAGCCCCTCGCGTACCTCGCGCTTTTCACCATCGTCTGGTTGTGGCGCCACCCGGGTGTGCGACTGCTTGCGGCGGGGATCGGCGGCGTGGTGCTGGCGTACGCTCCGTTCTACTTTGATGGCAGCTATCCGGGTGGAGGCGCCCGCATGTTCGCAGACGTGCTTCCTCTGGAACACGCCCTCGTCGCCTACGGCGCCACCCGACTCAAGCTTGGCCGCTTTGTATTGCCCGTAGCCTTGGCTGGCTTTGCGCTCCGGGCCAGCTACGGTCACGCCGCGCTGGCTGCTCGCGAAGGCGGACGGCCCATGTTCGAGCCCGCAGTCCTCACCGCCGCCGGAGTCGGCCGCGGGCTGGTCTTCGTCGATACGGACCACGGCTATAACCTCGGTTTCGATCCCGGCACGAAGGAAGCCGCAGCCGGCGTCGTGGTAGCGCGGCGTCGCGGGGACAGCTTCGACGTGCAAACCTGGCGACAACTCGGCGAGCCGACCGCCTACGAGTATCGCTACGACCTCAGCGGCAGACTGCCCCCGTCCCTGCGCGCCTGGAACCCGCCCCCGGAGCACACGGGGCGCTATGAGGCAGAGTCGATGTGGCCGGCCTGGGCGGTGCACTCCGGCTCGGCCTACCCGACCCACACGCCAGCCTGCGGCTCCAGCGGTCGCGGTCTCTTGCTCCTCCCCGACGCCTCGGGAGTGGCCAGAATCGCCCTGAGGCTCTCAACCCATGGCGCACAAGCGGTACGGGCTCGTTGGGTGGCGCCGAAGGGAGTCGCTGGGAAAGCGCGATTGAGCCTGACGGGGCAGCCCGCGCCGGATACCCCCGTGATCTCCAATATTTGCGGTAAATCGCCGGACGTTTCCCTGGCGGCCGCAGGGCCGGAGGCGCGCTTAGAGATCGAAGTGCGAGGCGGGCCGGTCGTTTTGGACGCCCTCGAGCTGGTCACTTCGCCAAAAGGCGTTGACAATTGAGGCGTTAGGCAAAAACATGGGACGTTCCCGACATGGCGGAGAGGACGGGACCGGGGATGACAAAGAGCGAGCTGATCGAAGCCATTGCGGCCCGCGGGGAGCTCACCAAGGCCCGCGCCGAGCAGGTAGTAAACTGCGTTTTTGACGCTATGACGGAGG
>CBDUPW010000456.1:0-5056 GCA_965369205.1 uncultured Polyangiaceae bacterium | reverse complement strand
ACGTAGCGTGGCGAAATGGGCAAAACACCGGCGCTCAGCGAGGCGGCGGCACCACTGCCAGTCGGTCCGAAGCGCCGGTGACGAAGCCTCAGTCCAACGGCGGCGGCGTGCTGTGCTGCCGTATCCAGAGCTGACTGTCTGCGGAGGCGTCCGCATCGCCCGCCGCCCCACCCCAACGCGCCAACAGCGCGGGCACCACCAGCATGTTGAGCAGCGTCGATGTCGAAAGCCCGCACAAGATCACCAAGGCCATCGGCGCTTGGATCTCACTGCCCGGCTGACCGGCTGCAAGAGCCAACGGCAGAAGGCCCAAGGCCGCGGTCACGGCGGTCATCAAGATCGGAGCCAGGCGCTCCTGAGCCGCACGCGTCACGGCCTCGGCGCGCGGCCTACCAGAGAGCTCCAAGTCTCGTGACCGAGTCGCGAGCAGGATACCGTTGCGCGTGGCAATGCCAAACAGCGTGATGAACCCGATGGTGGTGGCAACGGACAGCACACCTCCGGCCAAGTACACGCCAAGGGTTCCACCCACCAAGGCGAGCGGTAGGTTGAACAAGACGATGAGCGTGCGGCGCAGGCTGCCCAGAGTGGAGAGCACAATCAACGCAATGCCGAGCATTGCAAGGCTCCCATACAAGAACAGGCTCCGATTCGCCGCGGACGCGCGCTGGAAGGTGCCGGCGTACTCGATGCGAACCCCATCCGGGCGCTCGACTCTCTTGGCGATGCGCGCCTGCACCTCCTCGATGACGCGGCTCGAGTTCGTGGCATCGACGTTTGCGGTGAGGGCGATGCGTCGCTCCACTTTCTCCCGCAGCACGTAGTTTGGGCCGATGTCTCTGCGGATCTCCGCCAAAGCAGAGACCGGGACAGCGGCCCCGGACGGAGTGGCTAGCCGCATGCGCGACAGCGCGTCCAAGTCCTTGGCCAACGTCGGATCTTGTTTGACCACCACGTCCACCGTCGTTCCGTCTTCATAGACACGCGTCGCCACGTTCCCCCAGAGCAACGCCCCGATACGTGACGCTGCCGCTCCCGCTGACAGTCCGTGGGCAGCGGCACGCTCTCGATCCACGTCGACCACAATCTCCGGAACGTCGACAATCTGCTCCACCCCAAGATCAACGAGGCCGGGAACATCTTGGATCGCGCTCTCGACCTGTTCCGCGGTCTTTCTCAGAGCGCCCAAATCTTCACCAAAGAGCTTGATTGCAAGAGCGGCCCGCTGCCCGGAGATCATGTGTTCGATGCGGTGGGAAATCGGCTGACCGAGCGTGAAGTGCGCCCCAGGGACGGCTCGAAGTCGCTGGCGCAAGTCCGCGAACACTTCCTCCTTCGTGCGAGAGTCGTCCGGATCCAATCGCACCTCTAGCTCGCTGCTTTCAACGCCCAGCACGTGTTCGTCGCGCTCGGCCCGGCCCGTCCTACGACCGACTGAAGTCACCGCCGGGTCAGCGAGCAGCGCCCGTTCTGCCATAGCGCCCAGCGCGTCGCTTTCGGCCAGCGCGGTGCCGGGAGTCAGCACCATCGCGATGGTCACATTGCCCTCGTTGAACTCCGGCAAGAACGACCGTCCCATCCGCGTCAACGCGCCCACCCCAATCAGCACCACTACGAGGGCGCTTGCCAGCACGGCGCGAGGTTTCCGCACACTCGCCATGAGCAGCGGCTGGTAGCAACGAGATAGGAAGCGCATCAGCGGCGGTTCAGCCGCAGCATCGGCGCCACGTCGTACCAAAAAGAAGCTGCACAGTACCGGGGTGACCGTCACCGCGACCACCAGGGAAGCGAAGATGGCCACCAAGTAGGCGATGGAGAGCGGTCGGAGCAGCTTGCCCTCCAGACCGTCGAGTAGGAGCAGCGGCACAAACACCAACATCAGGATGTAGGTCGCACTGACGATGGACGCGCGGATTTCCCGGGAGGCCTGGAATACGGTGGCAATCACCGTGGGGCGCTCTGCTTCGGGCAGCGCTTGACGCTCCCGTAGCCTGCGCGCCACGTTTTCGACATCGACAATCGCATCGTCGACGAGCTCGCCAATCGCGATGGCGAAGCCGCCCAAGGTCATGGTGTCCAGCGTCATGCCCGCGAGATCAAGAACGAGCGCCGCCGCGAGCAAGGAAAGCGGGATCGCCAGCGCGCTGATCAAGGTGGGGCGCATGCTCCACATGAACAAGAACAGCACAAGTACGACCAAGACCGCGCCGTCCCGGAGCACGCCCATCACGTTGCCAATGGCCGTATCGATGAAGTCTTGCTGTCGAAAGACATCCCGGTTCAACACCACACCCCGTGGCGCGAGGTCCTTTTCGAGCAGATCGAGTTCCCGGTCGAGGCGCGTGGTCGTCGAGACGGTGTCTGCCTCGGGTTGCTTGACCACCGTGAGCATCACAGCAGGGCCGGCGCGATAGCTGGCAGTGCCTCGCGCCGGAGCTGCGCCCACACGCACGTTGGCAACGTCGCGGACACGCACAGAGCTTCCGTCGCGCTCGACAACGACCACGTTCTCCAGGTCCGTGACGCCATGGGCGCGCCCCAGGACCCGCACGACGGACTCCTGCCCTTGCTCGACCACATAGCCACCAGGAGCATTGCTATTGCCACTGGAAAGCGCCGCGCTGACTTCGGCTGCGGTGAGCGAGTGCGCCTCAAGCTTCAACGGATCGACAATCACCTGGTACTGCTTGATACCGCCGCCGATCGGCACGACCTGCGCGATGCCCTCCACACCCAGCAAGCGGCGCCGCACATCGACGTCGGCGATACGCCGCAACGCGATGGGGTCCAAGTCCGGCGACGTGAGCGCGACAAACGCGATTTCACCCATGACGCTCGCCGCCGGCGCCAAGAGCGGCATCTCGGCGCCCGGAGGCAGCGTCGCCATTGCGCTCTGAAGGCGCTCAGTGATGCGCTGGCGAGCTTCGGTCGGCGAAGTCTGCCAGTCGAATTCGGCCCAGACCACCGAGATGCCCGCGGCCGACGCTGAGCGCACCCGCCGCAGGCCTGCCGCACCGTTTACGGCAGCTTCGATCGGGAAGCTAATCAATCTCTCGACTTCGACGGCAGCCATGCCTGTCGACTCGGTGACAATCGTGACTCGCGGCGCCGTCAGGTCCGGGAAGACATCCACGGGCATGCGTGAAGCCCGAAACGCACCCACAACGCACAAACACAGGGCCGCGATCAGCACGAACCCTCGGTTGCGCAGGGATATAGCGAGGAGCCGTTCGATCATCAGTGCACGTGCCCATGGGGCGTCTGTCCCTTAGGACGGTCCGCCAATCGAACGATCTGCGTGCCCCGCGTCACGATCCGGTCCGTCGCTACAATGCCGGAAGTCACGGCAACTTCGTCTGCTGCCGTGCCGCCAACTTGAACGGCTCGCTCCGCAAAGTGCTCGCCGTCGAGCTGCACGTAGACGAGCTCGCGGCCGTCGCGGCTGAGCACCGCGGAGCGAGGCACCACCAGTCCCTTGACGGGCTCCGCGACGGGCAATGCAACCCGCACCATGCCGCCAAGTCGCAGAGTCTCCGGCGGCGCCTTCAGCGAGTAGATGATGTCCACCGTGCGCGTCCGCTCGTCCACCGCTCGGCCAACGCTGACCAGACTCGCGGTCGGCTCCGGACCGGCAACCCGGATCAGGCTCCAGTTTTCGAGGCCCGTAACCTGGTAGCTCGCATCAAGCCCGCTCTGGACACGCGCAGCGTCCCGCTCCGGCACGCGCGCGCGGATCCAGAACTCGGACGGGTCGACGATCCGAAACAACGTCTCTCCCTGGGAGACGCTGGCCCCCGTCGTGACGTTGACGTTGACCACCACACCGTCAATGGGGGAAGTGAGCCGCCACGAAGCGCCTCCGCGCCCGGTGGCGGCCCCCGAGTAGACAGACTTGGTGCGCCGAGCAGCACGCAATACGTCATCTGCAAGTTTCGACTCGCGGCGCGCATCCTCCAGTTCTCGCTGCGACAGTGCACTGTCCTTGTGCAAGCGTTCGGCCCGGGCGAGCGCCGCTCGTGCCGCCGCCACCCGGGACTCTGCCTCAGCGACGGCGAGCCCGACCCCGGCAGCGTTTTCCGGTGAGGTGGGCGTGGGCGCGAGCCGAGCAAGCAGCTGGCCCTTCTTCACTTTCTGACCAGGCTTCGGAAAACCCGCCGGTGGTTCAGCGAGCCGCCCCGCCAGTGGCGCACCAACTTCCGCACTGCCACCCGGAGGAGTGTCGACGCTGCCGCTTACCTCAATGACCGGGACAACCTGGCCGGTCTTTGGAAAGCGCGTGCCGAAGCGCACCCCCCATTGCTGCTCTTTGAGTAACTCGATCACGCCAGGCGGGTCTTCTTCCTCCGGGGTCTCTGGCGCCTTGGCATGCACCACAATTTCGAACTCGATAGGTGCGTACTTGCCCACCCGCAGTGTTCCTTTGTACTTGCCCACCGCTTTCAGCGTGAACCCCAGCTGGTAGATCCCAGGGCGCGCGGGCGCAGCCACCGTCGTCTTTTCGCTGCTCGGTCCCACCAATTCCAACGTGGCAGCCCCGGTGGTCACCGGGCGGAACCCGTCAAGCACAGTCAGGTGAGCAAGCATATTCACTTTCTTGCCGACGACGGCGACGTCGTGTTCTGCGAATAGCTCGAGTTCCTTGGTCCAACGGGTGACGCCAACTTGGTCCGTGGCGTGCCCATGGCCTTCTTCGTGGTGGTCGTGCCCCGGCGGATGCTCGGATTCGTGCTGGTGGCCGTCGCGGTCCTTTCTGCAAGCGCACAGCCCCAAGGCGACCAGGAGAACCAAGAAGCGTCGCCACCTCACTCGAACTCTCCACGCGCAGCACGTAAGTCGAGTTCCGCTAGCTTCGCCCTGAGTTCCAATTCGACACTGCGCTGGGACACGCGAAGCGCAGCGCGTTCGGCATCCAACAGCTCCGTCACACCAATCTGGCCTTCGCGGTACGCGCTGCGGGCCGCGCGCAGAGTGCGCTCTGCATGGGGTGCCGTTGCGCGTCGAAAGCGCTCGACTTCGGCGAGGTAGTTAGAAAGCTCCAGGGACGCCACGGCGCGGG
>CBDUPW010000455.1:0-5063 GCA_965369205.1 uncultured Polyangiaceae bacterium | reverse complement strand
GCCGTGCAGTGTTCGGATTGCCACAAGGTCCCGACCCAGTGGCTCGAGAGTGGGCACTTAGACTCGGCAGGGCCGGCCGAGGTGATCTTCTCGGGAGCAGCCATCGCCGGCGGCAGCGTGCCCAGCTACGCAAATGGCACGTGCACCAACACCTGGTGCCACAACCCTGGCGGCGCCGTCTCTGGGGGCCTGCTGACGGCGCCCAAATGGACCCAAGTCGACGGCACTCAGTCCAACTGTGGCACCTGCCACGGCCTGCCTCCGCTTCCCCCGCACCCGGCCAAGGCGACCAACCCGACGTGCAACACGTGTCACAAGAACATCAGCACTGATAACTTCACGTTCTTGAAGCCAGAGTTGCACGCCGACGGCATCGTGACCTTCGCGCTGCCCTAGCGCGGTATCGAGACTTCGAGCGGGCCGAAGTTGGAGTTCAGCGCGACTTGGTGAACAAGTGGCAGCTGGCGCAGCTGCTGGCGCCGGGTTCGTGGTTCTTCTGGTCGGCGTGGCAGCTCAAGCACACTGCCTTGGTGGCTCCTGCGGCCGGGCCGTGGCCCGTGTGGCACTGGCTGCACTGCTTGTGTTTGGCCACCGCGTGCAGCCCGGGCAAGTCCGGGCTCTTGTGGCAGGTGGCACATGCGGGTGGCTTTTGCACGCCCTTGGGCCCGTGGGCACTGTGGCACGAGGCGCAGCCCTGCTTGAGCAGCCCGTGGGCCGACTTGGCTTCGGATTTGTGACAGCTGACGCAGGGTTTGGACGCCGCGGAGCCCGTATGCGGCTGATGACAGCTGGTGCAATTCTGATGTCCCGCCGGCGCGGTCTTGTGCTCTTGCTGGTGACAGTCGCGGCACGGCGTCTGCACTTTGCCGCCGTGCGGCTCGTGGCAACTGGCGCACTTGGTGTGGCCTTTGACGACTTGCGCCCCGGTTTTGTCGTGGCACTTGGCGCAGGATGCCGTCAGCGCGCTGGGGCGATGCGGCAAACCTTGGTGGCAGTCTTGGCAGCGCGTGTGTTTCGGCAGCGTACGCGCGAGGGTCACTTGCGTTGCGTGGCAGTTGCTACACGCCGTCAGGTCGGAGAGAGCGCGCTTGAACTGATGCGGCGTGTGGCACTTCTGGCAGGCGGTCTTGCCGTGGAAATCTTGATCCGAGCGCGCCTCTTGGTGGCAGCTGCTGCAGTTGCGCGCACGGGTGTGGCGGCGACCCGCTGGGGGATGCGGCTCGTGACAGCCCACGCAGGTGCCGGCTGCACCTTTCTTGGGGTGATCGGGCTTCTTGTCTTTGTGGCAGTTGGCGCAGGCCCGATCCGGGCTGTTCTTCACGTCGTGAGCGTTGTGGCAGCTGTTGCACTGGTTGTGCGCGCGCACGCGCGGCGCGCCTAGGGTGTGCGTATCTTCGTGGCAACTGCGGCAGAGGATTGCCTCGGCTTTTCCGAACTGATGCGGCTGGTGGCAGCCGACGCAGTCCGTGTGCCCGTCCTCGAATAGCGCGGTGGCCGGGACGATTGGCTTTTCTTTGGAGTGACAGTCGGCGCAGGCCGCTTTGGCTTCGGCCATCAGGCCATGCTGACTCTTGTGGCAGGTCGTACAGACCTCGACCAAAGAACGGTTCTGGGCGGCGTGGGTCGTTTCGACGTCACCGTGGCATTCACTGCACGGCGCCGACTTGGGCTTTTCGTTGCTGTGGGGTTGGTGGCACTTCAAGCAGTCGCGCGTCCCGTGCACGCGCACGGCGGGAACGTCGCCCTGCTCCTTGTCGTGACAACGCCCGCAGTCGCTCGCGGGGTGTGGGTCGAGCGCGGCGTCGGGCCCCGCATCGAGGCCGCCATCGTAGTCGTCACTCAGAGTGTAGGCGTGGCAGTCCAGACAGTCGCTCTTTGCGTCCGGGCCCCAACGCTCGGTGGCGTGCTTCTGTGCGTGGACCGACTTGGCTTCTTTTTCGTGACACTCGACACAGGCGTCTTTGCGCAGTCCCTTGATGGTTGTCTGAGTGAGTTCGTGGCACTTCACGCAGGCGATCTTCTCGATCACCACATGTTCGTGGTGCCCATCGACGCGGCGTGCTTCCTGCCACGAGAGCGGCACGTTCACGCCACGTCCGGGGGCATACGCCGTGCCGGGCGGTTGCGGATCCGCCTCGGCGCAGGCGGCGACCATGCCCAGGGGCAGAGCGGCTATTAGAAGCGCCGTCAGGAGCGATTGGGGGAGCTGCACGATCGCGGGCATCATAGCGGGAGGGAAAGAAACTCGGCGACAAACTAGTCGCGCGAATATTGCGTTGGCCTCTGATCAGAATGGAAGAGGTGAAGAGGTGGACGGGCCGGGGACGCGAGTACTTGCCGCGAGCCGTGCTCTTCCCTGATACTCCGCGCAACGTGGAGCAACACTGGCTAGGCATAGTCGCACTTGGGTGCGCGGGGATCGCGGCAGTGATCCTGGTTGTATACCTGTTGAAGCGCCCCGTGCTCGACTTGCGCATCAAGCTCTGGCTGCTCTTGGGCCTCGGGGTGTTCCCCGGCATCGCGGGGGCGTCGAGCACTTTCGTGGGCATGGAGGCCACGACCCACCGGGAGTTCTGCGGCTCCTGCCACGTGATGATCCCGCACTTTGATGACGCCGTCGCCCTCGATTCCCAATCTCTCGGCGCGCGTCATTCGCGCAATCCCTATTTCGGCGGCAAGAGCTGCTACGTATGCCACGCGGACTACGGAATGTACGGCTACGTGCTGACCAAGGCGGGCGGCATGCGCCACGTCTACGAGTACTACTTCAAGGGGTATCGCGAAATGTCGTTGGCGGAAGCCAAGGACAAGATCCACCTAAAGAAGCCCTACGACAACTTGAACTGTCGCCAGTGCCACACCAGCACGCTGCACGACTGGCGCCGGGTGCCGGATCACGAGTCCCTGAAGAAGGAGCTGGACGAAAACGTCGTCAGCTGCGCGAGCGCCGGCTGTCACGGCTTCGCGCATCCCTTTTCCAAGACTGAGGAGCAGAAGCGAAAGCCCAAGCCGACGCCGGGAGGACTGGCTGCTCCGTCTGCTTCCGCCGTCCCGAGTGCGTCGGCGCTGCCCAGTGCCGCTCCAGCCACCAGCGCTTCGGAGCCGGCGCCATGAACCGGATCACGCGGACTCTGGCTCAGCGCTCGGTCACTCGCCTGATCCAGGTGGCGTGCGTGCTTGCGCTCGCGGGCCTGGCGCTGCTTGCGTGGTCGATTCTCGACCCCAGTCCGCTGCCGGTCATCGCCGCCATGAGCGTGGGTCAGGGCCTCGGGGTCGCCGCCTTCCTCTGCTACCTAGTGGCAGTGCTCGTCGATTTGGTGCGACGCACCCCGGTCCAGACCAAAGATGGCCTCGAGCCGCCGCCCGAAGGCCCGTTCTCGGCGCGCCCAGAGCGGGACGCCGAGTAATCGCGCGAAGATTGCGCGCATCAAAACGCGCCGGCAGCCGTTGCGGACGGGCAGTTTGCAGTGGCGCATTCACTGCGCCCGATTGCCGCAAGAGACCGCTAAAAGCGCAGACAATGCGCTAACGATCGCGATTTTTGGGCGGTATAAGCATCAGGTGGAGATTTGTCATCGCGCTTGCATGAAGCGCGACGACCTGGGCACGCGGCGAAGGGAGCAATCCAATGAAAACCAGCTGGATATTCTTGGGCATCGGAACGTTGGTGGCGGCCTCCCTAGGCGCCTGTGGCGGAAGCGACGGTGCGGACGGAAAGACCGGCCCCCCTGGCGAAGAAGGCCCCGCCGGTCCTGCCAGCACCGCTCCTGGTCCCGCCGGCCCCGCCGGCCCCACAGGCCCCGCCGGCCCCGGTTTCGACGGCGGCATCCCCGAGGGTGGCCTCACCACCGGCTGCCTTTCGCCCTGCCACGGCTTCACCGGCATCGTGGAGCAGTGGAAGACCAGCACGCACTACGCTGTGTACGCAGCGAATCTGGGCGGGGAAGAGGTAGCGGTTTGGACCGGCGAGCGCACGTGCGGCAACTGCCACGCGGTGGATGCCATCGAGCAGCGCGTTGCCGACAATTTCGTCGTGACTGGCACGACCGGGCCGGCTAACGGCACCAAGGGCCAAATCAACTACAAGAAGAGCACGGACAACGGCATCACGGAGTCGTCGTACGCCGGTAAGGCGACGGTCGCACAGGTGGGTTGCATCACCTGTCACAGCGTCACCGCCGCGACGGATCCCCACAACACCGGCGCCGCCTACACCGCAGGCAGCTTCCCACTGCGCGTGCCGACCGGCGCCACGGACGAGGCCTACATCGAGAAGAGTTCTGCCGTGGGCACTTCCGACGGCACGGCGGCTGGCGCATACGGCGCGGGCAACTCCTGCACCTGGTGTCACAAGTCCCGCAAGGACGTGACCAACTACATCGGTGCCAGCACGAACCTGACGAACCGTTACTGGGGACCGCACGAAGGTCCGCAGGCCGACATCTTCTCCGGCAAAGGCGGCTACGAGTACACAGGCCTGACCTACGGCTCCGGGGCGCACGCGACGGCCGCCAAGGGCTGCGTCAGCTGTCACATGCCCGGCGTCGCCGCGAACGGCAACATCGGTGACCACTCGTTCTACGCTAAGATCAGCACGTGCAACACGTCCGGCTGCCACACGGGCGCGACGACCTTCGACATCAGTAACGGCGAAAGCGCGATGAAGATCAACATCCGAGAGCTGCGCACGGCCCTCAACACCGCTGGCTACTTGACTCGTAGTGAGTCGGCGCCCTATGCGGCGCTCTCCGCGTCCGAGCTTGCAGACAGTGACTTCGCGCACGACACGGCTCGACCCGGAGCCACCGGGTTGACGGCGGACCAGGCGGGCGCGCTCTACAACTACCTGATCATTGCCCGCGGCGGCGCCAACGGCATCCACAACCCGAAGTATGTGAAGCAGCTCATCTTCGACTCCGTCAAAGCGATCACGGGCAGCGACCCGACCACGCTCGTCGTTCGGCCGTAACCTCCTCAGCCGACAGCGGGAAAAGCTGCCACCTAGTGGGCGCTGGGCTTCGCCCAGCCGCGCCGCAAGCGGCGCCGCCACTAGCCATTCTTCG
>CBDUPW010000454.1:0-5068 GCA_965369205.1 uncultured Polyangiaceae bacterium | reverse complement strand
AAACGACGGACTCGACCGGCGCGACCCGAACCACGGACATCCAGTTCTTTCTCCCGTTGCCACCGTCGTACCACCTGCGCTGGGGGGTCGCCGACCAGGTCGACTTGGGCTTTCACGTCAACAACCTGTCGTCGCTGGCCTTCGACACCAAGGTCAACCTATTCAAGGGCCGGCTCGACCTTGCGCTGGATCCTGGCGTGCAGTGGTACAATGTGAAGGTCGGAACAAGCGAGTCAGAGACGTCGATCAACGTATTTTACTTCCACGGCCCCGTACTGATCGACTTCAACGCTGGCGAGGCGTTGTCCTTTGTCCTGTCTCCCGGCGTCGTGTACTCGCTCGTCAGCGCCGATTCCATCGGGGACAGTGATCTCGAGCGGGCGACCACGGTCGACGGGCTGTCCGCGCGCATCGGTCTGGGCTTGAACATCCGTGCGTCGAAGAAGTTCGCCGTGCATCCGGAAGTGACGCTGCTCAGGAACTTCGGCGACACCAAGGCCCTGACCTACATGGCCGGCATCAGCTTTAACTTCGGGCACCTCCCGAGCTTCGACGACGTGCAGTGACGTTTCGGACTCCGGCGGCGCCGCCACGCGTCGGTTCGTGGCAGCCGCTCGGGGACGAAGCGCCGACGAGACAAAGCGGCGCCCGCAACCAGACGCCGTCTTAGAAATTGGCGGGGATGGGATGCGTTTAGAAGCGGGCTGCCAGGTGAAAGCCGTACGTCGAGTCTTGCAGTCGGGGACGCACCACGATGGTCGAACGACTGCTTCCCGCCAGAGCGCTGGACGTGGGCAATAGCCGAACCGCAACCGTCTCGCTGCCCGGCAGCTCGAGGTCCCGCGTGATCACCAGCTGGCCCAACAGCGAGCGGTAGCTGCAGCTGGCGCTGGTGCAGCTGCGCTTGGGCGAAGCGGCCTTCTTGGGCGCCGCATCCTCAGGCGTTGGAGCCACTTCCGCCACGTTTCCGGCGGCCGGCAGCGCCAGCGACGCTGGCAAGCTCGAATCCGGGGCCGACAGACCAAAGCCATTGCCTGCCTTCGGCGCGTCTTCGGCCCAAGCAGCCCCAGTGAGACTGAGGGTGGCGAGAGCAACGGCGATTCGAGTCAGAGTCACGGCTAAATTCATGGTGCAGTACCGGGCGCGCCTGCTCAAGCTACAAGTGCCTGAAATCATTATATTTGTAGTTGTAACGCCCACCGCTTCACACATGCACATACCCGAGAACGCTCCCGTTTTCCTCGGTCGCTGCACAATTCCAGTTACGAAAGATCGACACAACAAATCGGCACAGGCCGCGCCGGCGCTCCGCGGTCGCCAGCTCGCTGCGCAAACGTGGTGGCCGGACCACGCGGCCGCTTCGAATAGTTCCGATTAGCAGCGCGGCCCGCCGCGCGGTCTATGCGGGCCGAGACAGCGCGCGAGACGCAATGTCCGCAAGCAGCGCGTCTGGCAAGCAGCCGCTCTTTTGGAACCCGCGCATATGCAGGATTGGCTCGCCGCCGATTTCCGCGACCGCGTGGCCCTTAACGAGTGCCGTGTATTGGCGCGGCAAGAACTTCTCGAGGGCAGACGGCGGTCCGCTCAAGCGCTCCAGCAGTGAAAGCGTCGCGTCCAAGCTGTTCATCTTCATATACGGGCAGGTTGCGCAGCCACCTTCGGTCGAACAGCCCTCTCCTGCTGCCACCCCCGGCACGAGTTGCAGCTCATGCCCCGGCGTCTGCGCGATCGCCTCGCTCGCGACCGGAAACACGATCTCCACGGACAGCTTCGTGGATGCATCCGCCGCGAGCCGCCGCCGCACGCTGTCGACGATCGACGTGATCATGCCCGCTTCGGTGCCCAGCACGAAGCTGATACGTTCAGGGCTCTTCGCGGACAGCGCCGCGTCCACGCGCCCGTCAATGTAGTTCAATATGTCGCTGGTCGACCCCACAACGCCTCGCCCAGCGCGCTGAGCGTCGAGGGCGACCCGGAACATCTCCCCGGGCACTTCCAGATGCGCAGTGACATGTGCGTCGGCGTAGTCGGCGACGACACGGTCCGCCACGGCGCTGCCAAACATATGGTGCACCACACAGGTGCCCTGCTTGAAAAAGTGGAAGCGGGAGAGCGCCGCGCGCACACTTTCGCGGTCGTGGGCTGGGTGCACCGCGCGCACAGCGTCGTCGGACATTTCCGTCAGCGACTGGAATAGGTCGTACAAGTTTTGCCCCATGTACGTGTCCGGCCCGAACCACACGTGCAGGTCGGGAACTTGCGCGAAGGACTGCAACACGGTCTTGACCACGTTGCTGGACGTGCACGTAATGGTCGGCACCAACGCCTGCGCCTGCGCCTTCGTTGCCAAGCTGGTGTTGATGTACACGACGTGCAGGGACGGCGCGGTCTCGGACGCCTGGGTCAGGTATGCGGCGTAGGCGTCAGACTCCGCCGACTCCGCCAACGAACAGCCGATGGCCTTTTCGGCGACGCGGTACACCGGGGTCGCGCCGTGGCCCGCGGCGTCCAGCATCGCGCGCACATTTTCGCTCATGAAGTCGACGCCAAGCACCACGACAAAGCGTGCGCCGGCCTCAACCATGTCGATAGCGCTGTCCGCCATCGCCAAGGAATCCGAGATCGCAATATGCTCGTGCCCTGCGCGGGTCAGCACGCCCTGCAGTTCCGGATCCATGTAGAAGTGCGCGACCACGCCGGCCCGCGTTTCGCTCAGCAGTTTCGACAGCCGCGCGACCTCGGCGGCGTCCGGATCCAAAAATGCCGCTTGGGCCTCGGCAAAGGGGCCCTGGGCTTCGAAGCGATCGGCGTGGATGACGAGGGAGGGAAATGCGCTGCTCACTCTCAAGTCATAGGACGAGTCGCTCCGTCTTTCCAGGCGGCGAAAACCGAGCGAAAACGCGAGCCAAAGACGCGAGCCAAAGACGCGAGCCAAAGGACACGGACTCGTATTCGCGCGATCGCATGGTCGTCGATGGCGTCCGCGAGCTCCGCGGACTCCGCGGACTCGCTGCCGGACGTCAACCTCAGAGCCTCGCCAGCCGCAGCCGCTCGCGCGGACGACGCAAGGTTGACGAAGCGATTTCAGAAATGGCACTCTTGTCGGATCATGAAAAAATCAACT
Source organism: uncultured Polyangiaceae bacterium (assembly GCA_965369205.1). GTDB lineage: Bacteria > Myxococcota_A > Polyangia > Polyangiales > Polyangiaceae > JACKEA01. The sequence goes on along the minus strand of CBDUPW010000454.1, from coordinate 1,944 downwards.
TTGGGTTCGCTTTGCGTCTTTCTGGCAACTTGCAGCTGCTTCGCTGTCGCCTGCAGTAGCGACGATAGCAGCGGGGGCAGTGGAGGATCCGGCGGTAGTGCCGCGTCCGGTGGCTCCTCTGGCAGCGCGGGTGCCGGTGGTTCTTCCGGCAGTGCCGGAACTGCTGGCAGCGCAGGGGGCGGGGGTCAGTCCGGCGGCGCGGGTGGAACGGCTGGTGCGGCTGGTTCAGGCGGTGCCGCGGGCTCCTCTGGGAGTGCCGGAGCCTCTGGGAGTGCCGGCGCCGGTGGCGCGGGCGCCTGCGGGACCAATGTGGCGGCACACTGCGTGAATCCCGACAAGACGTGCAAGCAATACTCAGCCGCTGGCGTCGCCGACATCTTGAAGACTGTGTGCAATCAGACCGGCACGTGGACGGATGGCTCCGGTTGCCCAAAGGCGGACCTGGGTTGCTGCCACAACAGCGCGGTCAAATATGACACCTGCTACTACACGGGCAGCGGCAACGCGGCCTCATTGAAGTCCCAGTGTGAGAAGGCCAATGGCGTTTGGTGTAGCTGAGTAATGGCCCAGCGCGGCTCTGTCGCGGCGTCCGGCCGCGACGAGCTGCGCAGCTGAGGGCCGCGCCTGCGGTATCCACTTGCCCATGAGAAAGCACCGGAAGAGCCTCCGCCGCCATGTGCAACGATGGAATGGCAGAAGGCTGCTCGGCGCTGCTGGAACAGCTCTGGGGCGCGGGTGGGTCTTGAGGCGGCGCAAGCTCCGGCGCCCTGCGGATGCCTGTCGTTGATCCAGCCCACGTTCCGGCAAAGAGATGTCATAGTTCCCTGATGGGGCGCGCACTTGGGAAGCTGTTGCTTGGGGCGCTGGTTGCTCTCCCGCTGAGCTGCGGCGAGTCTGAGGTTGATGCGGAGCCGAAACCTGGCGGCGCGGATGGCGGGGTCGACGCAAGGGTGCAAAAAGACGCTCATAGCGACGTCGGGCTAGATGCAGTTTTTGGAGATGCGAGCGAGGCCGAGACGGGAACGGACAGTTCAGTGGCGGACTCCGCAGCCGATGCAGGTGCGTGCCCACCCGCTTCGGTCTGTCACATCGTCGACGGTTTGGTGATCGCACCGGTTCCTGGTGCGGACCAATACTTCTACGACTGGAAAGTGCCCCCCGGCAGCTACAGCCGCTTGCACGCTTCGGTCCGGCTTTTTTTCACGGCGGCTGGTCACCAGATCCAACGGCTGTGCGCTACGCGGTGCTGTACTTGGAACGCAGCAAACCCTTCGACATGTTCGCGCACACCATGTTCGTACGCTCAAACAACGTCCTCTTGCGCCATGGTTTCGGCCTAAAGCCCGTGGACAAAGCGAAGCTCACTGCAAAAGCATCGCTCACGAAAGGCGAATGGTACGACTTGGACTACGTGTTCGACACCAAGGCACAGAGCATCGTGCTCGAAGTGCGGAACGCGGGAAGCATCGTGGCGACGATCAAGGATGCTCCGAACATCGCCACAATCGAGTTCAAAGCCACCGACCGGCTGGGCATGTTTCTCGGCTTCGTCGCTGGGGACAACCCGCAAGAAGGCGCTTCAAACGGCTGGCAGTACTGGGACCTGAAAGTCGTGCTCACTCCCTGAGACTATTCTTCGTCGGTCTTACAGCGGCAGAGCCACCTCCCCGGGTTCACGTTCCGGTCCGGGACCGAGTGCTGAGATCGGGAGCCTGGCTCCAAGGCCCGCCGGAGCATTGCGGCTGACGCGGCTCTGGTCACTGCGCTACCGCAGACGCTCGCGGATCGCCGCCTCGACGAGCCAGAGCCGGTCCTGGCCCCAGCTGATGCCACCGCGCGTGTGGGCTCAGCGTCTCGAAGATGTGACGGCGCTCGTCGTCGCGCCGGACCTTGACGATGCGCCGGACCTTGACGATGCGCCGGACCTTGACGATGCGCCGGACT
>CBDUPW010000453.1:0-5073 GCA_965369205.1 uncultured Polyangiaceae bacterium | reverse complement strand
TTCTTGTCGTCGTCGTCGTCGTCGGCCGGAGGCGGTGCGGACTTCTTCTTTGCGTCGGACTTCGCCGGTGGCGCGTCGTCGTCGTCGTCGTCGTCGTCCTCGGGAGGCGGCGCGGGCTTGGACTTTGGACGCTTGGTGATCGCTTGCTTCTTCTTCTTAGCCTTGCCTTTGCGCTTCGACTTCGGCTTGCCGGCAGGCTTCTTGGGGGCGGGCTCGTCGTCGTCATCGTCGTCGCTCTCGCCGCTCTCGCCCGCCAGCGCGTCGTCCACGTCATCCTCAAGGCGATCGACGGCGTCCAAATCGTCGTCGTCGTCGTCCTCCTCGTCGTCGTCCTCGTCGTCCTCGTCGCGCCCGCCGGGAGCTTCCCAGCCTACCGGGAGCTTGCGTTGCAAGCTCCACCACAGGCCATAGGCGCCCAAGAGCGCTCCGGGAATGCTCAGGTACTGCCCCATCGTGAGCACACCGGTGGGTTCCAGAGTCTGATGCTCTTTGAAAAACTCCACCGCGAAGCGGCCAGGGAAGTACAGCATGAAGAACATACTGATCAGCGCCCCGCGCGGGCGTTTCTCTTTGCCGAGCTTCTTGTCCCACAGATACAGGCACAGCAGCACCACCAACCCGAGCGCGACTTCGTACAACTGGCTAGGATGGCGCAGCGGCGCTTCCGGCACGCCGCGATCGTAGCGCGGCATGCGCACACCCCAGCTTTGATCGGTGAGACGACCGACGATCTCCGAGTTGAAGAAGTTGCCAACACGTACCAGGGTGGCGCCTAGGGCGGCAGAGAAGGCAAATCGATCCGAGCCCTCCAAAAACGGGATGCCGCGGCGCTTCGTGAATAAATACATCGCGAAGATGAGGCCGAGCACCGCGCCGTGGCTTGCCAGGCCCCCTTCCCAAATGCGGAAGACCCAAAGAGGATCCTTCAGCGCCTTGTCCAAGTCGTAGAAGAGCACGTGGCCCAGCCGCGAGCCGACCAGCACGCCCAGCACCCCGTAGACGATGAAGTCGCCCGCATCCTCCTCGTCGCCGCCGCCGCGTTCGATCTGCCACTTGAGCAACGCGTAGCCGCCCAAGAAGACGCCAACAAAAAGTAAGCTGTAGTAACGAAGCGCAAGCGGCCCGATGCGGAAGAAGATCGGGTCAATGTCCCAGGTAAACGTCGGCACGAGCGTCAGGTCTCCAGAGTGGTTCCGAAAGGAGCCGCCTTCTACCGCGATTTTCCAGGACCCGCGAGTCCGATGCGGATGCGGCGAACAACAGCGGTAGAGTCGCCCCACTGCGAAGCCACCGCCTCTGAGGGGCGCGGCGCGGGCAGAGTTTGAGCGCCAAATCCGGCCGTGTGGTCGGTTAGTTGCATTTCAAAGGGTCCGGCCGGCACAACCAACTCCACTCGGAGTGGCACATCGGGAGGGTGCGCCAGGGCGAGAAGGCTGCCGCTCGTGGTCGGCCGCATGCTTGCGGGCATGTCGTTCACTCGGATCGAAAAGACGGACTGGCTCGGGTCGAAGAAGAGAGACAACAAGTGCGCGCCCCGAAGCGACCGCAGTTCGAGAACCAGACGCACACGCGCGGAATCGAGCCGAATCGCCTCGAGCACCGTCCACGCCGGAGCTTGCAGCGGAGCCGCATGGGCCGGCGCTTGCTGACATCGCGTTGCCCTCCCAAGGAACGCCCGACAGTCCGAAGCCGATACCAGCCCGAAGGCGTCTGACCATGCCGGCGGAACGGGGCCGAACTGTGCGTCCACCAGCCACCGACTCTGGCCCGTGTCCGCGTCGACCTCCAATGCGACGTTCACTCGCTGTTTTGTCTCCGTCGAATAGTTGTCGGCGAAGACGAAGCTGCCCACAGCCGCAAGAACACAACCCCAAGCGAGCGCAAGCGCCATCCAGTGCCGCCGTCCGCCATCCTCGCTGCGCAGCGTAGGCAGGGCTGAGGCGACAGGAGTGACGGAAGTCGCCAGGACGAGCGTCAATACCAGCGGGGAGGTCAGGCCGATGGCGTCGCATAGCAGCAAAGCAAGGGGCGCCCATAAAGCAGTGCTTGCCAGGGCGAAGAGCACAGCGCTCAGCTGCAGAGCGCGCGGCGAAGTCCCGAACAGCACCGTGATTGCTGAAACGCAAGCCGGCACCAAGAAAAGAAAACACGCCTGCGGAACCATGAACGCCGTCACGGCTGCCAAGATGCAAAACAATCCGAACGCGCCAAAGAGCTTTGCCGCTGGCGCAGCGCGCGTGGCCATCGAAGCTGTGTGAGTTGCCACCGCCGCGACCGCGAGCACAGCAATGTAGCCATGCCCTTGCTTTGCCAAGAACGGGCCTGGCAGAGCGCCGGTGTATCGCCAAACCCACTCCAATCCACCGCCGCATGCGCCCGCAAGCGCGAGCCCCAGCACCACCGCGAAAACGCCCCGGCCTAGATCCCGGGCGCTCAGGGCGCCTGTGTGTCGCGCGCGCAATACGCCGGCGACAAAAACAAACAGCGCAAGCAGCGCCAAGATGCGCGCGCCCGCCACCGAGAGCTGCACGAGTCGGAAGCCCAGGACGTCGAAGAAAACTTCGAGCTGATCCACGCGATGCAGAGGCCGCGGGTCCAACAGCGCCTGCGTCGCCTCATATACACTTCGGCCCTGGTGGTGGACACTCGCCACGCTGACGCTGGCGTGGTCGTCATCGCTGGTGTGGTACTTGTCAACGCGGCCGATGAACGCGAAGCCAATGCCGCGAATGTTCGCGCGCCGTAGCGCCGTCAGATCCGTGTCGTTGGGCAGCTTCTGATAGACGAGGGGAAAGAGCGAACTGGTAAAGGTTCGCGTGAGTGCGGGCGCAACCCGCTGCAAGATGGCCGCGTCCGGATCCGCGAGATCAAAGAGCAGACTCGCGCCAGACGTGCCTCTTGCCTCCACATTGAGCGCAATGCGCTCAACGGCGTCATCTTTGAGATTGCGTGCGTAGAGCTCTGCACCCAGGAGGCCCAGTTCCTCGCCGTCCGTGAAGAGAAGCGTTACCGGGTGCGGCAAGGGCCCTTGCCGTTCGAGCACGCGCTTGAGCTCGAGCAGGATCCCAACGCCGGAACCGTCGTCGCCTGCTCCGATACCTGCCGCGACGGAGTCGTAGTGGGCCGCGACTACGATTTCGCGGCTTGGGTTCGCACCTTCGAGGCGAAACAAGACGTTCTCGACGAGTGCGCAGCTGCCATGGGACCCACACACGGTGCCGCGCTGGGTTGTTGCTGTCTTCGATCCGAGCTCGTGTAGCAGGCGGCGCTTGACCGCGCGGTTTTCCGGAGACGCCACCATATGGGGCAGGTTCCCGACCACATGGGCACTGTAGGCGAGGGCGCGGGCGCCGCTGAAGGAGGCTTCGTTCGTGCCTTCGTCGCCCGGCGGGGACAATCGCCACGCGGCGATGACCGCAACACAGCTTGCCGCCAATACCGCGAGGCCCCACGCAAGCCACGGCTGCGTCGTTCGTGCCCGCTCGGTCACTGGAGGCCTTTCACTCCAGCCCAAGCGCCGATAGTTGCTGCTCCGCGAATTCAGCCCAACCCCGATTGGCTTTCGGGCTCGCGGGGCTGGGGTGCAAGATGCTCGCAATACGCACGGCATCCTCTCCAAAGATGTGTCGAGCGCGCTTTTCCGCGAAGGCGCCGACGCCGATCACCCACTCCGGAGCAAGCTCTTCGACCACTCGTTGCGTCGCGAGATCACATGCGGCGTACAGTGGTTCCCGCTCCGCACTGGGCAGCTTGTCCGGAGTCCGGTTCTTTCCGCTCTCTTCCATGAAGATGAGCGGGCAGTAGTTGATGACGAAGTGGTGTTTAAAAAAGCGTTCGGCCGTCCCGAACTTCGTTTGGAAGTAGCCCCACAGTCGTGCGCCGCTGACCTCCGAGCGGGAACACTCGAAGCCAAGAATCGGACGCTTCGGATGCTCGCCCTCAGGTTTGTTCACCCGGCCATGCACTTTCAGGAACTCCCGCACGGACGTGACCTCGCCGAAGGGCACTCCTGTCTGCGCCATGCCAAAGGGCCCCGGGTTCATGCCCAGGAAGAGCACGCGTTTCTTCCCGGTGCCCCACTTGTTCAAATACTGTTCGTGTGGCGTCCGCGCGTAGCTGAGCGGATTGTAGATATGCGTCACCGGGGCACCAAAACGCATGCCGTCGCACGCTTTGCTCAGTTCTGCGCTGATCTTTTGGAGTTTCACGGGCTCCGCGCAGCCTACTCCACCGTGGACCAAAGTGGTCGGCCGTCTAGGCTTCGGGGGGTGCTGATGGCCCGGCTGGATCTAGCAAGGGCCTAGGGTGAGGGCGTGCACGCCTCTGGAATACCCAGGCTGCATGCGCGACTGCGCGCTCGGCTCGCCGCGCCGTCTTCTTTGCGTTGTTTGTGGGCGTTCGCCAGATCCCAGCATGCACGCCCGACGCCGGCATCGCATGCGCGCACCCACAGCGACAGGGCGCGATCTTCGTCCTTGGAGCCTCCCGCTCCGGACCAGAGAAGCCGCCCCAGGCCAGCGCAGCCGAGGGAGTCCCCGGAGTTGCAGCTATTCTCAAACACGCGTCGCGCTTGCTGCGCCTTGGCATCGTCATCAAGGAAACGTTCCAGAACGGTCCCGAGCATGGTGCACGCTTCCATGAGGTTGGCGTCGCAGGCACGACCGAGCAGCTCGATGGCGCGATCGATGTTTTGCGGTCCACCACTGCCCTCGTAGTACAGCGTCGCTAGATACGCGCATGCGGGCGCATGCTTCGCGTTGCATCCCTGCTCCAGCAAGCTTCGAGCTTCTTTCAGGCGTCGGCCCTGGCTGGCGAGCAGTACGCCCAAGCTAACGCAGGCCAGTTTGACCTTTCCTTTGCAGGCCCTGTCGTAGAATTTCTCGGCCTGCTCCAGATTCACTCCAACTCCCTCCCCGGTTTGGAGCATCGCGGCCAGCTGCGCGCAGGCGGTTGGCCGGCCGCCTTCACAGGCCTGCAGATACAGTGCTGCGGCGCGAACGGCCCCGCTTTCCTCGCTCGATTGTGAATCGCCGACGGCCGGCTTTGGCTTTTCGAAACGCACTCGGTCGCCCA
>CBDUPW010000452.1:0-5097 GCA_965369205.1 uncultured Polyangiaceae bacterium | reverse complement strand
GTTCGAGCTTGAGTTCTCCCCAGGAACTAACCCAAGGAAGGACTGCAGTTGGTGGTGCGGATGAACGGGAAGGGGACTGGAGGCGGCGCGCACGTTCGGCAAGAGGAAGGAAGGCACGGGCCGGCGACTTGGCCGTCGCCATTTCAGCAATGAACCGTGTCGCGAAGCACGCGCGCCGGCGCGGACAACGGGGAAGAGACCGCAGGTGGCGCGCACTGTTGCGAAGCCCCCGCGGCGCGGCTTGGGGAGCGCACGTACACGCGCGAACGATTGTCGCGAAGCCCCCGCGCTGGCGCGCCGGCGCGGATCGGCGCGCGCGGGGCCGCATGTCCAGGTGCGAGCACTTGTGGCGAAGCCCCCGCGCTGGCAGCGCTGGCGCGGCTAATCCGCGCGCGAACACCTGCGGCTCTTGGGTCACTTGCCGCCGGCGGCCATGGCGCGGGTTGAGTCAACGGCGACGCTTGGCGGCGCGCTGTGCTGCGGCCGCACGGCCGAGTCAACGGTGACGCTTGGCGGCGCGCTGTGCTGCGGCGGCAGCCGGCCGAGTCAACGGCGACGCTTGGCGGCGCGCTGTGCTGCGGCGGCAGCCGACCGAGTCAACGGTGACGCTTGGCGGCGCGCTGTGCTGCGGCGGCGGCCGGCCGAGTCAACGGTGACGCTTGGCGGCGCGCTGTGCTGCGGCGGCGGCCGGCCGGCTCAGCCGACGGCTTCGCAAAACGAGCGGTAGCCGGCCTTCCAGGCAGAAATGTCCGACGAGGCGCCGTCGACGATCTCCACGCCGAAGCCCGGCGGGACCGTGGCCGTGTCCGCCGCGACGAAACCGCGTCGCCACACCACGCGCCCTACCAAGCGTACGCGCCGCTCGGTGCGCGGTGGGCAGAGCTCAACCCAGACCAAGTCGTCCTCTGGGGGCGCGAGGGTGCGCACGTACAGGCCGCCGGCGCTGATGTTGTAGCTGTAGCCGTGGTCGTCGCTTTCACGCCCTGCGGGCCGGAAGGCCACGGTGGTGCCGTAGAGCAGGCGGGCGCTGGCCCGGCGCGACGCGCTGGCGGCGAAGGACAGCTCGTTCGCCAAGAACACCACGTTCTCCAAAGGCGCGTATCCGTCCATGGCCGCGGCACGTTCGACGTCGGCTAGGGCTTCGGAGTTTTGCTTCAGGCTCTTGGGCGCGCAGCTGAGGATCCAGACAGGTTTGTCGTTTTCGGACCGCGCGCTCTTGACCAGGTCTGGAGTCGCGCCCTCGAGTTCTGCGCTGACGACGACGAGGCAAGCACCGGAAGCCTTCGCGTGATCCGCGGCTTCTTGTGCCGTGACCGCAAAGTCAACGGAGTAGCCCGCATTGCGAAGGACCCTGCCCAGCACGATGCGTCGCGTGCGATCGCAATCGGCCACGACGGCTGTGCCGCGCCCGTTGCTCGGGGGCTGGGGTGCCGTGCGCGGGAAGGCTCGCAGTCGTTGTACCAGTCCGCGGGAGCTCCCGCCCATCCCCACCACGTCGTCGCCGCCCCAACTGAAGACATCGCCGAAAGACAGGTCGTTTGCAGCGGTCGTCAGGCCGATGATGGGCACGCGGGCGTTTTGGGCACGAGCTCGGGCGTCCAGCGCCACGCCGGCCGCGTCGGCGCGTTCGGCATCGACCAAAATGGCGTGCGGTTGGTGGGCGTTCAGCCACTCGCCGGCCGCTTCGGGATCCTCCACCAGCGCTAGGGCGAAGGCTGACTCGTCGGCAGCTACACTCAGTCGAATGCGTTGTGCGCGGCGGAACTGGCCAAAAGCAACGAGGTGGCGTGCGGGTTCCATGGTCTCATGGATCCTGAACGGGCCTCGCGCTCGAAGCTTGAGCCCATCGCGGCGCAGCGCTCGGCTGCACCAATGTCGGATAAGGTGAGATTAGGGCTGCCGCGACGGACTTCGCCTCGACCCCAAATCAAGCCGACACCAAGCGACGCTGTGCCTTGTCTCAGGCTTGGAAGATCTCGAGGATCTCGCCCTCGATGACCGTGCGCTGGACCTTCTTGGCCAGGGCGAGCTCTTGAATGAGCAGGCTACGAGCCTGATCGAGCAAACGCCGCTCGCCAAAGGACAGGTCCTTGTCGAACTTCAAACGGTACATGTCCCGGAGAACCTTGGCGATTTCCGCCGGTAGGCCACTCTTGAGCATCTCCGTGTAGGCGCGGAAGCGTCGGTTCCAAGGCTGCACGTCGACGGCAACCTCCGGAGCCCGCAAGATCCCGAGGATCTTCTCGGCTTCGCGCTTCTTCATGACTGGACGCAGGCCCACTCGTTCCGCCGCGTCAGTCGGAACCATGACTTTCAGACCTGTATCGATGATTTTTAGGACGTAGAAAGCGCTGGGGCGACCACCGAGGTCCCGCTGCTCCACAGCCACGACTTCCCCCACACCATGGGCGGGATGAACCGCCATGTCCCCACCTTTGAACGTCAGCCGAGGCTCGGAACTCACCTGCGATTGCATTGCCACTCCCTGTACTGCTCAGCTCTCACACGAGAGCCAAGGACCGCGCCTCCTACCACCTTCCGCCCTGCTAGGTCAATTGGCGTTTTTGGGGTCTAACTTTTTGAAATCACTCTCAGAATCGGAATTTTTCTCGAGTCCGAAGATTTCGTCGACCTCCGCCACAACGGCGGCACGAAGCCCCTGGGCCAGAGGAGGGGCTCGCAGGCGGACTTTCAGGGTCAGCAGCTCAGGAGTTGCGGAAAACTCGGGAGCCTCGGCTGGGTCATCCAAAGAGAGCAGTCGTCCCAAGGGATCCGCCGCTAGCTGCGCCCAAGCCGCAGCGAGGCGACTCTTGTCATCGATGTCGGTCCAGGCCCCGGCCACGTGGATCGTCACCCACAGGGTCTGCCCAGGCGCCGGTTCCACGGCAACGCCCAGGGCCGTGGCGGACGCCAAGATCCCCGCGGCGCCGCGAGCCCATTCGCCTTGAAATGGGCCCGGCGCGTAGATGCGCAGGGGCGCTGCGTGCAAGCTGTCGGGGAGCTCCGAGAGGGCCGCACCGGAGAGTGCAGGAACGGTCTTCTTCAAACGCTTTGCCGCAAACAGGGTGGCGACCTTGATGGGCGTGCGTGAGCCCACGCTGACGAGGGCCCAGCGTTGGTCGAAGGTGAGAAGCGTTTCCGGCTTGCTGCCCACGATCCCGGTAATGGTTCGCAGCAGGGGGTATGGCGATGTGATCTTCGGTTCCGTGGTGAGGCGGACCGCAAACTTCTCCTCGACGACCGCCACTTGGTCTGTGCGCGCGGCGAAGAGCGTGGCGTAGTCGAAACCCGCGGCCATGGCTTCGGGTGTGTCTCGGAGATCGATGCCGCTGCCGTCGCGGAACGCATCCACGCGCTGTTTCGGGAAGAGTAGCTCGAGGGAAGGGGCCAGTTCCTTGGACTTGGCGAGGTCGTCGAGGCGGGCGACCGCTAGCCAGCGCAACCCTGCGGCGGGCACGTAGTCCGTGAGTGGCCCATCGTGCAGTTGAGAGTCGCCTGCCTGCGGTACGACCGGAGCGGCCGCGCGGTCGCCGCAGCCCGTTGCGCAAACCGTCGTGGTCAGAGCGAGGGCACCCGCCAGGGCGATGCACGCCGATTTCACGTGGGGATGACTCGGATCCGACAGAAGCGGCGTTTCTTGGAGCCAACCCGTACCAGCGACTCCGAACCTTGGGCCAGCTTGGCGAAGGCGTCCGTGACGCGCGTGCCCTCAACTTCCACACCGCCCTGTTGCAGCATCCGCCGCGCCTCGCTGTTCGACCCGCACAACTTTGCTTGGCTGAGGGCTTTGGCGAGCAGCACGCCGTCTGCGTCGCCCGGCACGTCACACTGCGGGACGTCGTCGGGCACGCCGTCGCCCAGATAGGTTGAGAAAAAGGAACTTTTTGCGCCCGCTGCGGCGTCGGCGCCCTGAAAACGCTCAATCATTTCGACGGCAAAGGCGCTCTTCGTGCCCAGGGGATCGGCCGCGTCGCGCAGCGTTTGGATTTCCTCCGTGGACTTCGCGGAGAGCAATTCGAAGAAGCGCCAAATCACCGCGTCGTCGATTTGCATGAGCTTGCGGAACATCTCCGTGGGCGGTTCCAAGAGACCGATGGCGTTGCCTGCGCTCTTGCTCATCTTCTTGCCAACGACTTGCCCGTTCTCGAGCTTGGCGTCGTACCCCTCCAAGATCGGAGTCGTCATCACGATCTGGGGTGGCAGTCCGTAGCGCTGCATCAGGTCGCGGCCCACCATCAAGTTGAATAGCTGGTCCGTGCCACCGAGCTCGACGTCGCTTTCTAGGGCGACCGAGTCGTAGCCTTGAAGCAGTGGGTACAAGAACTCGTGCAGGTAGATGTCGCGGTGCTGTTCGAGTCGCTCGCGGAAGTCGCGTCGTTCGAGGGTGCGCGCGACGGTGCGCTTTGCGGCCAACTCGATGATTTTGTCCAGGGAAAGCGGGCTGAGCCACTCACTATTGTAGCGAACTTCGGTGCGGTCCCGATCCAGCACCTTGAAGGCTTGTTCCTGGTAGGTATCGGCTGCGGCAAGCACCTCTTCGCGGGTGAGCCGCGGCCGCATGTCGTTCTGCCCGGTGGGATCGCCGACCATGGCGGTGAAATCGCCGATCAGGAAGATGACGTGATGCCCGAGCTCCTGGAAGGCGCGCATCTTTTGCATCAGCACCGTATGGCCGAGATGCAGATCCGGTCGCGTCGGATCGAACCCGGTCTTGACCTTGAGTGGACGTCCGCTTTGAAGACGTTCGAGCAGCTCTTCCTTTTGGTGCAGGTCCACGACGCCGCGGCACAGCACTTCGAGTTGTGACTGAGGATCCACGCGAGCGTTATATCCGAGCTGGGAGTCCGTGCGCAGCGCAGCCGCGCCGCTCAGTCGTCGTCGTCGTCTTCGTCGCTTTGCAGCGCGATGTGTTGGCTCGCGTTGACCAGCTCTTTCAGCTCTTTGCCGACTTTGAAGAACGGCAGCCGCTTCGCCGGAACGGGCACGGCCTGCCCGGTTCGGGGGTTGCGACCCGCGTAGGGTTTGTACGGCCGCACCGTAAAACTGCCGAAACCGCGGATCTCGATGCCATCGGTGCGCTGCAGCGCCTCCGTCATA
>CBDUPW010000451.1:0-5112 GCA_965369205.1 uncultured Polyangiaceae bacterium | reverse complement strand
GCCGCCGCGCACGCAAGTTGCGCGACGGCGATCTGGCAGTAAAGTTTGGCTTGGTGTCTTAGGGACTCCGGTCTCTGGAGCGGAGTATCTGGAAGTATGACTTTGTGGGCTCGGCGGACCGTGCTAAGTGCCCGGCGCTGAGCTGAGTCGGTGAGCTGGGTCGGTAGGAGGCTTAGGAAAAAAAATGAAAAAAGTATTGCCTTGGTTGGGTTTGGGTTTGCTCGCAGCGTCGTTTGGCGGTTCGTCCTTCGCGTGTAGCAGTGATGACAGCAGCGGCGGCGGAGCCACGGGTGGCAGCGGCGGCGGCTTCACGGACGGCGGCTTCGGCGCGACCGGCGGCGGCACCGGCGCAACCGGCGGAGCCACGGGTGGCAGCGGCGGCGGCCCAGCAGCGACCAAGCTCGGCCTCGCGTGCACCGGTGACGCCGAATGTGGAACTGGGCTCACCTGCATCCTGCCGGACTCTGGCGCGTGGGACGGTGAAGGTCCGGCGCACGGCTACTGCAGCGCCACGTGCACTACGCCCGACGAATGCAAGCCGCACGGTGCTACGGCCGAGTGCGTTGGTGGGTTCTGCTTCGGCGGTTGCACTGTGGGGACTCCGTTCGGTCCAGACAAGTGCCAACAGCGCGCGGACGTGGGTTGCAACGTGTTTCTTCGGTCGGCGACCAAGGGCGCGTGCGGCGCGGGCAACACGTGCCCAACAGGAGAACTGTGCGGCACTGACAACATGTGCCACGACTCCTTCGGCGCATGTGATCCCCGATGCGGCCAGGATTCCGATTGTCCCACCGGACACAGCTGCAACCCGAGCACCGGCCTCTGCACGACGCAAGCGGTGACCGGCAAGGATCTTGGGTTGTCCTGCAAGCAAACGCCAACCGGACAACCGAGCGAATGCAAGGGCTTCTGCGTCGGAATCACGCCGTCCACGGAGCGCTTCTGCAGCAACCTTTGCGTGCTCGGCGCGCCGGGTTGTGGATTCACCGCACCCGGAGTGAAGTCCGACGGTATTTGCTCGCTCGTTTTCGACCTTGGCGGCGCCTCGCCAACGACCGGAGACATAGGCGCTTGCGCAGCCCTGTGCGACTGCAACGCAGAGTGCCCCTCGGGTTACATCTGCGAGGCGAGTGCCAACGCCACACAGGCTGGGCGGGCCGGCTCGTGTTCGCCCACCGCCGACCCCGAAGCGGGTGCGGGGATCGCTAGCTGCAGTGACGCGGGTACGGACGCTGGCACCGGCGGCACGGACGCTGGCACCGGCGGCACGGACGCTGGCACCGGCGGCACGGGCACCGGCGGCACGGGCACGGGCGGCACGGGCACCGGCGGCGCTCCGGCTGACGCCGGCAACGGCTGATTCAGTTCCGAGCAGCCCAAACGAGGCCCGCACGCTCCGGCGCGCGGGCCTTGTTTTCGTTTGTGCGTTGCGACGCGATTGCCCGGAGTGCCGAAGTGCCCCAGGGCGGGGTGTGGGCGGCTGTTTGTGCGTTGCGACGCGTTTGCTCGGAGTGCCGAAGTGCGCCAGGGCGGAGTGTGGGCGGCTGTTTGTGCGTTGCGACGCGTTTGCTCGGAGTGCTGGAGCGGCAGTGGCGTCGTCCTGGCAGGTCGATGGTGCACTGCGGGCCGCCGTGGTTTGATGGTGGCCGGATCCTGTGCGCTACGTCTTGATCGCGTTTGTCGTCATCCCGCTGGTGGAATTGTATCTGCTGTTGTGGGTCGGATCTCTGATCGGTTTTTGGCCCACGGTGGCCATCACCGTCGTCACCGGTCTGCTCGGAGGCAGCCTGGCCAAGCGTGAAGGCATGCGCGTCTACAGACAGTGGCGCGCGGCCCTGGACGAAATGCGCGCGCCAGAAACCGGCATTGTCGAAGGTGTGCTTGTGCTGCTCGGGGGTGCCTTGCTGATCACGCCGGGCGTGCTCACGGACATCACCGGTCTGCTCTTGCTGGTGCCGGTCACCCGTCGACCCATCGCCGCCCGCGTGCGCCGCGCCGTAGACGCGCGGATCGCCTCGGGTCAGGTGCAGCTGGCAAGCTTCAGTGACGATGCAGCCTTCGATGAAGACGCACACCTCAGGGCCGGCGCGCGGGCGCCGCGCAGAGCGGGCGACACGATCGAGACAGATGGCAGCGAAGTGGAGTAGTGCGCAGCCCTGTGAATGACATCTTTTAGATTGCTCCGCCGCACTCGTTGCCCGGACCTAGTCCTCGCCGGCGTCCGATGGCGACGCGCCGGCGCCCGATGGCGACGCGGATCCGGCATCCGCCGGCGCTTCGGCGTTCGCTGGCTCTGGGGGACTCCCGAGACGGTACGCCACGACCAGCGACAGCGCTCCGCCCTTGGGCACTCCCAGAGCGAGTGCGCGGAGGTGTTTTGCGACGCAGCGGCGCACGGTTCGGTCCGGGAATCGGCTTTCATACTCTCGCACCGGGCCCAGTTTGCCCTGCTCGGAAAGGTCGAGTCGGAAGGCGAGCCGGCCCCAGACGCCGGGGTCTCGCGCTAGACCCGCGGCGTAGCAACGCGCGACGTCCGGTAGCAGCGTCTCGAGTGCTCCGCGCAGTTTTGCTTCGTCGACTTGCCCCGGATTCTCGTGGGTTTCGCCCCGGGGTGGCCCGATGCGCGACACCGGGGCATCACCGGGCCACAGCGCGACGGTCATTTCGACTCGGATCGAGCGTCCACGGGGTGGCGGCGGGTAGGTGAGGGCGCGGCTGCGATCCACGAGGCACTGAGCGACCAAAGGGTCTTTCAGCTTGGTGGACAAAAGGCGCGCTGCGGAGACGCGGCCGCGACCATCGATCGTCATGCGGATCGCCGTCTTGCCCTTGAGCTTTTGGTTTTCGCGCAGGCCGTCTTCGAAACAGATGCGGAACGGCCAGTAGCCATATTTGCGGGAGCGTGCCAGCAGACTGGTTTCACTCAGGACGTTGGGGTAGCGGCCGGTCCTGCGATTCCGATGCAGTAGCGTGGGAAGCCGGCCCGCGAGCACCCGAGTATCAACGCGCACTCGTGCGCCGGGGTGGTAGCCGCTGCGACTGGAAATGAAGTTCGGGTCGCTGCTGCCCCCGACGTTCCAGCGGGCCAGGGTCTCGTCGGCGCCCGCTGCGGCCACCTTTCCCTTTGGCCGCGGCCGCTCGTAGAGTTTGTATGCCTGCTCGATCACGATACGCTCCAGCGGCAGCGCCGGGCCCGCGTCGACATCGCCCTCGGGCGTGGCGAGGCTGTCGGCGCCCGCGTCCAGGGGCGCTGCGCCGGCGTCGACAGCGGCCGCCGACGGGATTGCGGCGGGGCGCCGCAGTACGGGAACTGTGTGGTCAGAGCGCTGCGTCGGCTGCTGCAACGCCGAGGGAGCGCACCCAAGCACAGCGCACGCAGCGGAGCCGACCAACCACCGCGTTGTGACTTTCGACCAACTCAGCGCACGTCCACGAGGCAGCCGAGAACAACTTCGAGCTTCGAGTTGGGCTTCTTCGCGTCGTCGCATGCGGTCCCGCACAACAAGATCTTCGTCTTGTCCGGACTGAATTGCCAGCCGTTCGCGCCCGAGGCGCAAGGCGCAGAGTCATCGCGCAGTACGTCGGAAGCGTTCAGACGCACGCCCACCTGATCGAAGTCGATCTTCTTGCCCGCCGGGGGCGCGGGCACATCGAGCTCGCAACTGAGAACGTTGCCGCTGATGGTGTCCAGGGCCTTCTTCAGGTCTTGGCTGAAGTTCTTGCTGGTGGTCATATCGAAATGGCAATCCCCAGTGGGGCAAGCCGCGGGGGGGACCGTTGAATTGCATTGGCTCCAGTCGGCCGGGGCCGTGGGCAAGGTGCAAGTGGAGGCGGCCGTGCCGCCGGCGGATGCAATGTGAGAAAGCAGCGCGCGGGCATTCTCGCTTCCCGGTGCACCAATGACGAATGTGCGGATCCCCAAGGCATTGAACGCCGCGGGCACGTCCGTGTTGAGCAGCTTGTTGATCTCGTTCGGTTTGCAGGTTTCGAAACCGTCCGTCAGCAGAACCACGAAGGTATTGCCCGGCAACTTGGCCGCCTTGAGCTGCGCCAAGAGGTAGCCGTAGGACAAGATGGTGGCGCCGGCCATCGGCGTGGACCCTTTGGGCGTGATGAAATCCAAGAAGCCGTCGAGGGCCGTGTTCTGGGTTGCGTCGAGGGTCTGCACCAAAACGTTGGGCGTGGTTTCGACGTCGCAGTCTGTGGTGTCCTTCGGAAACGCAACCATGCCTGCGCTGACGTTGCCCGTTAGTTGTAGGTCGTCGATAGCTAGCTTGAGGGCGTCACGAGTCAGTTCCCATTTGGTGGGCTTGCCCGCGAACTTCGGCACGGGAGTGACTTCGCATTCCGCCGAGGATTGGCCGTCGCTCGGGAGATTGCAGTTCATGCTGCCGCTGCGATCGATCACGAACAGGAGATTCGCCGGCTTGAGCTCGCCCACGGCGGTCGACGAAGTGCAGCCCCCGTCGACGTTCGCGCCGCCGCTGCCGGAGTCGAATTGGATGCCGCCGCCGGTGTTGCCTTGTCCACCGTTTCCGGCGCTACCTCCACCCGCCGCCTGGCCCGCACTGCCACTGGCCGCGGCGCTGGCGCCAGAGCCGCCGGTCCCACCCCCGCCATCGTCACCACCACTACAC
The DNA here is from genome assembly GCA_965369205.1 of uncultured Polyangiaceae bacterium. GTDB lineage: Bacteria > Myxococcota_A > Polyangia > Polyangiales > Polyangiaceae > JACKEA01. The sequence goes on along the minus strand of CBDUPW010000451.1, from coordinate 475 downwards.
GCCGAAAACCCCACCAGCACGCATGCGCTAGCGAATAGCGCGGACCAACGACGAAGCATGATCGGACTCCTTCTCAAAGCTGCGCCTCAGCGTACCACGTCGGGATGCAATTCACCTGCTTGAACGAGAGGGGCGTTCTGGGGGAAAGTGCCCACTGAGGTCGTACGGTGGAGGACAATGTAGGATGACGGATCCCAATCAGAGCTCGTTCGAACACGGTGCCGGCTTTGTGGCAGGCGAGGTCAGCGGAGGTTTGGGCCTGGGGCCTTTGGAGCAGCAGTACGAGGAGCTGTTCGCCGACGCGCTTGCCGATGGGGTGATCACCGCGGACGAGCGCGTGCGCCTCGACAAGGCCGCGGACAACCTGGGGCTCGATCGATCCCGTCTGCTGCGCCTGGAACAAGCCATGGTCGCCGCATACGAAACCCGCCACCGCGTGCGCATTGTCGAGCGGTTCGAGGAGCCCGCGCAGTCC
>CBDUPW010000450.1:0-5162 GCA_965369205.1 uncultured Polyangiaceae bacterium | reverse complement strand
CTTGACACGGTCGGGTTTCGAGGTGTGATCCAATCGATGACATCGGGATCCCTCGACATGTTGTTGGGTTCGCTGTCTGGCGATCAGAGCGGCAAGCACTGGGAGAGGGTCTGCAAATGGTTCCTTGAGAATGATCCGATTTACAAACGCCAACTGCGCAGGGTTTGGCTGTGGGGTGCCTGGCCCGGCCGATGGGGGCCTGACGCCGGGATCGATTTGATTGCGGAAGCGAACAACGGTGAGCTTTGGGCGATCCAGGCCAAGGCCTACTCGCCCAACACCAGCGTTACAAAGGCAGACGTCGACACTTTCCTAACGGAGTCGTCGCGACGATGCATTGCGTTTCGTCTCCTGCTGGCAACCACGGACCGCATGGGCCAAAACGCGCGACGAACGATGGACCAGCAGGAAAAGCCCTGCGGGTATCTGCTCCTCTCCGATCTCCGGCGACGGAGCATCAATTGGCCTGCCTCAGCGACTTCTCTGCGGAGTGCCAAGCCACCGCGAAATCTACCCCGTGCCCACCAACGTGAGGCAGTGCTCGCGACCGTGCGAGGCTTGCGAGACTGCGACCGCGGTCGCGTCGTCATGGCATGTGGCACCGGGAAAACTCTGGTTGCGCTTTGGATTGCGGAGAAGACCAAATCGAGGCGGACTCTGGTGCTTGTGCCATCGCTGTCATTGCTCGGCCAAACCCTTCGTGAGTGGGCGGCCCATGCGACGGGTCAGTTTGACGCACTCGCAGTTTGCTCAGACGAAACTGTGGCCGGCGAAGACCATGCCACGTCGCACACGTCCGAGTTGGGCCTGCCGGTGACCACGGACCCCACCGCAATTTCAACCTTTCTCCGCCGACGCTCCAAACGGGCGATTGTCTTCGCAACCTACCATTCGTCGCCACGGATCGCGCTAGCCCTCAAGAAGCGAAACGTGCCGGGATTTGATTTGGCTATCGCTGATGAAGCCCATCGGACTGCTGGACCTGCGGCTTCCGACTTCGCGACGGTCCTTGATCCAAAGCGAATTCGCTCTCGCAAGCTGATCTTCATGACCGCGACGCCTCGATACTTCACAGAGCGCTTGCAGGTGGAAGCCGACGAATCTGATTGGGGTGTTGCATCGATGGATGATGTGAACGTCTACGGCCCTCTGCTCCATTCCCTGCACTTTAGTGAAGCCATCAGAAGGCAATTGCTCACGGACTATCAGGTCGCAGTCGTGGGCGTTCTTGCTGCGGACTGCAGGGAGATGGCTCGTAGAGCGCGCATCGTCACCCAGGACGGGAAGACCGTGACCGACGCGCGAATTTTGGCGAGCCAACTCGCTGTCGCACGCGCACTTCGGAAGTTTAACCTGCGCAGCGTCATCACGTTTCATTCGAGAGTCCAAGCCGCGAAGAAATTCTCGGAAGCCTTGCCACACACGGTCGAGTGGCTACCTGTGCGGCGGCGGCCGAAGGGACATCTGTTTTGCGCACACGTGTCCGGCGAGATGTCGACTGGGCAGCGCGGAGCGCTATTGGATCGCCTTCGAGCGCTTGACGCCGACGAACTTGGTGTGTTGTCAAACGCGCGATGTCTCGGCGAGGGCGTGGATGTCCCTTCCCTCGACGGCGTTGCGTTCATAGACACTCGACGTTCGCGCGTGGATATCGTCCAGGCAGTGGGCCGAGCGATTCGCAAGGCGCCCGACAAGAAGGTGGGCACAGTGCTTTTGCCGGTGTTCATTGACCCGAGCAAGAGCGCTGAGGCCGCGCTTAATGGATCCGAGTTTAAGCCGGTGTGGGATGTGCTCAATGCCCTGCGAGCGCACGATGATGTTCTGGCGGCGGAACTGGACCAACTCCGCCGCCAGTTGGGCCGAGGCCACACACGGCTGCGCGCGCCTGGGAAGTTGCACTTTGATCTCCCTGCTCTCGTTGGGAAGAAGTTCCGCGACGCTTTCACCGTCCGCATCGTTGAAACAACGACTGCAAGCTGGGAACAGCAATTCGGATTGCTAACTGCCTACGCTTCGCGCGAGGGCCACGCAAGCGTGCCAGCCGACCATGTTGAACGTGGCGTCCGATTGGGCAGATGGGTGTCCAAACAGCGAGCGAAGGACGCGCGCGGTCTTCTGGCCCCGGCGCGACGCGATGCCTTAGCTTCGGTGCCGGGCTGGGTTTGGGACCAGCGCGAGCATTCCTGGGACAGGCACTTCGTGGCGATGCAGCGCTTTGCCCACAATCACGGGCATACACGAGTAGCTCAAAATCACTGCGAGGGAGGATTGCGGCTTGGACAGTGGGTCACCGTCCAGAAGCAGTGGTTCAAATCGGGACGACTGTCCAAACGCAGAGCAGATCGCCTAGCCGCGATCGCCGGTTGGTCTTGGACAGACGACTCATGGGACCGGACCTATGAAGCCCTACGACAGTTCGCGAACGAAACCGGACACGTGGAGGTTCCTCGTCAAACGCTTGGAGCAGGCGTCAGGCTCGACGTATGGATAAAAACCCAGAGAACGGCTCGGGCCGAATTGTCAGCAAGTCAAAAAGAGAGGCTTGAGCAGTTACCAGGTTGGAAGTGGGATCCATTGCAGCAGCAGTGGGAGCAGGGGTTCAAGAAGCTCCTGGACTACAGTCGCTTCAATCGCACGACAGCCATTGGTGCTTCCGTGAAATTTGAGGGGTTTCCCCTCGGCAACTGGGTTGCCAGGCAACGAAGGCAGCATCGGAAGAGCGCGCTGAGTCCCGAGCGGGTTCGACGACTTGAGGCATTGTCAGGCTGGTCCTGGGAACCACGAGGTGACGCTTGGGAAGAGTATTTTGTTCGGCTTGTTGAATATGCCGAACGTGCCGGCGACGCCAACGTCCCAAGCGAAACAATCGAAAAGGGAATGAGACTCGGGAAATGGGTTGCACGGCAGCGCAGACTGCATGGATCTGGACACCTTTCAGCAGACCGGGTGCGGCGGCTCGAATCCGTGAAGGGCTGGGCCTGGAGCCAAGAAGAACAGCTCCTTGAAGCTTTGAGTAGATTTGTCGCAACTGAAGGACATTCTCTCGTTCCACAGGCGTATGTTTCGGATTCGCTGCAGCTAGGTGCGTGGGTCACTCGCATTCGCGTCTTGCACCGACGCGGTGCGTTGGAACCTAACATGGTGCGTATGCTTTCTGCTCTGCCGGGCTGGAGCTGGGACCCAATCCAGGATCTTTGGAAGAGAGGGTTCGATGCGCTTCTCGCGTACCAAGCGCGCGAAGGACACGCTTGCCCGCCGCTCGGTCACCAAGAGACAGGCTTCAACCTGGGCAACTGGGTCGCGCGCCAGCGGGCTCAACGACGTCAGGGACGCCTCGAAGTGGAAAGAGCGCAAATGCTTGAGCGCGTCGCCGGTTGGGCGTGGGATCCCGCTGACGCCGCGTGGGAGGCAGCGTTCGAGCTGCTGGCTCGATACAAGAAGCGCCAAGGCACCGCGTATGTACCCAGCACCCACAAAGAGAACGGTTTTGCGCTTGGCGCCTGGGCAGCGCAGCAGCGAGCACGTTTTCGAGCCGGGCGACTTTTGCCGGCACGGAGGCAGCGCCTGGAAAAACTGCGGGGATGGGTCTGGGAAGTGACCGAAACCCCCAAAGCAGACCGAACACGCGACAGTCGCCGTACGTAAGACCTCCTTGGGGACGCCGAGAGGCAGCTATTGCTTTGCGAGCATTTCGTCCACGATCGCGAGCGTCGGTGACATTTCACGTATCGCGTCGAGTTGCTGTCCCTAGCGGTGCGCCGGTGCGCTCAGCCGGCAGATGCTCGGCGCGACCGCTCGGTGGCGCGGCTCGGGTGGCGCGTAGTGCGCGTGCCGAGCAAGCTCGTGTGTCGAGATGTGCAGGGCGTGGTGGGGGAGATGAGGGCGGTGCTGGCGTCGCTCGGGGTGAATCCCTTTCACTCCGCCATCGGTGGTTCTGACGCTTCTGCACCGGCCAGGCTGCCGCTATCACCACGAGAACCTCGACCCCGATGTACGCTCCATGGTTCGGCTCGCGAAGTTGTACTGGCCCGCGTAGGGGCTCGCGAAGCTGCGCGCGATTCGGGTCGGTGCCTCAAAGTTGCTGTTTCGGAGCGAGCAGACCGTCGGCGCCCTTCAGCGCGGGTGCCGCGCCGCCGCCAACACCGCCCGAGGCTGCGGTCGCCGCGACGCTGATCGTGGGCGACCCGTCAGGCATCGTGCCGACGTATGCCAGGCCGATCGACGGTCCGCCCGCGCCGCCGCCGCCCGGACCGCCGAGTCCGCCGCCGCCACCCTGGCCGCCCGGGCAGGCATCCGCGGCAGCCGCTCCGTTTTTGGTTCCACCTGGACCAGCCGTGCCGCCACTTCCCCCCGGCTGACCTCCGACACCCTTGCCGCCCTTACCACCCGCACTCGCGGTGAGCGTGACGTCCGTAAACGAGAAGTTCGTGGAGTTCACGGAGGCGAGTGCGATGCTTGCGCCACCGCTGCCGCCGGCTGGACCGCCCTTGCCACCGCAGCCGCCGCCTCCGCCGGAGCCACCGCTGGCGCCGGTAGGCGGGATCGGTCCCGCGGCACAAACAGCTGGTGCTTTCGCTCCACCGCCGCCACCGCCGCCTTGACCAGGTTTTGCGCTTCCCCCAGGCGTTGCGACGGGGGCAACGTAGCCGGTCGAGCTCAACGTGCCCTGAGCGCTTGCGCCCTTTCCATCGCTGCCATTTTCGCCGTTGTCACCCACTTGACCACCGCCGGTGACGCAATTCCAACCGCCAGCGGCAGGCTCGCCGGCGCCGCCCTTGCCGATGTTCGCAGTGGTCTTGACCGTGCCGTCGCTTCCATCACTGCCCTTGATTCCGGCGGCGTCTGCACCCGCACCCCCTTTGCCGCCCGTATTCTGGACGCCGTCACAGGTGGTCACGGTAGTGCCGCCACCGACACTGGGATTCGAGCAGGCGTTGCTGCCCGTTTTGCCCGCAGCACCCGTGGCGGCCGCGCTGGCAAACGCCGTCGCGTCCGCACCATCACCACCCGTGCCAGCGGTGACGTCGACGCGTTGGAGGCGCACGGCCTTGCTACCGCTCACCAACATGCCGATGCTGGACTCGCCGGCGCCGCCGTCCGCGCTCGTGATCTCGAAGTCCGCGAACACCGCTCCGCTGGTCAACCCATCGATCGTAACCGCG
>CBDUPW010000449.1:0-5176 GCA_965369205.1 uncultured Polyangiaceae bacterium | reverse complement strand
GCTTTGAGATCTCATTCGTGGCTCCGAGTACCAGGCGCGCGGATGCGAGCGCGTCCGGCCTTGGAGGGGACCGGCGAGGTGGCGCGCAGCGCCGCCGAGACGAGGGGAGGCAACCCAACACAACATCACGAAGAAGACGCAGTCGCACGACGTGGTGACGCCAAACGGCGCGACCGTGCCGCAGAAGAAGACCAGCTACGACGTCGCGTACAGCTACGGCGCAGCGCAGCCGCACGCTCCAAACGAGCTTGATGCCCACAAGCACCTCGTCGAACCCAACCTCGTCCTTCGCGAAACGCCGGGGGCTTGCGCAGCGACGCCAAAGACCGCTTGGCCTAGAGGCGCTCTCTCCCCCCGTCAAAGCAAGCCACCAAGTGCCGAATTGTCGCAGCCTTCTGCGCGCCCACTTCGGACACGATCTTGGAAGCTTTCTGCCCAGAGATGCGACCGGAGAACGGGTTTCAACATCTGGCGTTGAACGCGGCTAAGCTCTTGGTTATGAGCACCAAGCCCGTGGCCAGCCCCTATCTCGTGCCTTTCGACGGCAGCTTTCGTGTCAAGGACGCGAAGACGCAGCCTCCGAAGTCTGGGCGCGACAAGGACGGCAACAAGAAATCCCTCAAGAAGAGCATCAAGAAGCTGACCGAGCTGCAACGCCGGCTGTACGCGGACGACCGGCACGCCCTGTTGCTCGTTTTCCAAGCCATGGACGCAGCTGGTAAAGACGGAACCATCCGCGCAGTCATGAGCGGAGTGGACCCGGCGGGCTGCCAAGTCTTCAGTTTCAAGGCGCCCAGTGCCGAAGAGCGCGATCACGACTTCATGTGGCGGGTGTATCGCAGCTTGCCCGAGCGAGGGCGCATCGGCATCTTCAACCGCAGCCACTACGAAGAGGTCCTTGTCGTGCGGGTGCATCCGGAGTTCTTGGAGGGCCAGCAGTTGCCGCGACCCCTCGATGCCAAGGCGATTTGGAAGTCTCGCTACGAGGCGATCCGCGCGTTCGAGAAGCACTGGGCTGCCTCTGGGACCGTCGTGCTCAAGTTTTGGTTGAACGTTTCGGAGCAGGAGCAAGGCAAACGCTTCTTGGACCGCATTGACGAACCCGAGGCGAATTGGAAGTTCTCGGCGCGCGACGTCGAGGAGCGCAAGCTGTGGGACAAGTACATGGTCGCCTACGAAAAGGCCCTCAACGAAACATCTCGACCCGAAGCCCCGTGGTACGCCGTGCCGGCTGACGACAAGGCCTTCATGCGTGCCACCGTGGCGGACATCATCGTGCGCAAGCTAGAACAGCTCGACTTGCGCTATCCGGAGGTCACGGCAGAAGAACGCGCCGCGCTGCTGGCCCGTCGCGCGGAGCTCGCGCCGGAGGAGTGAGTCGGAGCGGTTGTTCGAGCTCCGGACAGCAGGGCTCGGGCGCAAGGAAACACCACGTCTCGGATGGCTGCGCGCCGCGTGCTGCCAGGCTCGCCCAACTCCACCTGGCCGAAAGCTGCCTCCAGAGCCGCCGCGGCAGGCTCGCCGCCTCGCGAAAGGGCAAAGGCCAAGATGCGAAAGGCGAGTATTGCGTGGCGCTCTTCATCCGCGGCGATGCGCTGCAACGCTCGCGGTGTGTCGCTATCCTGGGCCAACGCCTTCGCGACGACCGCCCCAACCGTTTCTTCCACGCAGGCTTGCAAGAAGGTTTCCTGCGCCAGGGTTGCGAAGTTCGTGCAGGGAAGGGCCAGCGGCGCCAGGTCGAGGCCCGCGGGCCCATGATTGCCGCCGGCCAGGGCATAGGCGATCTTGGCGTGCTCTACCTCGTCCAGCGCTGCCCGGTGCACGTCCGCGACCAACTCGGCAGGCGCGGCAAGCGCGAGCAGAGACAGCGATACCCGTGCAAAACTTGCCACGCTGGCATGCTCCAGCTCGGCGATACGCAGCCACTTTTCCGTGTCGCTGGCGGACTCCGTCCAGGCGCAGCTCCAGTCCCGACGCAGCATCGAACGCGCCGTCACCAGGTCCCCGTTGGGCGAGCATAGCGGACGACCGACATAGGGCGGCACGCAGGTCTGAGGCAGCGAATAGCAACACGCATCGCCGGTTTTTTGGCGTTGCTCTCGAGACACGTCGACGTCAAAGGCCGCGCTGCAAGGCTCGGCGGGGTTCATGCACGGGGACGCCGGAGTGCAGACGCACCTTACGGCAATGGCAGCGGGGCAGTCGTGGTCGGCGGCTGCCGCACCTGCAGCGGCGATGGTGTCGCGGCGGGGTTGGCAGCGCACAGGGCGCTTGGGGCACCAGCTCTGGCCGCTGGCGGCTTGGACCGTCCACGCGGACGCAGGCACTTCGGGGATCCCCTTGGGATCAGGATCCGGTTTGGGGTCGGTTTCGACGAGTTCGCCCGCGTCCGGAGGCGGCTGCGCGAATTCCGAGTCCGGTTGGTTGATGGAAACCTCCGTCCGCGGCGGGTCGGGCTCCTGCGCGGGCGTTCGCTGCGCGCAGGCTGGAGTTGCTAGGGGCGTGAGTCCGACAGCGAGCCAGATCCGACGGCGAAGACGGTAGTGCGACATGGCGTTTTTCATTATCGCGCTGCTTTGGCGGCAAGCGCCAGACCACCTTCACGCGGATCGGCGTAGCCGTAGGCCGTTTTGCCTACGACGACGATGTTATTGGCGTCGCCGATCGGGATCTTCTTCTTGCTGAAACGGTGGCCGCGTTGGGTCAGCCCTTCCAGCACCGACTTGGGCGGCGCCCGCCGCCGTTCGTAGCGAGCCTCGTCGGGCACAAACCCGTGGTGGAGCCGAGGGGCGTCCACCGCGTCTTCGAGTGCCATCTGGCCGTCCGCCAAATTGAAGAAGACTTGGGCGACGGTGCTCGGGATGGTGTCGCCGCCGGGCGAGCCCAGCACGGCGACCAGCTTTCCATCTTGGGATACCAGCGCGGGCGACATGCTGCTGGTCGTTCGTTGCCCGCCCACGGGCACGTTGTCGCCCATGCTGGCGAAGGATGCCACGGAGTTGTTGAGAACGACTCCGGTCCCCGGCGCCACCAGCTTCGCGCCAAAGCCTGAAGACAGCGTCGTGGTGATACTGACCGCCATGCCGTCTTTGTCGACCACCGACAAGTGTGTGGTGTGTTCGAGTTCCGCGAGCGCCGCTTCGTAGAGGGGATGGATTTCCTTGGAAGGCGTCGCACGGTCCAGATGGATGGGGTGTGCCTGTAAAAGCGGCGCCGCGTCGCGCCAAGTCGCGAGCACACGCTCCCGGGTATCAGCCGTCAGTGCGTCCGGATCCTGCACAGAAAACCTGCGGCGGGTCTGGGCACGGCGGGAACTCTCCAAAAAGAGATGCAAGAAGTCCACGGAGTCTCGCGGATACTGCCAGGCGCGCAGGGCTCGCATTTGATCGATGATCAGTGCGAGGGTGATCCCGCCGGCGGAGGGCGGGGCGGTGACTTCCAAATCGAGTCCGCGGTAGTTGACGTGATTGGGGCTGCGCAAGGCGGCGCGGTAGGCCGCAAGGTCGGCCGCAGAAAGCGCGCCCCGCGTCGCTTTTTCAATGCGTTTCGCGACGCTCCCTGCGTAGAAGCCCGGGGCTCCCTGGTTCGCGATTTGGGTCAGAGTCGCTGCAAGATCCGTCTGCAGCAGCAGCTCTCCGCTCTTCAGGGCGGCGTCCCCGCGACCAAAGATGCGCTTCGCTGCGGTGTCCTTGCGCAGCGCGTACCAGGCCCAGCCGATGGTCAATCCCGCGCGGTGCCCCACGCGATGGCCCCGCTTGGCGAGCCGGATCGCCGGAGCGAGCAAGGTCTTGCGCGGCAGCTTGGCGAAGCGTTCGCGCGCGAGCTCCAGCCCAGCGACGGTTCCGGGGACGCCCACCGCGAGCGGCCCTTGCGCGCGGGCTTCGATCAGCTTGCGGAAGCGGGCGCGATCGAGGGCAGCGGGAGCCGTCTCGCGAAAGTCGATGAACACCGCTGGCTTCCCCGGTGCCTTCACGAGTGCAAAGCCGCCGCCGCCGAGGTTGCCAGCACTGGGGTGCGTGACCGCCAGAGCATAGGCGGTGGCAACCGCGGCGTCGACGGCATTGCCGCCCGCTTCCAGCATCTGCACGCCTGCGCGGGTGGCATGTTTTTCCACGCTCACCACGACGCCGCGCTCGCCCTGAGTGGAGCGCGCGCCCCCAGGGCGGATTTGCACGCGTGGTCCCGGATCCGGCGCGACAAGCGCGGCGTCTTGCGCCGGCGCCGTGGATGCGGACCCGGAGGGGGCCGGCACGGGCGCCGATTGCGACGGGACCACTTGAGGCTTGGCGCGCTGCGCGGCGTCCTTGGAGGGCGTCGGGGTGCAAGCGCTGGCGCAGAACAACGCGCACAGGCCTAGGTACACCGGCTTCATTTCGCCCGCGCCTCCAGCTTGCCGCGGGAGAGTAGCCGTTTCTCGCTTGGGAGCAGCCGGGGGGAAGGCGCGGTCAGCGCCGGGGCGCCGCCCCGCAGTTGTGCCTGGTACAGCTGAAAGCGAAGCTGGGTTGCGGCGATCTGGACCGCGACCCAAGCCGGCACGACGCCGATGCAACCGATGCTGCCGCCCAGGGCCAGAAGCCCAAGGGAAAGCGGCAGGAAGAGCGCGTAGGCCCGCAGCGTCTGCCCCCAAGCGCCGCGCGCCTGCGGCCAAACCTGTCCGGTCCGAAGGGCCTGACCCAACCGCCCCATGATCTCGGCGCGGGTAAGGATCGCATTGGCGACCAGCACGACCCAGGCGCATAGCGCCGCGCCCAGGGCGACGCCGGCGCCCAGCAAAGCGAGAGCCAGGCTGCCGCCGGAAATGATCGTGGCCCACACTCCCGCGTTGATCAGGAAGACGGAAACGCCGATCGCAAACAGGATCGCGGCGATGCCAAAGAACTCCACCGCGGCCGCCGGCATGCCTCGGCGAACATGAGTTCGAAAGTCGGCGAGTCGCAGGCGCGGGAACGGATCCGGATGGTTCTGGAGCATGCGCGCCATGCCTTCGCTCGCCCAGCCCCGCACCGCGATCAACCCGACGACGGGAATGCACAACCACAGACTCGTGACGCACAGGCGTCCCAGCCAGTGCTCCGCCTCGAAGGGGGTGCGCAGGGCGCGCAGCACGCTGACGCCCGCCGCATTTGCCGGGCCCGGCGCCGGATCGACCGGGACACCCAGGCTCGGAGGGGCGTCG
>CBDUPW010000448.1:0-5182 GCA_965369205.1 uncultured Polyangiaceae bacterium | reverse complement strand
TGCGGTTCCGGTGTGTCGTAGGGGGTGGGTCCGGGAATGGACATGACGATGGCCTGACCATACCCGTGGCCGGGCCGGCTGCCACGTTTTGTCATCGTCCCGCTTGACACGGGCTGTGGGCGAGGCAAGTTCTGCCGCCCATGACTGAAGATCATCTCGCGTCTCTGATCGCTACTGCCGAAGCCGGAAAGAAAGACAAGGAAGGCTGGCAGGCGCTTCCCAGCGGTCGGCATATGACCCTGTACGGAGCGTGCAACGGCGTGAGTCTGACCATCAGCCGCATCGCCGCCATCAAACGACAGGGCGATCTGCTGCATGCACGCACCGCGAAGGGCGAGACCTACGTCGTCGCCCTCGACTTGCTGTTTGCCGGTGCGGCGGAAGCGGCCCAAGGCTCGACGCGCAAAGCCGGCTTCGTTTGAAAGACGGGCCCGGGACAACGCCGCAGTCGTCGGGCAAGCTGCTCGAGTTGGGAGCGGCGCCGCAGCCGCTGCGCTGGCTGTGCGTGGTGCTGGGCGCAGCCCTGGGTTTCGTCGTGGGCCGGGTGCTGGGCGTACGCCGAGCACAGGTGTTGGGCGCCATGCGCCGGGCCGGAGTCGGAGCCCCCGCGCGAGCTGCGTCCCAGATGTACGCGGGGCTGGGCACAGGCCTATTCGAGCTCCTGGCCAGCGCGCGGGTGCGCCTGCGACCCGGACTCGCCGCGCAGAGTGGAGCATTGCCGCAGGGGCCCGCGATCGTGCTGTGCGCGCATACCGGCAACTGGGACTCCAGCGCGTGCGCCGTGGCGCGTCAGAGGCCGCTCTGCGTCGTGACCAAGCGCCTCAAGCTGGGCTGGGTCGATCGCCTCTGGCAGCGCATCCGCAAGGACTCCGGCGTGCAGCTGTTGACTGCGGGGGGCGCGGCACAGGGCGTGGCTCAAGCGCTTCGGGACGGCAAATTGGTCGTCATGATGATCGATCAAGCTCCCGAGCGCGTCCGGGCAACGAGCGTGGTGCCGTTCTTAGGTGCGCCGGCGCGAGTGGATCTAGCGCCGGCGCTATTGGCCGCGCGCGCGGGTGTGCCTGTGATCATGGCGCTGCCGCTGCGGCGCCCAGGGGGATGGCACGCGGTGCGGGTGGCGGGGCGGTGGTCGCCGCCGGCGCGGGGCAAGCGCGCCTGGGCACGGCGGGTCATGCACGCGGCGACCCTGGCTCTGGATGCACACGTACGGCAGCATCCCGAGCAGTGGCTGTGGATGCATCGGCGCTGGAAGGACGCGCCCGCGCTGCCGAGCCCCGAGGCCCCAATAGCGCCGAGCGCTTTTGACTCGGCGAAGGTGGGCGGCGTGCTAGCGTTGCCGCCCCGTGCAGGCCGAAAACTCAGTCGACCGCTCGCGTGAAAGCCGCTGCATCGCCGTGCGTATCCGCGATGGCCTGTACGGCCTCATGGTTGAAGAGGTGCAAGAAGTCATCGGCATGCGTCCGGTGACCAAGGTATTCCACTCCGCAGACGCCATCCACGGAGTGACCAGCCTGCGCGGAGAAGTATTGCCGGTCATCGATGTCGGCGTGCTCCTGGGCGGCGAACCCGCTAGTGCCGCGAACCAGAGCGCGCGCATCGTGGTGGTGCGCGAGCCCGGGGAGCGCCACCGCCGAGCAGGCCTTTTGATCGACGCCTTGGGTGGCCTGCGGGAGCTTCCGAACGGCGGACTGGCAGAGGTGCCGTCGACCGCGTCGGAAGCCGTCCGGGAGCTTGTCGTTGGGGTCATCGCAACGCCGCCGCCGTGCTCGGTGCTCAGCACCAGTGCGGTCTTCGACGCGCCGGTGCTCGCCGCGTTTTCCGGCGAAGGTAGCGACGAGTGAGTGGCGACGCGGCGCAAGGGGCGGCGCTGTCGACGCTCTTGGCACTGCTCGGAGAAAAACACGGCATTGGCGAACGCAGCGGCGCCTGGGTGACGTCGCGGCTCGAACACGCGCTGCAGCAGTTGGTCGCAGAGACAGGCAGTCTGGAGCGTGCCGTGGACCTGGTGCGCGCGGATCGTGGACGTCTGGCGCAGTTGGCGGATTGCCTCCGGGTGGGTGAGACGCGCTTCTATCGCGACCCAGACCAGTGGACGGCGCTGGACAAATTGGCGCGCAGCAGCTGGCTACCCGCGGGGCGCGTGCGCGGGCTTTCCGTGGGTTGTTCTTCGGGACAAGAAGCGCTCACCCTGGCCATGGTGCTCGATGCGGCGCGTACGGACGCGGGTCTGGGGTCGGCGGCGCTGCGCGTGGTGGGCGTCGACAAGAGTCACGAGGCGATCGAGACTGCCCGAAGTGGTGTCTACGCGCCTGACGCGCTTGCGCCTTTGCCCCGAGCGCTGCGGGAGCGGTACTTCAATGAAACCGTCGACGGTCTGAGTGCGACGCCGGAGCTGCGCGGGATCGTGAGCTTCAGCGTGCGGGACGCCCTGGGCGGTCTGCCGCCCGGCCTGTGGGAGTTGGCGATCTGCAAGAACGTGCTGATCTACATGAGTGACGACGCCGCGGAGCGCGTGGTCAGCTCGCTGCTGCGCTCCCTCAGCGACGACGGCGTGCTCTTGGTCGCGCGCAGCGAAGTGGCGCGTGTGCGCGCCCTGGGCCACGCAGCGGAAGAACTCGCACCCGGCGTGACCGTCTTCCGCTGCCCCTGACCTGACCCCAGCCCCCAGCCTCCAGCCTCCAGCCCCAGCCCCAGGCTCTTCCGCTGCCCCTGACGCGACCTCTGCCCCCGGCACTGCCACCTGCCCCCCGGCACTGCCACCTGCCCCCCGGCACTGCCACCTGCGTCCGGCTCTGGCTCTTCCGCAGACTCCGACACCGGACGCGGTCATTCGCACTCGCGAGAAGGGGGGGATCCAGTGCACCAAAAAATAGTTTGTATACAAATCGATTTTCTCTTCCACGCAACCCCGTCGCTTGCCCCCCGTCGCTTGCCCCCAGTCGCTTGCCCCGGTCGCTTGCCCCGATCGCCCCGGTCGTTCGCTCCCGAGCACCCTGCTTGCCCGCTGCCGCCCACGGGGCTAGTCGCTGGGCTATGCCCGATGACAGCTTGAAGATCGGAACCCACGTCTTTTCGTCGCGCCTCTTCGTGGGCACGGGCAAATACAAGGACGTCGACGAAACCCGCGCGGCCATCGACGCATCGGGCGCGCAAGTGGTGACGGTCGCCCTGCGCCGAGTAGATCTGAAGGACCGCGGCGCCGGCTCCATGATGGGCCTTTTGCTCGAGGGGCGCTGGACGATCTTGCCGAATACGGCGGGGTGCTTCACCGCGGACGAAGCCGTGCGCACCTTGCGGTTGGCCCGGGAACTCGGGATTGCCGATCTCGTGAAGCTGGAAGTGATCGGCGACAAGAAGACGCTCTATCCCGACAACGAGCAGACCCTGGAGGCGGCCAAGATCTTGGTCAAAGAAGGCTTCACGGTGCTGCCGTATTGCATCGACGATCCTATCGTCTGTCGCAAGCTCGAGGAGATTGGCTGCGCCGCGGTGATGCCGCTGGCCGCGCCCATCGGATCGGGCATGGGGATCCGCAATCCGCACAACCTGGAGATCATCATCGAACAGGCGAACGTTCCCGTGATCGTAGACGCAGGCGTCGGCACGGCGAGCGACGCGGCCGTGGCCATGGAACTCGGATGCGACGGCGTGTTGATGAACACGGCAATCGCGGAGGCCAGGCGCCCGGTGCTGATGGCTGGCGCGATGCAAAAGGCCGTGGTTGCCGGTCGCGAGGCGTTTCTGGCGGGACGCATGCCCCGAAGGCTGCATGCCAACGCGTCGAGCCCGACGGTCGGCAACATCGAATGACCGCCGTGGCGCCGCTGACGCCGTATCAGCGGCGGCTGTTTGTGTTTCTGAGCGTGGCCACGTTTTTCGAGGGCTACGACTTTCTGGCATTGACACAGATCTTGCCGAACCTGCGCCAGGAGATGGGCATCGACGAGGCCGCCGCGGGCGCGCTGGTGGCGTTCATCAACGTGGGCACCGTGCTTGCGTACTTGCTGGTGCGCAAGGCCGACCGCTGGGGCCGGCGCAAGGTGCTGACCGCGACGATCTACGGCTACACCATCTTCACGTTCCTGAGTGGCCTGTCGCCGAATGTGTGGGTCTTCGCGATCTTTCAGATGATCGCACGGGTGTTTCTCATCGGTGAGTGGGCAACCAGCATGGTCATCGCGGCTGAGGAGTTTCCCGCGGCGCGGCGCGGCATGGTGCTTGGAGTGATCAACGCCTGCGCGAGTCTCGGCTCGGTATTCTGTGCGGGTGTGGTCCCGCTGCTGCTCAATCACACGCCCTGGGGCTGGCGCACCGTGTATTTCGTGGGTGTGTTGCCGTTGATCTACGTCGCGTACGCGCGGCGCAACCTCAAGGAGACGGAGCGGTTCGTACAACAAGGTGCGGCTGAGGAGCCGCGACCCATTCTGGCGATCTGGAAGACCCCCCACAAGAAGCGCGTGCTGCAGCTGGGGTTGATCTGGTTTTTGACCTACATCTGCACCCAAAACGGCGTGACCTTCTTCAAGGAATTCGCCGTCGCCGAGCGTGGGCTCACGGATGGGCAGGTGGGCATGGCCATCGCCATCGCGGCGGTCGCCAGCATGCCGCTGGTCTTCTACTCAGGGAAGCTGCTCGACGTGGTGGGGCGCCAGTTCGGCGCGGCGATCATCTTCGGCATGGCATCCGTCGGCGTGTTTTCGAGCTACACCTTGCACGGCTTTGTGCCCCTCACCATCGCGCTGGTATTCAGTATCTTCGGGGTCAGCGCGGTGCTGCCCGTGCTGAACGCTTACACCACGGAGCTGTTCCCGACGAAGCTGCGCGGGGATGGCTTCGCCTGGTCCAACAACATTCTGGGTCGCATCGGCTACGTGCTGTCTCCTGCGGTAGTGGGCTACTTCGCACGCGACGTAGGGTGGGGGAATGCGGTTCGTGTGACAGCCGTTTTCCCGATCATCGCCGTGGTCCTGATTTTCCTCCTGCTGCCGGAGACCCGCAATCGCGAGTTGGAAGACACCGCTGCACTATGACCACGTCTACTGAGCCTGAAGCGGTCGAGCCCCGCGGCGGTTTCTTCCTGAACGTCGTGCCTGCGATGCTGTACGTTGGCGCGGTATTCTACGGCGGAGGCATGCGCGGCGCGGTGGTGCGCCCGCCTGACGTGCAATTCGGCGACAAGATC
>CBDUPW010000447.1:0-5187 GCA_965369205.1 uncultured Polyangiaceae bacterium | reverse complement strand
GTCTATCCAGAACTGCCAACGTGCGGTCGGCGCTGCGGCCGTGCTCATGTTTGGTTGATGAGCAGTACGAGGACCACCGTGAGCGCCATTGCGAGCAGGATGATGAGAAAAATGAGCGCTTTGACGCCGGTCTCGTTGGTCTCCTCCGGCGCCTCGGCGTACTGATAGGTGGGTTGCCCAGGATCGTAGGGTTGACCGAAGCTTGGCTGTTGCTGCGGGTAGGATGCCCCCGCAGCTGGCAACTGCGCAGGGCCCGGCTGTGCGGCAGCGGCATCGGGGGCGGGCGCGAAGGGCTGAACTGGGTCGGCGCCAAAAGGCTTTGCGGTAGCGGCGAGGGGATCCACTCCGAGGCCCCCCTGCCGGACCCCTTGCGCGCCAGGCGCGTCGTGGCTGGGTTGATTCACCGTTGCGGGTAGGAAGTCGCGGTTCATCGTGAGGGTCGGGAGCACGCCCCCGCCCGGGGCTGGAGGACGGACGGCTGGCTCTGCGGGGTCGGACCGCACCGCCACCCGCGTCATGGTCTCGTCGAAGTCGTCGTACAAGTCCCCGGGCTGAGACGCACTCGGCGGAACGGATTCGAAGCGCTCACTGGCGGCTTCGCTTGAGGGAGGATTCCAGTCGATCGTCGAGTCATCCGCGAGGTCCGGTTCATTGTTGGCGGCCGGGGGGCCGCCCGCGGCTTCGAGAAGCTCTGCCGGTGAGGCGACCACTTTGGTGTCGACATCTTCATCGGCATAGACGTCGACGCCCAGCGGCCGTGTGGCGCCCGGGCGGGGAGCTTGGCTAGGCTGTGCGGCGGAGGCGAGGGTCTTGTCTGGACGCGGTGGTTGGGTCACCGCGGGCTTTGGAGTCGGGGCTGGAGCTTGTGGCGTGGCGGCCGCAGGCACGGCCGTTTCTGGAGCGGACGCCTGCGTGACACTGACGGCCCCCATCTGTGGCTCGGATACCTTGCGGTTTGGGCCGAGCCCGCCACGACGGGCCATGTCCGCGAACCACGGCGCGTCGACAACGTTGGTCTCGCCGTCAAAGAATGCCAAGTCAGCAAACTCGGGCACCATTTCGATGGGCAGCCAGCGGTCCTCGCCCTCGGGGGTCACCTCGATCTCCACGCCGAGGTCGCCCTCGTCAACCGCCGCAATGATCTGCTCGGTCGAGTAGGGACCCTGGGCGTCCCCACCCAAGCTGCGCACCATCCAGTTCGGCATGCGAGCATCAGTCTACCCAGCTTCGCCGCGAAAAGTGGCCTTTTTGCGTACAAAGATCCGAGAAATGGGGGACTACGTGGGTCGCTTGCGCACCAGAAGGCGACGCGTAATTTCCACCACCTTCTCCGGGATCCTTCCGTCGGTCTTGGAAAGCTCCGGCGTAAAGAGGCCGCCGGGCGCCACAAACGCCGACTGCCCTGTGGTGTTCTTGGTACCGACGACCCGAACGGTGACCAAACCGACGCCGGGGCCCGCATCCTCCTTTTCGAGGACCTGGCTCGAAGCGTACAGGGTGTCGCCCGCGACCACGCCGTTGGGGTGGGCGCCCTTGTCGAGACCCACATCCCAGACCGCGTTCCCCGCAAGGTCGCGGCTAGTGAGCGCCAGGACCCAAGACAGGACCAGTCCGCCATACACAACTCGGGTCTTCGCGAAGGACTTCTCTTTGCAGTAGACCTCATCGAAGTGGATGGGGTGGCTGTTGCGGCAGAGTTGGGTCAACTGCATGTGCTCGGAGGCCCCCACCGTCTTGCCAAGCCCGTGAAAGAACACGTCGCCCACGTCGAAGTCCTCGTAGAAACCCGCGAACCCGCGGCGGTGCGCTAGCGGACGCACGCCTTCCCTGAGCGGCGGGGGCAGCGCACCCGCGGGGTCAGCGCTTTGTGGTAGCGCGGCATGGCCGTCCGCGGGCCGTCCGCTCACATTCCCCGCGCGAACCAGCGCCTTACGATCAAAGCGGCATACGACGGTGCCGTTCTGGTTTTCGAGGAGCGTGCGCACTTCGACCACGCCGCGGTCGCCTTTCGATGATGGCTTGGCACTCAGCACGCTGCTGGATGCGTGCAGCGTGTCGCCGGCATAGCAGGCTTCGGGAAACCGAACATCGATATAGGCCAGGTGCGCGATGGCTTGTTCCGAAACGTCGTGCACACTAAACGACAGCCCCAGGTTGAGCAGGACGAAAGGATGCACGGGACGGTCCCGAAATCCCAGCTGCTTAGCGTACTCTCGGCTTGCGAAGGTGGGCATGGCATCCTGGAATGACGCGGCAAAGAGTGCGGTCATGCCGTCGTCGACACTCACTTCCCAGGGGTGCTGATAGACGTCGCCTACCTGGAAATCCTCCAACATTCTGCCGTAGGCGTTTGTGCGTACTCCGCTCATGATGCTTCCTTTTCATTCAATGCTTGGTCGAGCAGTCGACGTGCGATGACATGCGCTTGGATTTCGTTGGCACCCTCGAAAATGCTGAGAACGCGTGCGTCGACGAGAAGGCGACTTGCGACGTATTCTTCGGCATAGCCGTTGCCGCCGTGCACCTGCACACACGCGTCGGCAGCTTCCCACGCCGCGCGCGTTCCGAGGAGTTTGGCCATGCCCGCTTCCAAGTCGCAGCGGGTGCCCTTGTCCTTCTCTCTCGCGGCGAAGTACGCGAGTTGGCGGGATGCCATGGTGCGCGCGATGATGCGCCCCAGTTTCCGTTGCACACGCGGGAACGCAAAGATGGGTGTTCCGAATTGAATGCGCTCCTGCGCGTACTTCCAGGCTTCTTCGAGCGCCGCCTGAGCGATGCCGACTCCCCGGGCCGCGGTTTGAATGCGTGCACTTTCAAAGGTGGCCATCAGCTGTTTGAAACCCTTGCCGGCTTGCCCGCCGAGTAGACCGTCCGCCTTGATCGGGAACCCGTCGAAGGAAATCTCGAACTCCTTCATGCCGCGGTAGCCGAGCACTTTGATCTCCGTGCCAGTGATTCCCGCGTCCGGAAAGCCCTCTTGCTCCGGGCGTTCTTCGCTGCCCCGGGATTTCTCCGCCAAGAACATGCTCAGACCGGCGTAGCCCGACTCCTCCGGATCCGTACGGGCGAGGAGCGTCATCAGGTCCGCGCGCGTCGCGTGCGTGATCCAGGTTTTCTGCCCGAACGCTTTGTAGCTACCATCCGGCTGTTGTTCCGCCCGCGCTTTGATGTGCGCCAGATCCGAGCCGTAGTTAGGCTCAGTGAAGACCGCGGTCGGGAGTAGTTCGCCCGAAGCGATGCGCGGCAGAAACGACTGCTTTTGCTGGTCGGTGCCGCCGATCAAGATCAATTCCGCGGCGATTTCGGCGCGCGTGCCCAGGGATCCGACGCCAATGTAGCCCCGGGATAGCTCCTCGGTCACCACGCACATGGCGACCTTTCCCAGGCCCATGCCGCCGTACTCTTCGGGGATGGTGAGCCCAAAGACGCCGAGCTCACTCATCTTGCCGAGCAAGGAAAGCGGAATCAATATGTCTTTGCGGTGTACGTCTTGGGCGATCCCCACGACTTCACTGTCGGTGAAACGACGGAACTCCGTGCGGATCGCCTCCAGCGTGTCGTCGTCTAACAGAGTGTCGCCGAAGCTGGACTTCTTCTGCGCAAGGCGCGCCAGGGCGCAAACGCATTCCGCGCTAGCGTAAGTGGCTGCAAAGGCGCGCACGCCGTCCGCGCGCACCGTAGCCGCTAGGTCCGCATCCGTCAGTCCGAGGTCTTCTAGCGCGATGGACTCGCACGGCCCAAGGTCGATGCCTCCGGAGAGAGTGCGCACTAGCTCCCCGACGTACACGCCAGCGAGGCGCTGTTCGAGTTCCGTGAGGCGGGATGCCGTGGCCAGTGCGGACACCCAATGAGTAAGCTGTCGCGCCGCTTCGAGCTCCGTTGCTAGGTAGGCCAGGCCGTGGGCCGCCAGTTGGTGCTGATTGAGCTTCTTCGAAGAGACGCGCTGTCCGTCGCGAACCCGGGCCAGGACGCTGCGCTGGGCGCGCCGGTACAGTTCTTCCAGGGCGCTCACGGGAACGGATAGCGCGTTTGCGCCGTCGATGACTGGCGGGACGACGGGGGCTTCGGTCACGGATGGCCTCCAAGGTGTGGGCGCCAAGCCGGCATCTGCGGTGAGACGGACGCGGCGTGGCTGTCGCTGATGCTAACCGCGTTCATAGGCCCGAGGCCCGGGCCTCGTCAATGCTACGAAGTCGCGCAACTTCTGCGGAGTTTCTTGGGCTCGCAATGTACTAGGATGCCCAAGCGATGGCTCAAACTCTGTATGCACTCGGTGAGATCCCACCCCTTGGAACTGTACCAGCGCGCATGCTCGCGCAAGTGATTCGCGCTGAGCGTTTTGGCGAGCCCAAGGAAGCGTTTCAGATCGAGGAACTGCCAGTTCCAGAGATTGGATCGGACGAAGTCCTGGTCTACGTGATGGCTGCCGGCGTGAACTACAACAACGTTTGGGCAGCCCTGGGCGTGCCCATCAATGTCATCAAGACGCGGCAGAAGCAGGGAGAGAAAGAGGACTTTCACATCGGCGGTTCTGACGCGAGCGGGATCGTGTGGAAGGTCGGCGCTGAGGTGACCCATGTGAAGGTGGGGGACGAAGTTGTTCTGCACTGTGGGCATTGGGATCCCAAGGACCCCCTGGTGCTCAAAGGAAAGGATCCGATGCTGTCCGGGTCCCAGCGCATCTGGGGCTACGAGACCAACTTTGGCAGCTTCGCGCAGTTCACCAAGGTGCAGGGCCACCAGTGTCTTCCCAAGCCACCGCGTCTGAGCTGGGAAGAAGCCGCCGCCTATATGCTAGTCGGTGCGACGGCGTACCGCATGCTGCATGGTTGGGCGGGCAACCAAATCACGGCGGGCGACGCGGTCTTGATCTGGGGAGGCGCGGGTGGCCTCGGCTGCATGGCGATCCAGATCGTCCGGGCGGCTGGCGGAAAGGCTGTGGCCGTAGTCAGCAGTGACGACAAGGTCGACTATTGCAAGAACCTGGGCGCTGTGGGCGTGATGAATCGCAAACACTTTCATCACTGGGGCATGCTGCCGCATTGGAAAGACGACGCCGGCTATGCTGAGTGGCTGGGTCAAGCCAAAGCCTTTGGCCGCGGCTTCTGGGAGGCCCTGGGCGAGAAGCAGAATCCAGCGATCGTATTCGAGCATCCCGGAGAATCCACCGTGCCGACCTCCGTCTTC
>CBDUPW010000446.1:0-5204 GCA_965369205.1 uncultured Polyangiaceae bacterium | reverse complement strand
GAGGAACCTACTGCCCAGCGCCATCGCTTTGCTGCTGCTCGTCGGGTGCAACAAGACGAAACCCGAGGCGACGCCGTCCCCAGCGGTGTCCGCCTCTGCGGCGCCCGTCGCCGCGCCATTTGAGAGCGCGGCCAAGCCCGCTCCGAGCAGTCCCGGCATGAATCTGGTTGAGGCGGGCTCCTTCATGATGGGTGACGACGACGGTGGTGCTTCCGAAAAGCCGGCGCATCGCGTCACGTTGACGAAAGCGTTTCTGATCGACACGACGGAAGTGACCGTGGACGCCTATCGCAAGTGCGTAGAGGCTCGAAAGTGCAGCGCACCCAGTGTCCACAGTTCCAGCGTTTCAGCGGAAGAAGTCGCCAAGTTCGCGTCGATGTGCAACTGGCAGCACCCCGAGCGCGGATCGCACCCCGTGAACTGTGTCGACCGAGATCAGAGCGCGGACTACTGCGGGTTTGTGGGCAAGCGCCTACCAACCGAAGCCGAATGGGAATACGCCGCGCGCGGCAGCGACGGCCGCAAATACCCTTGGGGCAACGGCAATCCGGGCTGCGACCGGACGGTTGTGTCGGGCTGCAAGCGGGCGCCCGCGGGCAAGGCGGGCACCGAACCTGTGGGCTCATACCCAGCGGGCAGAGCGGCGAGCGGCGCCCTCGACATGGGCGGGAACGTCTGGGAATGGGTCGCCGACGGTTACGATCCGAACGCGTACCAGTCCGGGCAGTCCAGCGATCCGATGTTCCCAACCCAAGGACCCCTGGGCGTCTTGCGCGGTGGGTCTTGGGATTTCGCACCGGACAGAACAGCCGCGAGCAAGCGCCTCAAATTCCAGGCCAACTCGGGGCACGTCAGCACCGGTTTCCGCTGTGTTTCAGCCGGCGAGCAACGCGAGCGCTCGGAGAA
Source organism: uncultured Polyangiaceae bacterium (assembly GCA_965369205.1). Lineage (GTDB taxonomy): Bacteria > Myxococcota_A > Polyangia > Polyangiales > Polyangiaceae > JACKEA01. The sequence continues at coordinate 4,298 of CBDUPW010000446.1, read as the reverse complement.
TTAACCGCAGCTCGCCTAAATCGACACCACCATCTGCGTCGCGCCCGCCCTTCACGATTCTCGGCGGCTCACTCCGCGTCTGCCGCGCATCGAAATCCAGTGCCTGCTCGCTCCAACTCTGCGTCCAACGCGTAGCGTTTGATGAACGACGTCTCCGTCGACCGCGCCCCAGGCGATCCGCCGCGAAGCACGCCTTTCATGCCCGCGCTCCAGGGAACGACCGGATCTGTCGCCGCGCGTGTGCCGAGATCGATCTCGTACGCGTCAGCGACCCACTCGGCGGCGCCGCCGCTCATTGCCTCGATGGCGAGCTTGGCGGCGTTCTGCGCTGCGAATTCCCACTCTGCCTCCGTGGGCAAGCGCTTGCCGGCCCAGCGACAGTACGCTTCGCTCTGCGCGCGGTTCACACAGGTCATCGCGACGGTCGGCGTCTCGGACGCCGCGCACCCAGGCGGTGTGCACGCTTTGGCCGCGGTGCAGCGCGCGTAGTCGCCCACGCTGACCTCCTGCGCGTCGATGCGATACGGACGTGAGATCGTCACTTCGCGCGCTCGCAGCTCGCCGGCGTTCGGACGTGCGCTGCCCATCTCAAAGGTGCCAGGACGGATACTCACCACCCGAACTGTCGCGGGGCCGGCCGGGTCCACGCTTGAAACAGACCCGCTCGGGCTTGCCTGCGCGGGGACCATCGATACTGCGAGCGCCGCGGCCGTAGGCGCCGGTTCGTCTTTCTGGCGAGCCAGCAGGCTCACACCGCCCACGCCAAGACCCACCACCAGGAGCACTGCCACCACAAGCAGCACTGGCACCATCGATCGCGACGAAGTCGGTTTCGAAGGCGGCCTCGGGATACTTGCGACTTGTGCGGCCGTCGTGCTGGGACCGCCGCGACTGGGTTCGGTCGCTCCCCCCCATGCGCCGGAAGGCAGAGACGCGGGCGACGCCAACACCGTGGCGGACTCACCCAGGGAATGCTGAGTGCCCGCTGCTTCGCGCAGCGCGGTCCAAAACGCGTCGGTGTCGGCAAACCGCTGTCGCGGCTCGACCGAGAGCGCGCGCTGAACAACGGCGTCCACGGCGTCCGTGACTCCCACACCTCGCGCGCGCAGCGTCGGACGACTCGCCTCGTCTACCGCACTGACAAAGAGCTGCCCGGTATCGTCGCCTTCGAGAGTGTCCCGGCCGCTGACGACTTCCACCAACACCAGCGCGAGCGCAAACACGTCGGTCCACGGGCCCGTCGCACCGTAGCGTCGCGTGAACTGCTCTGGCGCTCCGTACTTTGGTGTGAATGCCTGGATGCTTGCGCCCGTGGACGCGAGCGCTCGCGTCACGCTCTCGTTCTCGGTCAAGACCTTCGCGATGCCGAAGTCCAGCACCTTGAGCGTCGGTTGGTCCGTGACCTGAGATAGAAACAGGTTTGCCGGTTTGACGTCTCGGTGCGCGACGCCCATGCGGTGCACCACTCCCAGTGCACGCGCCGCCGGTTCGAGCAGGTCGAGCGCCTCGTGCAGTGACCGGCCTCCGAGCCCCATCGCGCGCCGCTGCTCGATATCCTCCTCGAGCGTCATTCCTTCGAGCCACTCAAGCACCAGGTACGGCGTCCACACGCCCCGCGGCGATTCGGCGACTCCAACGTCCAGCGCTTGCACGATGCCACTGGTTGCTCGCGACAGCTTGTGAAGCAGCCGTCCTTCCGTCATGAAAGCTTCGCGGAACTGCTCACGTTCTTCGCCGCGCAGTTCGGCGGGCACTTTCAGACACTTGAAGGCAACCGGAGCATCGAAGCCCAGGTGGTGCCCGCGGTACACAACGCCGAACCCGCCTTCGCCCACGACGGCGTCGATCCGCAGTTTTCCTTCGAGGGTGGCGCCCACCCAACCAAAAGGATCCTCCCCAAGCGGCATGCCTGCAACGATAGCGTTGACCGTTCGCATTGCCAACGCCGAGCCGGCGATCCTATGGTCGCTGTCATGGTGGGGATCAGAGTGGGGAACACGGCGGGGTCTCTTGGGTCGGTCTTGCTCTTGCTCGCAGCGCCGCTCGCCTGCAAGCAAGGCGCTGACGACAAGGCCGCGCCCAGCGCGGTCGCACCTCGGGCGAGCGTTGCAGCTCCTCCGAGCGCGCCTCCCGTGGCTGCACCCGTCGCGGTGACCGTGAAAATCCCAGAGCGCGCGGTCGGCTCCGGTTGGACCAAAGAATCCTCGCGCTTCGTGCAGGCGTTCAAGTTCTCCCTGCCAGATTCAGCGCCAAGCGGCGCGAGCTTCAAAGATGCGCGTGCTGCCTGTGAAGGCATGGGACGCGATCTCTGCAGCGAAGATCAGTGGGAGCTCGCGTGCAGCACGGACGAGTCCGTGGGCAAGGCTTCGAGCTGGACGATCACGCCCGCGGGCGCGGCGGGTTGGCGCCTCCGGGGCGGCGACGGTTGCGCCATGCGGGCGGACGCCAGCGATGGCACTGCGGTTGCCGGTCGCATTGGGCTCTGCTGCGAACGCCGAGCAGCCATCTCCACCAGCAAGAACCGACAAGAGTCGGTGATGAAAGCCGCGCAAACGTACATCGAGATCGTAGAGAAAGCGTCCAACTCAGGCTCCCCTGCCGAAGTCACCAAGCTCCTCGCCGAGCGAGCGAAGGGGTTCAAGACCGACATGACCCCCGACGAGGCCGAGAAGGACCTTTCCAGCGACTGGAAGCGCTGGCCCAAACAGAACGTTCGCTTCTTCCGTTGCGTAGCCGACGTCGTCGCCCAAGACGGAAACTTCGAATGCGACGCCGTAGGCACTCGAACCCCCGCAAGCACCAACGTCCCCGAGCTCGCCGTCTTCCACGTCCGCTTCGAATACGAAAACTTCAAGTACACCGTGTTCGCCGATCCCACGTCGATCCTGCGTAAATGGGGACCGTATTGAGACAGCGGAAGTAGGGCGTTCAGGCGTTCGACACGATTCTTTGGGATTAGATGCCCCCGCACGTCACGTCGGAACCCGGTCGGCGTGCTCGGCCTTGCGGCCTCCGCGCGCCCACGCCCCCAAACGCAGCCGAAACGCCCCCGCAGCGGACGCGACGGACTTCTTCGGATCCCTCGGCAACTGACGCCCTGCCCTACCGAAATTGCCCGTCGCGTGCCAAGCTGCGGCCGCTCAGGCAATCAGCGCGCCCCAAGTTTCAGCGAGCCGCCGTCAATGTCTTCCGCGAATCCCAACACTCCAGCTGCCGACGGCGACCCGCTCGCTGGCACGAAGTACAAAGTGCTCAGCCGACTCGGCGAGGGGGGCATGGGAGAGGTGTACTTGGTCGAGCACCGCGTGCTTGGCACGGAGGTGGTGGCAAAGTTGCTGCGCCCGGAGTTTGCGAAGGACGCGGGGATCGTGGAGCGCATGCGCGTCGAGGCCCAGTCACTGGCCGCGCTCTCGCACCGGAACATCGTGTCCGTAACGGACCTGGGAAAGACCGCCGCGGGGCGGCCGTTCTATGTCATGGAGCGTTTGGACGGTGAGACCATCGGCCAGCGTTTGCGACGCGACGGTCCACCACCGCTCGCAGAGTCGCTGGAGATCGCTGATCAAGTGCTGGACGCTCTGAGCGTGGCGCATGCCCTGGGCTTGATCCATCGCGACATCAAGCCGGACAACGTGTTCTTGCACCGTGATCGGGCGGGTCGTCAGGTGGTCAAGCTGCTCGACTTCGGGATCGCGAAGGTATCGGCGAATGCCGCGGGTGCGCCCACGCCCTCCGCCATCCCCACGGCCGAAGGTGCGATCATCGGCACGCCGCGCTACATCAGCCCCGAGCAGATCTTGGGCAAGGTGGTGGATCATCGCGCGGACATCTACGCGGTCGGACTACTGCTCTATGCGCTGGTGAACGGCGAGGGACCCTTCGAGCACCTGCGCACGACGGGCGAGCTGTTCGAGGCGCAGTTGAAGATGCTGCCGCCGCCCCTTTCCACAAAGAACCCTCGGGTGCCGCCGGAGCTAGACCACGCTGTGCAGCGGGCGCTCGCGAAGCGTCCCGACGACCGATTCCAACACGCCTCGGAGTTCTCGGCCGCCCTCGCCGCGGTGGACCTGACCGCGTCGCCCGCGGCGGTTGCCCAGCCGCAAGGCGGAGGCGACGCCAGGCGGCAGCCCAGACGCGAGCCCGCGCAGCCCGAACCCGGCAAGTCCGTCGGCAGCATGGACACGCTGCTGAGTCCGGCGGGCAACCAAGCGAACCCTTTTCCGCAACGCGCGGCACGCGCAGATCGCCCGCAGGGCGCCGCGCACCACCCGGATCAAACGGTCAGGGACGCGGCGCCC
>CBDUPW010000445.1:0-5205 GCA_965369205.1 uncultured Polyangiaceae bacterium | reverse complement strand
GGCCGTCCGTCACCGACCCGCCGTAAAACACGAACATATGATGCGAACCCGGCGTCATGAACGACTCGCTCTCCAGCACTTCTACGTCTTGGCCGAAGGGATTGGAGAAGTTCTGGCAGAAGAATGCCTCTTCGCCCGGAGCCAGAGAGCGCGGCGAAGTCTTGATGGTGACGGTCTGCACGCCGGAGATGCCACCGGTTCCAGCGCCGCCGGCGCCAGAGCTACCACCGCTGCCGCCGGTACCCGCGCTGCCCCCCGCGCCAGCACACTGGTCCGCGCAGCTCGCGGTGTCGCCGCCCTTGCAGGTACAGCTCTCGAAACACGTGGCGCAATCCCCACATTGCGGAGCCGCGCTACAACCGGGTTCGAGGGGCGGCTCGACGTCAGTCGAACTGCCGCTGCAACCCATCGTGAGCGAAACCAATGCCATGAATGCTGCAAGACGCATGTTGGGCGAAAGTGTAGCGGCGCTGGCGCCTTTGACCAGTCCCGGTCGCGAACGCGCCGCGTTACATGCGCGCGGATTGGGAGAAGCGCGGCCTTTCCGGGCCGTGGAGCTCACGCCACTTCGAGCACATCTCCGACCTTGACGCCGCCTTCCAGGTCGGGGGTCAAGTTGACGCCGAACACGGGCTTGCCCTCGGGCGCATGGTGCTCGGCAAGGGTGGCCAGGGGCTCCTTCGACTCGCGCGTGGCTGTCCGCGGGTCGACGTTGACGACCGCGCAACGCGTGCACGCTTTGACCGCGCGGAACGCGATGCCACCAATCACCACGCGCTCCCAGCGCTCTTCTTCGAAGGCAGCCGCACCGCGCACGACCAGGTTCGGACGGAAGCGCTCCATACTGACCGCGCTGCCCAGCGCACGATTCAGGTCGTCCAAGGATGCCTGGTTCGTGAGCAATAGCGGGAACGCATCCGCGAAGCTGACGATGTCACCCGGGCGCGCGTAGTCTTCGTCCACACTGCGCTCGACGTCCTCCGGCATGTACACCAGCTTGAGATCGCGCTTCAGCGCAGCGCTGAGCAGTCGACTGCCCTCGGTGTGTTCCAACGCTTCACAGTCCGACTCCCAAACCGTCACTGAAAGCCGCGGGCCGTCGCGCACAACATGCGGCAGCTCGCAGCTGCCAGCTGTCGTCGTCATGACGGTGGCATGTGCGCGCAGCTCTGTACGCACCGCTTGCAGTCCGGGTTCTTCGCGCTGGGTGAAGAAGCGGCCGGCGGCATCCACCACCATGTAGCGACGGTCCCGACGCAGCCCCCGCAGCTCCACCTGCGCCTTTTCGACCCGCACGCCAGCGCACGCCTTGATGGGGTACAGCCACAGCTCCGCAATCTCGATCATGGTGCGGACTTTCTCCGCCTCACGAACAGCACCACACCACCGACGGTGACGACGAGCACAAGCCCGACCGGCAACAGCTCGATGGGAATGACGACGGGCACGCGCTCCGTAACCACGACGGGCTCGGGAACGATTTCCGAGCGATCCGTGGCCACGCCGAAGAAGACGTCATCCACTCCAGGGCGCGGGGATGCGGTGTCTTCGATCATGGTCAGCCAAGGGCTGTCGCCCACAGCACCGACGAGCGCGGGGTCCTCCACCACGCGCGCGGCATCGAAGATCGGACGAGCGAATTTGGTCTTGCCGGGAAAGCCCCCCGCGACGGCGAGGGCGCCTTGCATGCGCGCCGAGGCCAGCAAGTAGGTGCGCAACTTGCACGGCCCCGAGGCCGCTGCGCCGGTGCGCTGGCTCTCGGGTTCGCGATACGGAAAGAACGGACGCTCGGCAGTGAACGTCATGCGCACGGCCTTGCTGGCCAAACGCGGCTTGGGCGTCTCCCCCTGCGCCAGCTTGAAGGCGGTGACCTTCCACTGCTTCGCGATGTAGGGCTCGAGCCACTTGGAAAGTTCCGGACTGTGATCGTAATCGTGTTTCTTGAGCCAGTCCGCCAGGGCGTCCGCCGAGTCCGCAGCCAGCACAGTAGCGTCAAGACCGGCGACACGCTGACTGTCGAGCACCTGCACCCCACCGGCAACCGCCGCAGACTTGTCCGCCGCTCCGAGCATCATGCAACCGAATTGCAGCGCGCGCTTTTTGACGTACTTCACTTCGGGAGCAACCCTGCGTTCCAAGCGCTGGAACAGGTCGTCGCTGACTTCGCCCAGGGTCGGTTGCGTCGGTGTGGGCACCAGGAAGCCAAAGTCTTTGGCCGGAGTGCGGAACTCTGCGCGACGGATGAAATGCTGCAGCTTTTGCTTCTCGTCCCAGATGATCAGCGCTTCTTCGTCGGCAATACTGACGAAGTCTCCCTGCCGCGGCGCCGGCGCGCAGGCATGCGCAGCTGGAGACACGCACGAAAGCGCGATGGCGACGCAAAGCGCCAACGCTGTCGTCGACGGGCTCATGCCAAATGCCTCTGTTTCATTTGCCCGGGTCCGGCGTGTTCATCGCCAGCAGCATGGCTTCCGGGATGCTTGCAGCGCAGCGAAACCCGTAGTGGTGGTAGGGCTTGTTTTCTGGAGCATGTGCGCGCCGGGCGATCGTCGTTGCGTACTCGGCCTCCCAGTACCAGGAGCCCCCACGCACCACGCGCTCGAAGTGCCCACGGCAAGCAGCGGCGCCGGCGCAGGGCCCTTTCGGATTTTCCCCGGTGCATGCCTTGCCGCAACGCGCGTAGCTGGCTGAGTACCAATCGGCCACCCACTCCCAGGCGTTGCCCGACATGTCGTAGAGGCCGTACTGGTTGGCCGCACGGGAAGCGACTTCGAAGGTGCGCCCCGTGTCGCGACTCGTGCCGCGCTTCTTGACGCCACAGCTCCGGCCGCGACGGTCCTTGATCACGGCGTGCTTGCAGGTCGCCTTTTCGTCCCCCCAAGGATACAGGCGGCCGTCTGTGCCGCGCGCCGCCTTTTCCCACTCGGCCTCAGTGGGCAGGTGCTTGCCGTTCTCTCGACAGAAACGGTCGGCGTGCTGCCAGCTGACTCCGACCTTGGGCTGGCGCGGACGCGAGTAGTCCTCGTAGATGGTGCGAGCTTTTTCGCACGCGCCGCGCGCCACGCACGCATCGTAGGCCGCGACGGTGACCTCCGTTGTGTCCATGTAGAACGTGTCGATCCAGACTTCGGCTTGGGGGCGCGTGCTCTTCGGCCCACGATTGGAGCCCCGCAAGAACACGCCGCCAGGAACGCAGCCCATGTCTTTGACGCCGCGCATCATGCACGGCGCTGCGACTCGCGTGGGCGCTGACGCAGGCGGCGCCTGCGCGGGCGTGGGCTTCGCCGTATCCGCGAGCGCCACGCTACTGAGCGCAGCGATACAGGCGATCACCGAAAGCCGCATGCCCGAAGAGTAGACAAGGTCAGGCCTTTGTCCAACTCCGCGACTTTGGATTAGCCTCCCGGGCTAATGCGCGGAAAGGCACTCGCTTGCATGCTCTTTCTCGGCAGCGCTTGTGCGCCTGCATCGAGCGCTGGACCCGTTCCAGAAGCGGCGCCGCCGCGATCTGCGGCGCAGGCTAGCGTCGCAAGCGCGCAGCCCAGCGCACGTTCGTCGGCGCCAGGGAGCGCGCCGGTCGCGCCGACCGAGTCCACGGCGGTCGCGAAGACCCTCGGCCCGGACGTCGCCGAAAAGCTGACGAGCATCCGCTTCGATCCCCCACCGCCGGCAACCACCCGCAGCCGCCACTACTTCACGTCTAACGAGCACGCGCCGGAGCTGTTCCAAAACTCCGTGAACGGCTTGGGCGGCATTGTCACCGGCGTGGGCGCCGAGCAGATGTACCTGCTAGCCGCCTGGGCGCGCGCCGACGTCTTGGTGCTCACGGACTTCGACGACTTCATCGTGGACCTACACGAGGTGTACGGCACGCTGTTCCTCGAGCACGACAACGTGGACGCCTTCTTGAATGCGTGGAGCTATCGCGCGCAGAAGCAGGTGCAAGCCGCGCTCGAAAAGCGCTTCCCAACCCACGAATCCCGTTGGCGCAAATGGCGAGCGTTCGGACAAGGTCGCGCCGAAGTAAAGAAGCGCCTGGAGGCGCTACGCGCACGTTTCGAAAAAGCGAACGTTGCGTCGTTTTTGACGGACGCGGAGCAGTACCGTTGGCTGCGCACGCTGTGGCAAGAGCGGCGCGTGCGCGCCGTGCGTGGTGACCTGACTCAAGATCGCGCGCTGCGCGATCTTGCAACCTACGCCAAACAGACAGGGCTGGTTGTGCGCGTGCTGTACCTCTCGAATGCCGAAGACTACTTCACATTCCAGACGCGCCATTACCGCGACAACGTGCTGGGGCTGCCCTTCGACGAAAAGAGCGTTGTGCTACGCACGCGCCCGTACGCGGGCAGTGAGTACGAATACGTGGTGCAGCCCGGCCTTGGCTTCCAGGCGTTTCTACGCGCGGATGCCCCGAGCACCATGTGCGAACTGGTGCGCCACGCCGTGCAAACAGCGCAGGGCTCGGACTTGTATCGACTGGACGCCGCGCCGGGAGCCACGCCCGCGCGCAACTACCGCTGCGAATAGCTGGCGGCGAGCGGCGCGCAACAAAAGTTAACCTGCGCTCACGGCTACTTCACGGGGCAAATCCCTGCGGGGTCCGTACATATTTGCTGTGAAACACACAGCCTACCTTTCGATCGTCTCCGTCACCTTCTTCACTTCCGTCGCGTCGATCGCGCGCGGCCAGGAAGCACCTAGTGAGGCTTCACCCGAGCCTGGATCCGGTGAGCCCTGGCTAGAGCCCGCGCCTGATGCAGCGCCACCACCCGATCCAGCTGCTACTGAATCGAAGGCCGCGCCACCGCCTGCGGCCGCCGCCGCGCGGGCGAAAGCGCGCCCCGCCACCAAACGCCCAGTCAGCGCACCGAGGGCAGCGGACGCAACGTCGAAAGCACAGTCCGCGCACACGCATCCCCACCACCACGACACGCACGGTTGGCACCGCTGGCACGGTTGCAAAGGCGCACACCACTGCGGGCACAAACACGGCCACGCTGCCGGCGGCTCTCGATCCTTCGCGCTGACTCTGGGCAAGGGGAACTTGGACATGCCGCTGCTCGCGGAGCGCATGGAAGCTGCAGGCTACGTCCCGCTATCGGACCGAGTGTGGCTCTTGGGTCTGGAAGGCACCCGCACCTTCGCGGGCGGCCTCGTCCTTGGCCTGGGCGCTCAATTCTATCGCAGCAGCGAAACGCCGCGGCG
>CBDUPW010000444.1:0-5208 GCA_965369205.1 uncultured Polyangiaceae bacterium | reverse complement strand
CCACGCCTTCCACATCCCGGCACACGTCCGCAGCGGAAACGCGCACCACGCGCCAGCCCAGGCGCGCCAGCACGCGGTCCCGACGCGCGTCGGCGCTGCGCCGCTGCGCATGGCACGGTGACGCGCGCCCGTTGCAGGCAGTTCGCGCCGTCAACGGGCTTCGCGCACACGCACGCTCCATCACGAGCGCGGCACGAAACGTGCGCCCCAAGCGGGGTCCGCCAAAAGCCCCGGGCCGACGAAGCCCCTGCGCAAAACTTCGCTTCGCAAGCGAGGCAGCGCGCTCGCGTGGATGCACGCCCACTCGCAGCTAGGTTTGAGGCAAGTCAGCAGCAAGCTAGACTGGCCAGCGATGGGCGAAGCTTTGGCGGGCGAGAGCATTGACGCGGCCGTTTCCACGCGCGCAGCAGGTGGCGTGCAAGCACGAGTGACCGCGGGTCCAGGAGCGATTGCGCGTTCACACGCGACCGCTACTGCGTATGCACGCGCAGGAGCAGCAGCGGGGGAAATCGCGATGCTGCCCCGTTGTGCTGAGTCACCTCCCAGATTCGCCGACGAATCCTGCCGGAAAACCTCGCGGCCGCTTTGCGATTCAAGCCCAACCGACCCCAGTCTCTCTATGATTGGTTGGGCAGATCGACTGCGTCATGCCGAAGAGCAGGCCGTGTAGCCCGCACGCGCATCAAGAAAACGAAAGAAAAACGGGCCTCTGGAGCCAATTGAGCAGAATCTGCTCAACTCAGCGCCGGGGCGTTCCTGTTCGCTGGGTTGGGCAGTGGACGGCGCCCGAGTGTCGTGCTGATCTTCCCCGGGCTTAGGAGGAGATACGATGCGTTCTGCGTGGGTTACGTGTGTGCTGGTCGTCGCGGCGGCAGCGGGGTGTTCATCGGAGGAGTTCACCGCGGGCAGCGGCGGACAGGGTGGAGACGCCGGTGGCGCGGCGGGTAGCGCTGGTTCCGGCGCTGCCGGCGCGGGAGGCACCGGAGCGACTTCGGGAACGGGGGGAACCTCAGGCACGGGAGCGGGCGGCGGAACCGGCGCAACGAGTGGCTCTGGCGGGACCGGCGGACTCCCGACGGGCTGCACCGGCGATGGCGAGTGCGACGACAACCTCGGGTGCAACGGCAAGGAAACCTGCAATGCCGGAACGTGCGTTGCGGGCACCGCCGTCAGTTGCAGCAATCCGGACGCAACGCATTGCATCGGCGAGTGCGTCGAGAACGCCGGCACCGCGACCTGCATCGTCAAAGGCAAAGACACCGACGGCGACACGCACCTGGACATGAAGTGCACCGCTTCGAGCTTGACCGCAGACGACTGCGACGACGGCAACAAGAACGTGCACCCCGGCGCCAGTGAGGTCTGCGACGGCATCGACAACGACTGCAACGGCAAGGACGAACTGGAGGAAGGCACTTCGATTTCCGGCAGCGCTGCCGACTTCTTCAAAGCCAGCGACGCTTACACGCCCGCAGTTGCTTGGTCACCCGTGAGCAAGCAGTATGGCGTCGTGTGGCTCGGTGCCGGCGGCGTTCAATTCGCGCGCATGAGCGCCACTGGGGCAATGGTGGGCACCCCAGTTACGGTCGAGCCCGGCGCCTTGGAGGCTCCGCGCATCGCTTGGAGCGGTACCCACTTCGGTGTGACGTGGTTGAACGGCCTAAAGGTGATGTTTCGGCGCGTCGCTCCTGGCGCGACATTCCCCGAGGGAGCGAAGGTCATCAGCGATGGCGCGGCGAAAGCTCTGAGCCCAGACCTCGCGGCGACCAACTCTGGCTGGATGGCGATCTGGTCCGACAAGCGCAGCAACACCTGGGGGACGCTGTACGCGCGCGCTATCGACGCGGCCGGGTCCCCGACAGGCGCAACCGATACCCAAGTTGCCACCAGCGGCGGCACCAACGGCGCGCCGGCTATCGCGAGCATCGGCACAGGCCTATTCGTAGCGCAAGAGCGCGGCAGCGCTGGCACGCCGAACTCGGTCAAGGTCTTCGGGATGTCACCGGCCTTCGTGGTGACCGGCGAGAAAGCGGTCTCGGCAGATCCGCTGCCCAGTGGAACCACTGCGGTGCGTCCCGCCGTCGCTCCCACTGGCGAAGGCTGGGCGATGGCTTGGAGCGAATCCGCCGCGGCTGGCGACAAGGTCCGCTACTACGAGCAACGCAGCAACGGGCAAGCCGCTTGCTCTCCTTTGGCTCTGCCGGGCGGCTCACCCGCCATCGTGGCTGGAGTTGCAGCCCGTGGTGGTTCTCGTGTGACGGTGTTCGGTCAAGACACGGGCTTCAGCGCGAAGGTACAGCTGGTCCGTTTTAAGACGGACTGCAAGTCGCCCCTGACGCAAAAGGTCTCAGACACCGATGTGCCGGACTGGACGAGCTTCGGCATCCCTGCTCTGGCTTGGAGCGACAAGAGCGCTGTCGTGCTCTGGGTGGACCACACGACGGGCACATCGGTGCTGCGTCGTTGGATCAGCGGACCGAACCTGTGCGATGCACCGGTGCCCTGAGGCTTATTGGGGCTTTTTGCAGGAGATCGCAACACTCGCTCCGAGCAGCCCACAAACCTAGCAACTGGACTCTCGACGGTGCCGACTACGTACGCTGTCGCTAGTCGAAGGGTCCCTCTTTGCGAGATCCGGTAGCGCAGTCACTACGGGAGACGATCATGTTGACGAAAAGCTCAAGAGTGGGTGGTTGGTGTGTGTTGGTGGCGGCGCTGGGCGCGGCCGCCTGCTCCGGGGAGGAGTTCTCGAGTCAGGCAAGCGGGGGCGCGGCAGGCGCGGCGGGCGCGGCAGGCGCGGCGGGAAGTGCCGGTTCGGCGGGCACGTCGTCCGGGGGCAATGCCGGCAGCAGCGGCAGCGCTGGCAGCGGTGGCAGCAGCGATGCAGGCAGCGACGCGCCGGCGCCGGTACTCGAGACCGTGTCGGTCGTGCGGGCGGACGGGACGGGGGTCGCAGGCATCGACGTGTTCAGCAGCACCAGCGACGGCAAGGTTTTCGCTGTCGGCAAGTCGGGAGCAGACGGCAAGTTGAGCATCGACGTGCCCGACGGCGGCATGGTCAGCGCCGCGTTCTCCGACGCGATCACAGGGTCTAAGACGTTCACCGTGCGCGCTACCTTCACGCAGACCGACGTCGCGCCAGGGGCAACTGTCAAACTGTTTCGCCTCGGCGCGGCGAGCCCCACGACGACCACGGCGCCAGAACTCAAACTGCAGTTTCCCAAAGGGTTCCCAGCGGGCACGGCGAGCGTCGATCTGCACTTGCCTTGTGCCAACGAACAGGCCAGTCCCGCAGCCGAGATCAGCATCACCACGTACGCGCCTTGCCCCGGGCAGACGCTGCTCGACATCGTCGCGGTCGCACGCTCCGGGGCCGGTGCGGTGCTCGGCAGCAGCTCGAGCCTGGCCAACCCCTACGACCCGAGCAAGCCTCAGACGTCGGTGCTGCCGGCGTTTTCGCTGAACTCCGAAGATCTCACAGTCGCAGCCGACAACGTGCCGACGGGAGGGGAGCTCCGCAGCAGCCTCCGGCTCAGCCGAGCCGCAAGCAGCGGGCTTTCCACTGAGGTCTTCGCGTTCGACGCGACCTCACCCAAAGCCAAGACGGTGTTGACCGTTCCGGACAAGCTCTTCGATCGCGCGTTCCTCGATCAACAGGTGAGCTGGCAAGACGGTCTGATTGGGCGCAGCGTATCCCGCATGGACTCCTTGGTGGCGCCCTTCCCCGCGACGACGACCATGGTCCTTCCCGTCGCGTATGCGCCCGTCGAAGCAGTCAGCGCGTGGGACACGACGACGCCGAGCCGCCCCAAGATCAATTGGAGCTTGGGCAGCGGCAACACCGGGACGTGCTTCTTGTCGATGACGGCGGCGGACCGGGGTACGGATCCGAGCTTCTACATTGCGGTGCGGCCGGCTGGGCAAGCCGGTTTTCAGATCCCAGAGTATCCGGCGGGTCTCGAAAGCTACGCACCCGCCGCGACGGACAAGTTCCGAGCGACCAGGGTTTCGCATGTGTGGAGCCCCACGGCCGGGATTGCATCCTGCGCCGCTGTGCTTGGTCAGCAGGAACAGCAGAGCGTCGTGACGGCGTCCCAGTTTGGAGATTTTGACTGAACCTCCGTCCTCGGACAGCGCCATTTTGCGCTACGGCAACTTCTTCACACTCGCGGGCATGCAGAAGGCGTTGCTGCCGTTACCGTCGACGCAGCCGAAGACGTGGTAGTTGCCCTGCCAGCCAGCGACGATGATGGTTGCCCAGTGCAGCGCAAGCAGATCGCCGCCGGTGAAGTCGGCGTTGTAGCTCCCGCCGAAGTCACCGAATTTGAGCGCTACTAGGTGGTCCTTGGCGACGTTCTGGTAGTCCGACACGCCCTGCCCTCCGAATACCGCGGTACTAAGCTTGGAGCCGTCAGCGTCGAGATTGATCAAGTCGTGGGACGTTGTCGTGGCGTTGATCACGCGCACGCGGCCCTTGCCGTCCGGCGTTTTGGGACCCGAGTCTGCCAGCACCCAGATCTCCGGCGGCTCGTTGGAATACGGCGCGGACAGCACCGTGAAGTGCGTGGGCGGAAGACCCAAGGTGTCGATGATGGGCATGTCGGCGATGTAGCTCGGCGCGGCGCAACCGTTGGCGGCCGACGCGAGCCCGAAAGCCAAGGGCTGCTGCTTCAGCGGCAGATACTTGGTCAGTCGCTTCAGCCCGTTCAGATCGGCGGCGACTTCGCCATGCAGCCCCAGGAGTCCTTGAGTTTCGAAGAGGTAGCCTTCGCTGTCGCTCTTGTAGGCAACACAGAACTCCGGGATCTTGACTTGACCATCCACGAAACCGATGCGGGCAAAGTATTGGCTCGCCTTCGGATCCGGCGTGCACACGCCCCCGCCGCAGTCATCGGTACACAGCCAGTTTCCCGTGCTTTCGTCGCAGCCGCAGTTGGACGGCACGCATACTTTTACCGTGGTGTCGCAGATCAGGCCCGCGCCGCAGCCGTTCTGCACGCAGCCGGCAGGGTTGGGCGACGTGCACGCGCTTGTGCCACCGCTGCCTGAGGCGCCACCGGTTGCGGTTCCGCCTGTACCGCCGGACGTGTTGGCGCCAACGCCGCCCGTACCGCCCGTGCCTGCACCGCCGGTGCCATCTTGTACGGGCTCCAACGTGCTGCCACCGCATGCGGTGAGCAATCCCAAGACCAAGAATGAAGCGAAGTG
>CBDUPW010000443.1:0-5237 GCA_965369205.1 uncultured Polyangiaceae bacterium | reverse complement strand
ACTCGCTCTGGGCAACCACGACATTGCCGAACAACAAACGATCGATGCCGTCAAAACTGCGCGGCGGCGACGCAATGGTCTGCACGACGGGTACGCCACGCAGCCGCGAGAGCGCGCGGCCCATGCTGCTCGAACGGGCGTTGGGCGCGAACACGAAATGCCACAAGTCCGCGCGGCTTCGCAGCGCCAACCACGTCGCGGCCCGTGCGTTGTCCCCTGCCCGCGGTTTGAAGTTGCCAGCGTTGGCGTACACGCTGGCCAGCTCCACGTCGACCTGGCCCTGCAGCGCGGGTGCGCCCGCCATGGACATCACAACGGGATGCACGCGCGTGACCTGGCATGCCACGTCGCGCACGAGGCACTTCGTGCCGTCGTGGAAGGGCGGCACGATGGGCTTGGAAACAAACAGAACTCTCGGCGCGGCCACGTCGCCGCACCGCATAACACCTGTGGCCACAGGCAGCCAAATGCCAAACTTGGCGCTCAGCGGGCTGCGGCAGCCAGGGCGTCCGGCGAGCGACGCACGGCGCTCTCCACAGCGGCGGAAAGCACCGCGCGCTTGAGCTCCGCGCTTCGTCGTCGATCTTTGGACTCGGCTCGAGACGCCGTGGTGCTGGCGGATCCGCTCACCGTGCCCGCAATGGCCTGCTCCGGCATGCGGTGGACCATGTACTCGATGCTGGCGGAGTACACGACGTTGTTGCCCTGGCGGGATGTCTTGAACTTGCGCACCTGCCCCGTGACCATCACCACAGGCAGGCGTCCGCTGGCCGCGTCGGGCTCTGCGTCCATCACGCGAATTCCGGGCAGCTCTTCGAACTTCTTGCGGGATGTCTGCTCGACTTCGCCAAGCAGGCCCGAGCGCACGCCCTTTGCGTCACGCATGCGGCCCAGCTTGAGCAGGATCTTCGGCTTGTCTTTCGATACCGAGGTCACTGCTTTGAGCGCGGCGATGCTGGACTTGATCTGCGAGCGTACGGCTGGTGAAGGATCTTTCTTGTGTCGCTTCAGAGCGGGCAGCGCGTCAACATCGCCCAATACTTTCAGGGCCGCTGCGCACGCTGCGCGCACGGCCGCGTTGCCATCGTCTAGGCCCGTCTCCAAAGGCCGGCGTGCTTGGGTGCTCTTCGTCTTGCCCAGCTCGAGGGCGGCTTGCACACGGACGCGAAAGTCTTCGCCGTTCTCTAGTCGTTCGATCAGTCGATTGACGTGCGAGGGTGCGGCTGAAGCTGAACTGATGATCAAGAGCGCGGCACAGCTCAGCAGGGTGAGCAGACGGCGCAGGCGGGAGGCGACGTGCAGCACTGCATCTAGGATAGCGAATACTGGAGCAACCTGCGACGGAGGTGCGTTCCCTACACAGCCGCACACGTGTGTGTGCCGCGTCTATGCGACTACTTTAGCGCACTGACGCGCTGTTCGAGCTCCGCTTCATCCCCAGAGCGGAATCCAGCGTGCACATAACGCACGATGCCGTTCTTATCGATCACGAAGCTCGTCGGCATGGTCGACGGCGAATACTGCCGACTGACCGATTGCCCATCGTCCCAAGCCAGCGGGAACTTCACGCCGGTTTGCTGCCCGAATTGCGCTACGCCGCTCGGCTCTTCGTCGACGCTCACGCCAATCACCGCCAGCTGCCCGCCGTGGCGATCCAGCATGGCTTGATAGTGCGGGAAGCTCTCTTTGCAGGGATCGCACCACGTCGCCCAGAAGTCGACGATGACGACCTTGCCGGCTTCGGACGCAAGGCTTGCGCGGCTGCCGCCGTGTTGCGCCTTGAGGTCGAAATCCGGTGCCTTCGCACCGATCAACGGATGATCCCCCTCTTCACCGCCGCCGGCTGCCGGAGAGAAACCACCACCACTGCATCCAGTCCCCGCCCCCACCGCGACGCAGATCGTCGCGGTGGCCATGAAACGACAAAGGTCAGTCATGGGTCACTTCTTCTTCTTTTTCTTGTCGTCCGGAGCTTCGTCCGGGCAACCGTCCTCGTCCTGGAACCCGTTTTTGGTTTCGGGCTCCTCGATGCACTCGTCCTTGTTGTCCGGCACGCCGTCTTCGTCGTTGTCGGGATCCGGGCAACCGTCCGTGTCCTTGAAGCCGTCGGTGTCTTCCGGCTCGTTCGGGCACTTGTCTCTGGCGTCCGGCACGCCGTCGTTGTCCTTGTCGGGCTCGTCGGGACAGCCGTCGTCGTCCTTGTAGCCGTTCTTGGTCTCGGCCTTGTCGGGACAGGCGTCGCGGTCATCGGGCACGCCATCGCCGTCGTTGTCGCGCTCCGGGCAGCCGTCGGTGTCTTGGAATCCATCGGGATCCTCGGCTTCGCCCGGGCACTTGTCCTCGGTGTCGTTGATGGTGTCGCCATCGTTGTCCAGGTCCGGGCAGCCATCGCTGTCCTGAAAACCGTCCTTGTCTTCGGCTTCCGTCGGACACTGATCCGCCGCGTCGTAGATCCCGTCGCCATCACGGTCTTGGCGCTCTTGTACGTACATGACGCCCAAGAAGCCCCGCAGCGCCGGCACGCCCACGCCTTCGATCACCCCGGTGCCGGCGCCCGCGCTGATCACGAAGGGCGAGTCCAGCGGCGAGATCTGGACGCCACCATCGATCTCCAGCGAGTTGGTGCCATTTTTGGCACTGAACTTGGTTGCGCCGTAGCCGTCGAGAATGATGCGCAGCAGTGGGCTGGCCCGGAAACCCGCGGCCACGCCATAGCGAAACTCCGGGCCTAGCGTGGTCGAACCCACTCGGCCCTCGCTGCGGTACACGCCGGCCAGGTTACCGCCGAAGGAAAACGGCCCTTGCTCGCCATCGAAAATGCCCCGAAGCCCGACCGTAGGCGACGCGTCACCGATGTACTTGTTCTTGGCAGTGGCCCGGCCCAGGGGGCCCGTCAAAAACAGCGCGCCACCCACGACGAACGGGTCATTGATGTTGCCGTGCAAGCGCATCTTGCCTTCGAGCTCGGCGTCGCCCAGGCCAACGGCCTCCAGCCCGTCCTCCGGCGTGGTGCCGTCTTCCTCAAGACCCTCACCCTTTACGAACGTCACTGGAACGCGCAGACCCACCTGCACGCGGGGGATGGGCGTGAGTGAGCCCATCAGATCCGCCGTCACTAAGTTTTCGACGACCTTCACGTCGGTCGGTCGCGAGGCGTTCGGGTCGTCACAATCCGTCTCTGAACGGCAGCTGCGCACGACAAAAGGCTTCCAGGCATAGTTTGCGAAAAGCCCCGCGCTCCAAGCCATGTTGCCGTCCGTGCGCACGCCACGGGTGGTGAAGTAGTTGCGCGGCCCGGGCGCTGGGTTGAAGCGCTGGACTGAAAATTCCTTTTCCAGCGCCTGGGCGTCTGCCTGGCTGGTCGCGCTGGACAGCAGCGCCAGGGCGCCGAGCGCGGGGAGAAACCGGAACAGAGTAAGGGGCACAGGAGGCGGTCGTCTGAGCATTCGATTGTCCCTCGGATTTCCGCGACACGTTTTGTCACCGAATTCGAGTACAGCCAAGGCTAGGCTAGGCGGCGATGGGCTGGCAACGGCCAACCACCCGCTGCGCCGTTTTTGCCGAAAAATCCATAGCCACGAAAGCCGAGCTTCCGCGCCCAACGTGACCCTTTTAGCGGGATCGCCAAGGCCCGCGCTATTGTCCGTCCGTGGCCATCTGCGCTGGATGCCGGAACGTCATCGAAGACCGAGCGGACTTCTGTCCGCTCTGTGGTCTGAAGCAGGTCGTGGAGCGACGCATCGAGCCGGGCTCGGAGCTGGATTTGGGCTGGGGCAAGGTCGTGCTCGGACCGAGCATTGGCGAGGGCGGCATGGGCGTCGTCTACCGCGCGTGGCTCTACTACAATCCGGACGGACCGAAGGCAGGCACTCCGGAGCACCCCGTCGCTGTGAAGGTGCTCCATCCGCTGCTCAAGAGCCGGGATCGCGCGCGGCGGCTGTTCCTGGGTGAAGCCGAAGCTCTGGGCCGGCTCTCCCACCCGAACATCGTGCACTTCTTCACGCTGTACCAAAAGCACGGACAGCTCGCGCTGATCATCGAGCTGGTGGACGGGCAAGCATTGAACGACACGGTCGAGCGCTACGCGCAGCGCGCGCGCCCCGGCGGACTCCCGTGCATGCCGTTCATGCGGGCGTGGCACTACTTCTCGCAATTGCTCGGCGCGCTTGCGGCCATTCACTCCCTCGGCATCATTCACCGCGACGTCAAACCCAACAATGTGCTGGTACGCAAAGACGGCGTGGTGAAACTGACGGACTTCGGCATCGCGCGGCTTCCCGCTGACGTCGCGCGCAATACCGGTGGCATGGCCCCGGGCACCGGCGCGTACATGGCGCCCGAACAAGTCCTGGGCAAAGACATGGACTCCCGGGCGGATCTCTATGGCGCGGCGATTGTCCTCTTCGAGATGATCACGGGAGTCACGCCCTTCGACTCCCCAACCCGCAACGAGATCATGGTGCGTACCGCTCAGGTCGAAGAAACCCCACCATCGCTGACGAGCTTGGTGCCCCAAGCGCCGGCAGTGCTTGATTTATTGTTCGCGCGTGCGCTCGCCAAAGACCCGATGCATCGCTACGGATCCGCGATTGAGCTCGGGGAGGCCTTCCGCACGGCGCTCTCGCTGCCCGAATCCAGTGGCTGGAGCGCTCAGCAAAAGTTGGCCGAAAACGCCCAAGCCATTTCCCAGATGGCCTTGCCAGCGGCGGCCCAGAGCGGCACCCGGCCGATCCCCGCGGCCGCGGCCAACAAGCTGCGCACCGACGTGATGAAGGCATACGGCGCGTAGGCCCGGCGCCGTGTCCAGAACCGCCGCAGCGAAATGACCCGTTTTTCCCGCCCAGCGGCCGGCCGCCGGGGCTAGCCAGAAATCCCCTTTGACAGTATTTACGCCCCCGTGCGAGACAAGCCAGCGAAGCCCGGGCCCGCGATGCATATACGGACGATTCTATCGGTCGCGCTCGGCGCGCTACTCCTGATCCCGAGCAGCGTTGCGCTAGCGCAGCCCGCCCCCAAAGCGCCCGTCGCTCCCAAAGAGGGCCAAGACGCGCCAGCCAAACCGGACGCCGCGCCGAAGCCCGGTGCTGCGCCGAAGCCCGGTGCTGCGCCGAAGCCGGGTGCCGCGCCGAAGCCGGGTGCCGCGCCGAAGCCAGGTGCTGCGCCGAAGCCAGCGGAGGAGGACGCGCCGGAAGACGGCGATGCGCCCGAAGACCCTCCCGACGCGACACCTCCCGATC
>CBDUPW010000442.1:0-5282 GCA_965369205.1 uncultured Polyangiaceae bacterium | reverse complement strand
CGAGCAGCAGGAAGCTCAGGCGGGTCGCGAGCTCGTAGTCCGTGAGGCGGAACACTCCGGGTTTGCCGGGCACCGGGGTGCCGATCTCCGCGCGATACAGAAACGCCGGATGCTGTAGGAACGCGCGTAATGCCGTGTCCACGGCGACCCAGAAGTCGTTTTCTTCGGTGCCATGGGTCAGCAGGGCTTCGAAGCGCGTCACTTCGTCGGCCTCCAGGGGGCGGCGGAACGCACGACGGCCGAAGCTCTGAATGAATTCGCGGAAACAGACGGCGTCCGAAGCGCCACTGGGCGTGCAGGGCACGATCTTCGTGCGCAACGTAGGGTCGGTCGTCACTTGGCCTGCGACGTCGCCGGCGAGGACGTCCGCAGAGTTGATCAAGGCTTCGCTGGGTAGCTGGTGGGTATAGTCGTTGTCGAAGGGCCCGCGCTGATCTTCGGGCAGCACGGTTTCGCTGGTGACGCTGACCTGAAGTAGGTCGCGCACGGCGGCGTTGTATTCCACCGCGGTCAGGCGTCGGATCCCGGTGCGGGCGGCTTCGAGGGCCGCCTGCTGGGTGGTGGGGCCGCCGGGTCCGTATCCACTCCCGGTGCCAGTGCCGCCGGGATCGGTGATGTCCCCAACGCAGGCCGCGGCTGCCGCGAGGGTCACTGCGCTCGCAAGTAGCAGTCCGCGTGCGACGGAGCGCGGGGCGCGGGGAGCTGCAGGGGCTGGCTTGGACATGTGCACGATCAAGTGTGCAGGGAACGTGCCTTCTGGGTCAAGGCGCGCTGACCGAAATTGTGCTTGAATTTCAACGGCTTAGGTGCGACGTCGGGTGTCGCTGCGACTTCCCAGGTCGCGCTCTGCGGCGTCGGCGTTGCAGCCGATCGGCGCACGTGAAAGATGGCCGAGTGGGCCGCAAGCGCTTGATTCTGCACGCAGATATGGACGCCTTTTATGCGTCCATCGAGCAGCGGGACCGACCCGAGCTGCGGGGCAAGCCAGTGATCGTTGGCGGCGCCAGCGCCCGCGGCGTGGTTTCGGCGGCGTCCTACGAAGCGCGGGTTTTCGGCGTGCGCAGCGCCATGCCGTCCTTCCGCGCCCGGGAGCTCTGCCCGCAAGGCGTGTTCCTGTCCGGCGACATGCGCAAGTACGCGGAGGTCAGCGCGCAGGTGCACGCCGTCTTCGAAGAGTTCACACCGGAGATCGAGCCGCTGGCCCTCGACGAAGCGTTTCTCGACATCACCGGTTCGGTGGGGCTCTTCGGTGGCGCGCTATCCCTGGCGCGCACGCTGAAGCAGCGCGTGCGACAGGCTACCGACCTGGTGGTGAGCGTGGGCGTCGCGCCGAACAAACACGTGGCCAAGATCGCCTGCACCTTCAGCAAACCGGACGGGCTCCTTCTGGTACCAGACTACGCCGTGCGTGCGTTTGTGACGCCGCTGCCCATCCGTCGCATGTTTGGCGTCGGTCCGGTCCTGGGCCGCGCACTCACGGAGGCGGGCTATCATACCTTCGGGGACTTGGCGCCGGCGGATCTGGCGCGATTGACGCGTATCGCCGGCAGTCGTGCCGAGGCCCTGCGCCAACTGGCGCTGGGCAACGACGTGCGTGAGGTCGTCGCGGAGCGCACGCCCAAGTCCTACGGCGAGGAAAACACTTTCGAACGCGACGTGCTAGCGCGCAGCGTGGTCAGCGCTGCGCTCACGGCGCACGCGGAAGCCGTGGCGCGTCGCTTGCGTCACGACGGATTCCGCGGACGCACCGTGACCCTCAAAGCCAAGCTGGGCCAGCGCCGCGGCGCCAAACCCGCGCGCACGGGTGGCGAACCGAACGAACCCGTGTATCCGTCGCTCACGCGTCAGCGCGCCCTCGACGCGGCCACCGACGACGGCGCCCGCATCCGCGAAGTGGCCTTGTCGCTCTGGGACGAGCTTGCTCTGACCGAGCCCGTGCGCCTCTTGGGCGTGAGCGTCAGCGGGATCGAGGCGGCCGGGGCCGAGCAGCTTGATCTCTTCGCGAGACAGTCCAAGAGCCGGCACCTCGGTCCCGCTTTGGACGCCATTGAAGAGCGTTTCGGCCGTGGCGCCATCAGCCGCGCCGTAGATGCGCCGGACAAAATCACGCCCAGCATGCAGAAGAAGCGCGGAGAGTAGCCACCATTCGCGCCGCGGCCGCGCGGGACGAGATCACAGCCAGGGCGCAGAAAAAAGCGCAAGGAGTTGCGCAGTCCGAGTCGCGAACGTGCGTCCCCGGCTGTTTCAGCCGGCGTCGGGGCCAGCGTCGGTGCATTCGCCTTTGTGGACCCAGGGCACGGGCACGATCACTTCGTCTTTGCCAACCTCCGACACGGTTGTGCCGTCGCAGGCGCACACAGGAATGAAGATGGCCCCGCCGCAGCCTTGGCCGCAGATCTTCGCTGGCGCGGCGTCGCCGCAGCCTGGCGAGCCGTAGCCGCAAACGACGCACGCGCCGGCGCCGCCGGTATTGCCACCCGCGCCCGCTTTCCCTGCAACGCCGCCTGTGGCCGCACCCGCGCCGCTCGCGCCGCCAGATCCGGCGCCGGCTCCCGTGCCGCCCGTGGCCGCCGCGTCCCCGGCGCTGCCACCCGTGGACGCCGTGTTGGAGTCCGTCTCTCCGCAAGCCAGCGCCGCCAAACTCGCAAGCACGAGAAACCGGCGACGCGCGCGGACCATGCACACCAGTGTAGTTCGTCCAGCCGCCCCGGCAATCGTCTTCGAGTTGCGGGTGTCCACGGCGGTGGCCGAGGCCGGTTGCGGTGGAGGTGGCTGGGGTCTGTGGAGGTGGCTGGGTCTGTGGAGGTGACCGGGTCTGTGGAGGTGGCCGGCTCCCGCGCGGAGTCGTGCGGCGATGTGGGGGTGCCGCCGAGAAAAGAATAGTTCGCATACATATCAATTTTTCGCGAGCGGCCCCCCCCCAACGACGACTAAGAAAGCAAGGACGGTCAAGTCTCTCCCGCTGCGTGAACCATCGCCGTCCAAACCACGTACGTGTCAGCAATCAGGGGTCGGCGCGGAACAGTTCGCGGAAGTTGGAGCTCAGCTGCGCGGTCACGGCTTCGAGACTCGTGCCCCAGCTTTCCGCAAAGAATTCGGCGGTGCCACGCACGAACGCCGGTTCGTTGTCGACGCTGCGGTCCGGGGACAAGTAGGGGCAGTCCGTCTCCAGCAAGACGCGCTCTTTGGGCAGGGTCTGTACCATGCGCGTGAAGCCTTCGTTCTTGCGAGCGTTGGCGGGCATGCTGAGGTAGTGGCCGTGCTCGGCGATGCGGCGGGCCAGCTTCACCCGGCCGCCAAAGCAGTGCCAGTTGACGCGCGTGGCGCCCATTTCCTTGAGCACTTCGAAGCAGTGGGCTTCGCGCTTGCGGGTGTGGATGATGATGGGCTTGTCGACCTCGAGCGCGATCGAGACGAGCTCGCGGAAAGCGTCTTCTTGCTGTTGCCAGAGTTCTTCGGGCACCCAGTAGCCGTCGAGACCGATTTCGCCGACGGCGATGCCGTCGCTGGCGTTCTTTCGCACCCAGGCGATGCCCTCGGCGGCTTCGACGGGTTCGTCGTCCCTGGGGTAGTCGATGTTGCGACGGACCATTTCCGCCAGCACGGTGTCGACGGGATAAAAGCCGTACGCGGGTTCTACCAAGTCTGAGCGTGCGGCCAAGGCCCGGACGCGCTCGTTGTCCGCTGGGTTCAGGCCGTTGCTGATGATGGTGCTGACGCCTGCGGCACGCGCGTTGTCGAGCAGCGCGTCCACCTTGGGCAGCAGCTTGGGGTGCGTCAGGTGGGCATGTACGTCGAAGAGTCCCATGGCGGCTGCGTTCTAGCGGAAGATCAGGGAAAGCAGGAACAGTACGAAAACCAGCCCCACGATGGGCAGTAGAAACGTCGTGATCACGCCGCGCCAGGGCCCACCGAGCTGCCCGCTGCCTTCGGCGGCACAGTCACGGCAGATAGCGAACACACGCACGCCGCCCTCGCTCAAGATGGCGCAGTCCCCGCACAGCGGCAGTTCGCAGCGCGCGCAGGGGCCCACGCCGGGCGCCCCGCAGTGTTTGCAAATGGCAGCGCTGGGGCCGCCGTCGTGACCGATGAGCTCCATGCCGGGACACTCAATCGAGTACCACGAGACTACGTGGGCCGCGGGCATCGAGACGCGTCAGGCCGGAGGCATGGAACAGCTCGCGGGCCTTTCGCATTTCCTCGGCGCTGGGGCAGCGGTCGATCTCTGGGTAGTCGGCGCTTTTGTATTCGGGGCGGTATTGGCCCATCACGTTCACGTAGGTGTCCGGGGCAAGCTCATGCAAGAACCGGAAGATGGCCGCTGATTCATCCAAGAGCCCGGGCATGACCAGGTGCCGCACCAAAACGCCGCGGCGCGCCAGGCTGTCGGCGCCAATCTCGAGTGCACCGACCTGGCGCTGCATCTCCGTCACCGCAGCCCGTGCCACCTCAGGGTAGTCCTTGGCTTTCAAGTAGCGTGTGCTGCTCTGTCTGGTCCAGAGCTTGAAGTCCGGCATGTAGATGTCGACCAAGCCGTCCATCCAGGCCAGGGACTCGAGAGCGTCGTAGGCGCTGGTGTTGTAGACCAGGGGCAGCGAGAGGCCGCGTTCGATGGCGAGGGGCAACGCCTCCAGGATCTCGGGAACCACGTGCTCCGGAGTGACGAAGTTGATGTTGTGGCAGCCCTGGTCTTGCAAGTCCAACATGGCCGCGGCGAGCGCATCGGGGGAAAGCTCGCGCCCGACGCCGGCCTGACTGGTGTCGTGGTTTTGGCAGAACACACACTTGAGATTGCAGAAGGAAAAAAAGATCGTGCCCGAGCCGCGAGTGCCCCGCAGGCAGTCTTCTTCGCCAAAGTGCGCGAACCAAGTGCTGACCCGGGCGTAACGCCCCGTGGAGCAGACCCGGGCTTGTCCCTCCAGGCGATTGACCCGGCAGTTACGCGGGCACACTTCGCAGCTGGCAAGGCTGTCCACGGCCAGCTTTGCCCGGCGTCGGATTTCCGAGAGCGAAACGGCGCGGTACGCGGGCCACATGCCAGAGCAGTATGCAGCGAAAGCGAGCCCGCGCACACATGGGTGCGCGAGCCTGTCGGATCCGCGTTAACGCCGCCGGCGACGCGACAGTGCCAGGCCTAGCGCTGCCAGTACGCCAAGCGCGAGGGGCATTTCGGAATCGCCGCCAGAACTGCCAGAGGTGCGGCACGCACAACCGCCGCCTTCCAAGTCGTAGCCGCTCAACGGGATTTTCACAGAGGAGCCGCCAGTGGCCGCGCCGCCGTC
>CBDUPW010000441.1:0-5292 GCA_965369205.1 uncultured Polyangiaceae bacterium | reverse complement strand
AGTCGCTCATGCTGATGAGCGTCTACATTCATTCTTCGTGCCGACCTTGGACCCGCACGCCAATTTGTCCTCGGGACACGACGGGAACGGCCTCAAACTTCGTCAATCCGCCCACTTTGACGATGACTGGGTCGTCTACGGCGGCAGGTAGTCGCAACACCTGTCCGGCGTGAAGTGTCAAAACTTGCCGCAGTCCAAGTGTCAAAGTTCCGAGCATGGCGACGACGTCGACCGGCACGTCTAGAAGGGCTTCGGCCATGCGCGGGTCCCCCGCCATGGGTTCGTCGTCGGCGTGCTGCTCGCGGACGGCCGCCTCGAGCACTTCAGCGCTGACCGCGATCCGGATCGCGGCTCCCTGGCCGACGCCGTCGAAGGCGCAGGTGACGCTGAGGCCGTCGGTCTCCGGCGCGTCCAGGGGCTCTCCCGCCCGCAACGAGCGGGAGGAGACCACCTTCATCGTGAGCCCGACTTCCTCTTCGACGGCGCTACACAGATCCTGCGCCAGGGATCGCGCGATGCGTCCGACCAGCGCCGCCTGGGCCAGGCTCAGATCTCCAGAGAGGGAATCGACATCGGCGGAGTCGCCGCCGAGCGCCCCGTCAAGGAGCAGCCCAAGAGCGTTCGCGTTCAAGGTCAACCTGCCCCACGCGGGGCTGTCGTCATCTTCCAGTCGCACCTCGAAAGACAACTCCGGCACCGCGTCCGCGTAGGAAAAAGCGTCGCTGATCGCCACGGCTTCGGGCAGCAAACGGGCGCGGCGGCGCACCAAAAACGGCAGCGTGCGGCGCGCGGCACGACAAAAGTTCTGCGCGACCAAGCCCATGGCGTGCAGCGCGGCACGCAGATGTCGCTCCTTGCCTGTGAGGTCCAGGAGCTTGGGGCCTGCATGTTCGGATCTGCGGCGAGGGCGCTCGGACAGATCCACAGGACGATGGGAAGGGATCATGGGACCCTGCGATCCTGCGCCCGGCGCAATGCTACCAGGCAGTGTTCCGGGTGAAAGCGACCGGATCATGTCACTGCGACACGAAGTCCGTGATCAGCACGCGTTGAACTCGTTTGGCCCCGATGCCATCCGTCGCGCGCTTCGCGAGCTCTTCGCTCACCTTTTTGAAGTTCTTCGGATCCGTCACCGACTCGAAGGTCTGTGCCCGGAGGTAGCTGATTGCAGCTTCGCGGCCCCGTGGGGAGAACTTCTTGAAGTCCTCTTCCGTCACTCCATCCGCAAGCTCGAAGCTGAGAACCACTTTCATATGGTGGATGCTGCCTTCCTGGTCGCGCAAGTCCACCACGATGGCATGCATCGACGCGGTCAGCGCGATGGTAGACTCTTGGGCAGACGCGGCCGGTTCGGCCTGCACGTCCCCTTCGGCCTTGGGCATGAGCTTCGGACCGAGGAAGACTCCGCCGGCGCCCACTGCCACCACCACGACAACGCCGAGGATAATGAACAGTAGCTTGCCCTTCGGTTTCTTCTGCTCAGGTGCCTTTTCTTCTTCCTCTTCCATTCGAGTGCTCCCGGTCGCCGCGAGTCGCCGACCGGGGGTTCGTCACCCCCGGTCGGCTTCAAAACGAAGTGCCTCTTGGTTTGCGGGTCGTGTTGGTCCTACCGCTTGATGTTGATCAGTTCCTGCAACATCTCATCTGCGGTAGTGATGGTCTTGGAGTTCGCGGAGAACGACCGCTGATGCTGGATCAGTCCCACGAATTCTTCGGCCAGGTCGACGTTCGAGCTTTCAAGGGTGCCTGCCGAGACAGCGCCTCGACCTCCGCTTGCAGCCGTGCCCATTGCGGCGTTGCCGCTGTCTCGAGTCTCAATCCAAAGCCCTTGACCCGCTCGGCCAAGGCCTTCGTTGGCTCGGAACTTTGCGACGCCCAGCTGTCCGACGGCGACCTTCTCGCCGTTGGTGTACAGCCCCATGACGATGCCCTGACCGTCGACGGCCACGCCAGCGAAGTCGCCGGACGAGTAGCCATCTTGTGACTGGGCCGAGATGTTCGATGGGGAGGCGAATTGCGTCGTTCCATCGAGTCCCGTGCCGCCGCCGGCGATGGGGGTGCCGAAGTCCAGCGTGATTGCCTGCGCCGCTGTGGCACCTGCATAAGAAACGCTTATCGGCGTGGTGGTCGTGACGGTATTGAGAGCACCGTTCGTGGTGAACGCAAGGCTTCCTGTACCGATTTCCACGTTGAGACCCGGCACTGGTGGCTGGAGCTCATCGCCATTGGCGAGTGCGTGGTAGTCGTAGGTGTTGGCACCTGTTTTGCGGAAGTACACATCGACGCTGTGTGAATTCCCGAGGGAATCGTAGACCGTAATCGAACTTGAGAAGTTCGAAGTGTTGGCCGGATCCTGCGCATCCCAGGGCAACGTCGGCGTGGTTGCCGACGAATCCAGGTTGGCCGTCATTTCGATCGCTGTAGTGGCCATGGGCGGCAGCGCCGCCGTTGGAACCTTCAGTGACGAAACGCTGGCTGCGAAGGTCCCGTTGGGCCCTGCCGCGTAACCTTGCACCTCAAGATTGCTGGAATTGACGAGAAACCCGTCGTTGTTGATCACGAACTGACCGGCGCGTGTGTAGAAATTACCTGACACACCCGCGACCGTGCCCTTGACCGCAAAGAACCCGTCGCCATTCAAGGCTAGGTCGGTCGAGACACCGGTGTTCGCCAGCGAGCCCTGTGTAAAGAGCTGCTGAATACCACCGACGCGAACACCCGAACCCGGAAGCGCAGATGCGCTGCCCGCCAGAATCGAGTGCCCAAGCACATCGTGAAAAATCACGCGCTGGCCCTTGAAACCCACGGTGTTGACGTTAGCGATGTTGTCGCCAACCACACCGAGCGCTTCGCCTTCCGCGCGCAAACCCGAAACTCCTGAATACATTGCCCGCAATACCATTTAGGCCTCCTGCTCTCGCTTTCCTCGCACTCGTTACTTGTTTGCTGTGTCGACCCGCAACAGGTCGGATACCGGCACACTGATCCCGTTTTCGAGATGCAGGACCGGATAACCCTTGTCGAAGGACACCGCCGTAACGATGCCCTTGGTTTCCTGAGTGACGCCGACGGGATTGTCTCCCGCATCCTTGGCTGTCACGTTTACACTGTAGGTGCCGGCAGGCTGCACGATGCCGGCGTCATTGCGACCGTCCCACATCAGCTGCACATTGCCGCCATTCTTTGCGCCGACGTCGATCGTCCGCACGACTTGTCCCGCCTGGTCGCGGATCGTCACACTCACCTTGTCGGCGGCGCTCGCTAGATTGAACGCCATGGGTGTGCCAATGCCCGTACCGTCAGAGGTCACCATATTCCCCCGCACGGTGGCCTGTTTGCCCACCAGCGCGACGACCTCGGTGTTGGCCTGGCCGCGGTTCTGCAGCGCGAGCATGTCCAGGCGGTCGTTGATGCCCATGGTTTGCTCCAGGTTGGAGAACTGGGCCAGCTCCGCCACGAAGGCAGACCCGTCCTGGGGCTTGAGGGGATCCTGGTACTTCAGTTGGGCGACCAGCAGCTTCAAGAAGGCGTCCTGCCCCATCGCTTGGCCGCCGGTCACGTTGCCACCAAGTGATGTTGTCGACCCTGGACCTGTTACTGACTCCACCATCGTCTTACCCAATCAAGTTCAGGCGACGCGGATTGCGTCGCTTGCGATCCTCGTCTGCCGGTTTCTGTGAAGGTTCCGTTGCATCAGAAAATCTCTGTCTCTCCCGACCTACTGCAAGGACGGTGCCGAGCGCGCTGGAGCGAACGACTTCGACTGAACGCACGCTGAGTCCCGAGGCGCGCAGCGCCTGCTCCAGGACGGCGCGTTCCGGTTCGATCAGTGAGCGAGAAGCATCGCGATCTATGCCGATAAACACGCGAACTCCGCCTTGCGAGCGGTCAACCACCAGGGCAACTTCACCCAGGTCACCCGCCTGCACATCCAACCGAATGCGGCTCAAGGGAGCGTCGTCGGTGGCCTCTGGGCTCTGCGGCACTTCCACCGTCGGCCCCGATTGCGTCATGGAACCGTCGCTGCCCTGCCAACCCGTCGGCGTTGGCTCGCTTTGGGCCCGGATTACCAGGGATTTCTCCGCCGGCTGCGCCAAAGACGCGCTGAGCGCCTGCGCCCAGCGCTCGGCCTCTCGCTGGCGGCGCAGCAGATCGACGTGCTCATGACTGCCGGCGTTTGCGTGGGAAGACGGCGGCAGCGGCCGCTGAAAGCTCATCGCGCACCTCTGGAGGCGTTCTTCTGCGACAGTTCATCGTGCAAACGCTGGTCCTTGCGTTCCTCCGCGCGCTGCTCCTCGCGCCGCAGGCGGTCCTGGAGCACTTCCATCTTCTTGAGCTGGCTGCGGGCGTGCAGGACCTCGCCGTGCGCCCGTTGACGGGAGAGCTGCGCTTTGCACAGAGCGGCAGTGGCCGCCTCGTGGTAGCTGCCGCGCAACTCGATCCAATCGTTTTCGCTGGACCAGCGGTCGCTCAGGGCGGCTGTCTCGGCCAAACTGGACCGCCGTTCCAAAGCGGATTCCAGTTCCCGCGCTTCGTTCTCCGCGCGCAAAGCCGCCTGCTGCTCTCGTTCCCGGGCCCGAGTCAGCTCGACAACACACTCGTCGAGCTGTTTCTGGCGCAGGTCGAGCAGTTTGCGAAGCCGGGCGCTGCGCGCGCTCATCCGCCTCTCCGTTGTACACTTTGGGCGAGCGCTACGAGGCGTGCCCGGACTTCATCGACCGGAGTTGCCTCGGTCACGTCTTGGCGAAGAAAGGTGTCGATATGCGGCATGGCGGCGAGCGCCATTTCGACCCGGGGGTCACTGCCCTCGACGTAGGCGCCCACTTGGATCAGATCAGCGACCTCGCGGTGGGCGCCCAGAAGCTCGCGTACCCAGCCCGCGAGGCGCAGATCGCCGGCATCGGCTATCTCCGGCGCGAGGCGAGACACGCTGGACAGCACGTCGATAGCGGGGAAATGCCCGCGTTCCGCCAGCTCCCGAGAGAGCACAATGTGCCCGTCCAAGATCGAGCGGACCGCATCAGCGACCGGATCCGATAGATCGTCGCCCTCGACTAGGACTGTGTACAGCGCGGTGATCACGCCAGGACCAGAGCCGGTGCCGGCGCGCTCCAACAAACGGGGAAGCGCCGCGAACACACTCGGCGGGTAACCCTTGGTGGCGGGAGGTTCACCCGCCGCAAGCGCGGCTTCACGCAGCGCCATGGCGTATCGCGTCACAGAATCCATGACGAGCAGCACGCTCTTGCCTTGGTTGCGAAAGTACTCGGCCAAGGCGGTCGCGGCTTCTGC
>CBDUPW010000440.1:0-5322 GCA_965369205.1 uncultured Polyangiaceae bacterium | reverse complement strand
AACGACAATTCGAGGTGTTCTACGACGGCGACTGTCCGCTCTGCATGCGGGAAATCCGCATGCTAATGAAGCTAGATCGCAAGCAACGCGTGCGATTCACGAACATCGCGGATCCCGAGTTCGATGCGGGCATACTGGGCACCAGCTACGAGGCGTTGATGCAGCGCATTCAGGGGCGACTGCCCAACGGCACTTGGGTCAGTGGCGTCGAAGTCTTCCGGCAACTCTATGCAGCGGTCGGGTTCGGGCCGGTGGTTTCGCTGACGCGCCTGCCTGGGGTTCGCAGCGCATTGGACTGGGGCTACGACAAGTTCGCAGCGAACCGACTGAAGTGGACTGGCCGCTGCACGGACGCGTGCCCCATCCCTCCTCGCAAGGACGCGCGCACCGGCGTCGACGCTTCGGCGTGAAACGGGCGTTCTCGCGCTAGAGGAGCTGCGACTGCGCGCCGATGCGGGCTGCGCCTGTACGCTTTGGCACAAGCTGCGCCAAGAAAGCTGGTACGGAGATTGCTCGGCAAGTGCAGCATGATCCGATGGCTCACTTTGGCGTGCGCGCTTTCCCTATTGGCCTGCAGCGGCAGCGGCGAGGGCAGCGGAGGGACCGATTCCGGAACTGGCGGCACAGCAAGCGGCGGCACGGGTGGCACCGGCGGCAATTCGTCTGACGCCGCGCCTGACGCGCCGCCGCCAGCCGACGGGCCTTTCGCTTGTGGCAGCGAAACCTGCGGCGCGACTCAGTACTGCATTCAGCCTTGTTGTGGCGGCGCGCCGCCGCAGTGCATCGACAAACCCGAGGGCGGCACGTGCCCGTCGGGCTTCCACGACGGCTGCAGTTTCGGTGGCTGTAGCGGCAACGATTGCTGCGAAGCCGACCCGTGCACGCCACCGCCGGCGTACTGTGCGGACCAACCAGAGCCGGGTTGTTCCTTGCAAGATCGGTTCTGCAGCATGCAATGCGCGTAGCCAGCCCCATCGGTGCACGGGAACCCGGCGCGCCTAGGACGACGCGCCACGCGCGGCGCTAGGGCAGGCAAATGCCGGCGGCCTGACAGACTTGGGTTTGCGTGCGGGCAACGCGCCAGATGCGCAGGTCGTCGATCCGACCTTGCAGCTGGTCGCCGCTCGGGTTGTCGGATCCAATCGAAGTACCGGTGCTACCGGATTTAGGAATGCTGCTCAACATCAGGGCGCTCGCCCGCTCCACGCCGTCGACGTAAACCTTCACGTTGCCTCCTCCGGCCACGCACGCGACATGGTTCCAGACGCCGACGTCTAGCTTGAGGCTTGTGTGCGCGATGCCAAGCGCGGCACTGCATCGAAGCGTGCCGTTCTTGTTGACGAAGAAGCCGTATTGGTTGTCGTTGTCCACCAAACCAGCTCGCGTGCCGCTAGGCAGCGAGTCCAGGCGCAGCCAAAGCTCGATACTGAGTTGCGAGACGTCGAGACTGGGACTCTCGAGGATGATCATCTTGCTCGTTGTAGTGAAGCCTGCCGCGCTTCCGCTGTGACCGCCCGCCACACTCACGCCGCTTGTGGTGGCATGGTTTCCGTACTGTGAATCGTCCCTGCCGATTTGCGCTGCCGAGTCGAAACGCAGGCAGGCAACCAGGTCTTGATTCGTCGCCTCGCAGAACGGCGCCGTACTCCCGCCGCCGGAGCCGCCGGAGCCGCCGGAGCCGCCGGTTCCTCCTCCGCCTGTGCCACCGGATCCGCCCGAGGCGCCGCCGCTGCCTGTACCGCCCGCGCCACCCGAGCTGCCGGCATCCACACCGCCGGAGCCGCCACTGCCTGTACCCCCGGCGTCCGCGCCGCTGGAACCACCCGAGCCGCCGGCATCCATACCGCCAGAGCCGGCTGTGCCGCCAGCGCCTCCCGCGTCCGCGCTGGCATCATTGGCGTCTTTGCCCGCGTCGGTCAGCGTGACGTTGTCGTGCACCGTGAGTCCGTCTGGCAGGGTGCGCGTTTCCCCGCCCGGAGAAGTGACGACGACGTCGTGGGCTCCCACTTCCAGGCCTGCAGGCACCTTCATGCTCAGGTGTTCCGAGTCGCGCCGCTCGGCTGCGACCACGATGCCACCGGGCACGCCAATCTGCACTTGCCAGCGCCGTGCGACTCGAGATTCGTCAGAGCCAAGGGAAGCGCTGGCACTGTTGAAGAACCCGCTCCCGACAACGACGGCAGGCGTCCCGGTGTGCGCAGAAACGTCGGCGGGTTCGACGCGTACGACGCGAAAGTCGCCATCGGTTTCGGAACCGCAACTGGCTACGATCAACACAAGGACGGTGCAGAGCCGCACTCTGGCACTACAAGTCGAGCGCATACGATACCATCGCTCCTAGCCCGCCCAGGTTGCCGTTCACGGCGCTCTCGTCGACGCGCGCGTAGGTGTAGCGCAGCGAGAGTCCCACTTGGCCAGCGGGTAGCCGGGTGGCCACACCAGCGACTGCCCCGATGGCGGGCACGACGCTGGCTGCGCTACTTTTGCCAGTACTGCTGGATCGAACCTCGGTTTGCGAAACGATGACGCCGCCCTCTGCGCCAAGCTCCGGAATGAT
Source organism: uncultured Polyangiaceae bacterium (assembly GCA_965369205.1). Taxonomy (GTDB): domain Bacteria; phylum Myxococcota_A; class Polyangia; order Polyangiales; family Polyangiaceae; genus JACKEA01. Next base: position 2,765 of record CBDUPW010000440.1, on the reverse strand, counting down.
CGCCCCGCGGCTCAACTCGACCGTGGCACGTGCCAGGATCGGCGCGGCTTGTGCGGTCACCTGCACTTCTTCGAAGCTGCCCGCGTCCAGCTCAGCCGACTCGCTGCGATAGAATCCGCCACCTAGCCCGATCAGCAGCCTACCGTCGACCCATCCAGGACGAACACCCGCTGCTGCAAAGACCGCCGGCGCACGTACCTTGCCAAAGTTGGTGACGTAGCCAGCGCTGACGAGCGCCCGCCAGGACCGAGACGCCGCGGCGTCGTCAGACTGTAGCGCCACGCTCGTGTTGGCGCCGCTGTCCGTCTCAGTCAAACGCAGGACGTCCGCCGTTGTTCCAGCCGGCAGGGTATACGTGGCACGGTAGCCATCTTCGGACTGCCGAAAGGCAGACAGAGAACCAGCACCGCTGCCCACGAGTTTGGCGCGCTCCACACGGTTGCCGAAGGCGTCGAGAGCTTCGACTCTGAGCGAGTAGGAACGCTCCGCCCCGGACTTCTTCACATCGTCCTGTTCGACCAACAGCCGCGTGACCGGACCGGTGCGCAGGGCGAGCTCGGTGTGATGCTGCAAGGCCGACTGTCCCTGCACGAAGGCCTTCAGCGAAGCCTTGCGTGCGCCCTGCAGGTTGCCCGGGATGTGCCAGCGAGCCGTGACGCTTTGATTGCTCTCGTGTTTGACGTCGGTGACGCGCCCGACACTCGGCTTGAAGCGCAGCGCCACCCGGCGCGCGGCGCGATCACCCCGGTACTTGAGCGCTACCCGCACGACGACGGGCTGCGCGGCCGTCGCGACATGCTCTTTCGCGCCGAGGGTGACCGTCACTTGCGTCGGCGCTTCGCCGGGCACTTGGTAGTCGCAGCGCCTGCCGGCCCACTCAAGGGAACCTTGCGTTCCGGCGCGCACGTCCTTGGTGTAGCTGACGTCGCGCACCCACACGCCCGGCGCCAGGGCGGTTGGCGCGCTCAACTCTCCGACCGAAGAGCGCCCGTCGTGCGATCTTGTGGGGGCTTTGCTGATCAGCACGGCCCGCTCGGAGCTGTCCGGACAAATCAAGAGGGTCTCGTTCAACGCCGGCGGGTCGAGGGCTAGCCAGTGCGAACGCTCGAAGCCGGCGCTGTCCCGCGCGACGACCATGGCATTCTTGGCCCCTGGCGGAGCTTCCACCGTCACCACGGCGCGCCCTGCGCGATCGGTTCGAAAGGGACCGAAGGTCTCGCTGCCCAACTTCACGCGAACCAGCGCGTCGGGCACGCTCTTGACCTTGATGTCCGGGGAAGCAAGAAGGTCGATGGTTGCGTAGTCGATCAGATCGCGCTCTTTGGTCACTGCCGCAACGACGACGCGCTGCGGGAAGCGATCTGCCGGCGGTGAATAGCTGGCGCTGACGCGACCGCTCGCATCGGCTCGGACGTCCCCCACGCTGCCGGCGCTGACGTAGAACGCCACTTCGCGGCTCGAATGCTTGGCGCTGATGCGCGCGGCCACGGCGCTACCGAGCAGCATGCGCTGGGGAACGCGCAAGTCGAGCGTGCCCGTGCCCTGAGCCTCTCCGGGGGTGAAGGTGGCTGCACGCAGGCGCACGACGTGCCGTCCGGCGGCAGCGCCGCGCTTTCCCACGGAAACGACCAGCTCCGTTTGCGCCGCGACGCGCGGCGGGATGATCGGCAATGAGAATTGTCCGTCTCCTTGCTCCTCGATGGTGCCCTCCTGCCCGGCACTGGTCGCGACGACCAATTGGGCGGCGGTCGTGCCCGCGGCGGCGATGATGCGCAGGGTAAGCGGAGTCTTGCCGTCTCCGATTGCGTTCTTCGGGCCCGATAGACTGAGCGTTTCTGCCGCTGACGTCTGCGCCCAAAGCGCGATGGCGACGCTCGTCATGAGCACGACAAGTGGCCGATGCTTCACCACTGCACCTCTCCTTGAACTTTGGGTCCGCTACGCACTGTGATCTTTGGAGTTGCGCTGGTCGTGCGACCCAGTGGGTCTTCGACGACGACCAGGATTTCGTTTTCGCCCTGCTTCAGCGCGACTTGCTGTCGGAACTTCCCCGAAGCGTCCGCAGCGGTGCGCTTGCCCGCGACTGTCACGGACGCACCGGGCAAAGTCGTTCCCTCGAGCGCGACGCTCTTCTTCCGACTCACTTGCGGAGTTGGTGCGAACTTCAGATATAGCGAGCTAGGGATCCTGCTCGGCGCGCTGGGTGCGGTCGTTGCAGACACCTGCGACATCTCACCAGCGCCGATCCGCACTTTTCCATGCTTGCCGCGCAGCTCTACGTCGCCACTCTTGGCAGCGACTGCGGCAGCGGAGGAACCTCGCTGCAAGACACCGAACTCGCCGAACGCCGTTTCGGCGATCGCGTTGCTGTTGCGTATTTCCACACGAAAACGGAAGTCGCCGTCGCCTTCGACCTTGGAGACAACTCGTCCGTCATCGAGGGATACTTTGGACAGCGTCGCGGACACCTGCTCGATGGACAGAGTCGTCGCTTCGGCAACGTCCACGCGCACATTCTTCCCCAACCGCAAGCTGGCGTGCGCCCCCCCGGCCGTGCGGATCACGTCGTCGACGTTCAGCTGCTCCCCGGAGTGCAGTGCTCGCCAGCCGCCCCCCGGCTGTTGCACTTCCACCAGGCCGTGGACCTCTTGCACGTCGGCGGAGGGTGCTTGTTCGGCGGAGGCGGCGGGCTGAGTCGGCGCGGCGCTTTCACTCTGCAGCCCCGGAGCCGCTGGTGCAACGAGGGCCGTGCGCTGCACGAGCAC
>CBDUPW010000439.1:0-5344 GCA_965369205.1 uncultured Polyangiaceae bacterium | reverse complement strand
ATCGCCACCAACGTGCCAATCAGTGCGCGACGGTCAAAGACACCCGCCGATATCTCGTCCCTAGCGATCAGCCCAAAAGCAACGACCGCGCTCAGTACCACCGCGAGCGCAAGCAGGCTGATGATCAAACGCGCCTTAAACAGGCTGTTGCCGTGCGCCCGAAATCGACGCCAGGGCTCCTCGATGAGGGCGCGGTCGTGCGCGATATTGTCGAGGAATACGAATTTGCCCCGGCTGCTGACCCACAGCGCGGCAATGCCCAGGGCCAAGGCCAAAGCAAAAACGACGCTACCAACTGCCACAACCAGTCCTAGGTTGTCTCTGACGAACTCCGAGAGCTGCGAAAATCCGCGACCGCGACCGCCACTCGTATCGGGTATGCTGAAGGTTCCACCGCCCCCCTCACCCAAATGCGCAATCCACGCCGACAGCCCCAGAGTGAGCCACTTGCTCAGTTCGAAGGGAAACAGAACCCGCAGCATATGGGCGTATGCGCGCTTCAGCGGAGCTGTCAGATCGAGCCCGCCGGGTCCGTCCGGAGGCTGAACAAGATCGGGTGGGAACCCCTGCACGGCGCATCATTGCACGCGAGGCGTAGGCGCAGAAGGGGCCACGCGCGTGGGTTTCCAGCCGCGAACACGCTCTCCCCGCCTGGGGACTCGACACGCGGGGTCCCGGTGCGCACATTTGTCTTCTCAGCTATGTCGTCGAGAGCCATGTCGTCGAGCGGAACTCCCAAGCACCCGGACCACGAAAAAGACGGGGACCTCGCAATCGAAGAGCGCGTGCGGACCCGGCGTGCGCGCCGCTACCACGTCCTGTTTCACAACGACGACTACACCACGATGGAATTCGTCGTGCACGTGCTGATGGAGTTCTTCCATTTGAGCGAAACCGGCGCGACCAAGGTCATGTTGGAAGTGCATCACAAGGGCTATGGCACCGCCGGGGTGTTCAGCCGCGACATTGCCGAAACCAAAGCAGAGCAAGTGATGGACTATGCAAAGCAGCACGGCCATCCCCTGCGGGTGACCGCGGAACCCGCCGACGACGAGGACGACGACGAATGAAGGTCAGCGCAGAAGTCGAAATTGCGTGCTCTCTCGCCTTGCGGGAAGCGCAGCGGCGTGGACACGACATGATGACCGTGGAGCATTTGCTGTACGCGCTGCTACACGACGACGCTTCAGCCAAAGTCATCAGGAAGTCCGGCGGCAACATCCCCGAGATCAAGAAGGCGTTGGAGAAGCTACTGGACGAGGAGTTTCCGACGGTCCCCGAAGGACTCAGCGCCAATCCGTCGCCGAGCCGTGGCTTCCAGCGCGTGTTGCAGCGGGCAGCCATTCACGTGGAGTCCAGCGGCAAGGAGGAGCTCACGGGGCGGAACCTGCTGGTTGCCATTTTCGCGGAGGTCGATTCGCCGGCCGTGCAGCTGCTCGGAGAAAACGGCGTCACGCGCTATGACGTGGTGAGCTACATCTCCCACGGCGTTGAAAAGGGCGATGGAGACGACCTCGAACGCGAGACCATAGGAGACGCTGAACAAGAAGGCGACGAGCAGGAGCAAAGCCCCCTCGAAAAGTACGCTTCCAATCTGAACGAGCGAGCGAAAGCGGGCGAAATGGATCCGCTGGTGGGGCGCGAAAAGGAAATCCGACGCGCGATTCAGGTGCTTGCGCGCAAGAAGAAGAACAACCCGCTCTTCGTCGGGGATGCCGGCGTGGGTAAGACGGCCATTGTCGAAGGACTCGCGCAGAAGATCGTCCAGAGCGAAGTTCCAGACGCCATCAAAGACGCCGAGATTTTTGCCCTGGATATGGGCTCCTTGGTCGCAGGCACGAAGTTTCGGGGCGACTTCGAAAGCCGGATCAAGGCGGTACTCAAAGCACTGTCGAAGATCGACGGCGCCATCCTATTCGTGGATGAGCTGCACACCGTCGTGGGCGCGGGTGCGGCAAGCGGCGGCACCATGGACGCCGCCAATCTGCTCAAACCCGCTTTGGCAAGTGGCAAGCTTCGCTGCATCGGCGCGACGACCTTCGAGGAGTATCGCAGCCATATGGAGCGAGATCGAGCGCTGGCGCGTCGCTTTCAGAAGATCGAGGTTCTCGAGCCGAGCATCGACGAGACGGTGCTGATCCTGCAAGGCCTGAAGCCACACTACGAGGAGTTTCACGGCGTGAAGTACGAAGCCGGCTCTCTGGAAGCCGCGGTGAAGCTGTCGCAGAAGTATCTCCACGATCGCAAGCTCCCGGACAAGGCCATCGACTTGATGGACGAGGGCGGCGCAGACGCCAAGCTCGACGATGGAGCGGGCGCGGTCGTCACCGTGCAGCGGGTCGAAGAGGTGGTCGCACGCATGGCGCAGGTCCCGCCCAAACAGGTGTCGACTGACGACAAGACAGCGTTGAAGAACCTCGACCAGGACTTGCAGCTGGTCGTTTTCGGTCAGGACCGCGCCATGCGCGAGCTCGCGACGGCTGTCAAACTGGCGCGAGCCGGGCTTCGTCCGCCGGACAAGCCCATCGGTTCGTACTTGTTCACCGGACCGACCGGGGTTGGCAAGACCGAAGCCGCGCGACAGCTCGCCAAGACCCTCGGCGTCGAACTGATGCGTTTCGACATGAGCGAGTACCAGGAGCGGCACACCGTCAGTCGATTGATCGGCGCCCCGCCAGGGTATGTCGGCTTCGACCGCGGCGGACTTCTGACCGAAGCCGTGGCCAAGACGCCGCACTGCGTTCTCTTGCTGGACGAGATCGAAAAGGCGCATCCAGATGTCTTCAACGTGCTCTTGCAGGTCATGGACCACGGGACTCTGACTGACAACAACGGCAAGAAGAGCGACTTCCGTCATGCCATTCTCATCATGACCAGCAACGTTGGCGCGGCGGACTTGACTCGAAAGCAGGTCGGCTTCGGAGAGCGCAGCAGCGCGGGACAGGATGAGGTTGCGTTCAAGAACACTTTCAGCCCCGAGTTCCGTAACCGCCTGGACGCACGAATTTCCTTCGATCCCCTCACGCCGGAGGTCATGGGCAAGGTCGTGGACAAATTCATGCTCGAGCTGAGCGCGCAGCTGAAGGAACGCGCAGTCAGCCTAGAACTGACGGACGCCGCCCGGGCGTACTTGGCGGACAAGGGCTACGACAAGGACATGGGAGCCCGTCCGTTGGCGCGATTGATCCAGGATGAAGTGAAGCGCCCTCTGGGCGACGAGGTGCTGTTCGGAGCACTCGAAGACGGCGGCGAAGTCATCGTGGACTACCAAGACGGCGCCATCTGCTTCGAAACCAAAGTCGCAACGCCGGCCTAGGCGCCTGGCCACGGCGCCGGCCGCAGCTCCACGCCGCCCCGCAGACGGCGTGTCCTCGCGTGGACGAACTCAGCAGGATTCGAGCACGACCGCGATGCCTTGTCCGCCGCCGATGCAGGCCGCGCCCACGCCCAGCTTCTTCTTCTTCTTGCGCAGGGTGTAGACGAGGTTTGCAGTGATGCGCGCGCCACTCGCGCCGAGGGGGTGGCCGAGGGCAATGGCGCCGCCGTTGACGTTCGTCTTGTCGTCGGGCAACCCAAGCTCCTTTTGTACGGCCAGGAACTGTGGTGCAAACGCTTCGTTTACGTCAAATAGGTCTACTGCATCCAGTTGGATCCCAGTGCGCGTGAGCGCCGTGCGGATCGCCGGAGCCGGACCAATCCCCATCAGGGTGGGTTCGACGCCCGCCACGCCCCAGCCGACCAGTCGCGCCAGTGGCGAAAGCCCGCGGCTCTTGGCCCAGACCGCGTCCGCGACGACCAGCGCCGCAGCGCCATCACTGATGCCGGACGCGTTGCCGGCGGTCACCACGCCGTCCTTCTTGAAGACTGGCGACAACTTGGCGAGCGCTTCCATGCTGGCATCTGGACGGGGATGTTCGTCGCGCTCCACTTTGATGGTCTTGCGGCCCGCGCTGACTTCGATTGCGGCGATTTCGTCTGAGAAGCCACCGGATTCTTGGGCGGCGGCCCAACGCTTCTGGCTCGATAGTGCGAAGGCATCCGCCTGCTCGCGGGTGATGCCATACTTCTCGGCTAGGTTTTCCGCGGTAATGGCCATGGGCGTCTTACAGAAGCTGTCCGTCAACGCCTCCCACAACGAATCGACGAGTTGAGGCGGGCGGCCGAACTTTGCACCCTCGCGCAGGCCGAAGAGCACATGGGGTGCCATGCTCATGTTCTCAGAGCCCGCGGCAAGCACCGCGTTGGCCTCGCCAAGCAGCACCTGCTCCGCCGCCGTGATCACGGCTTGGAAGCCCGAACCACACAGGCGATTGAGGGTGAGCGCAGGAACTTCGACCGGCACGCCGGCTTTGAGCCCGACGTGCCGTGCTCCGTAAATCGCGTCCGCACTCGTCTGCTGTACGTTGCCCAGCACCACATGACCGAGCTCGCTGCCGTCGAGCTTCGCTTGCACCAATGCGGCCTTGGAAGCGTGCACCGCGAGATCGATCGCCGAAACCGATTTCAAAGCGCCCGACAGAGCGCCGAAGGGGGTGCGTTTCGCGGCAACGATCCAGATTTCCTTGTCGAGTTTCTTCATGGCTGTTTCGTCTTTCCTCAAGATGCGCCCAGCACCCTAGCGAAATCTTCGGAGGGGAGCACGCCCTGGACAGCGCTACCGGAGGCCCCTGGCCGTGGCGTTGGCCCACCATGCCGCCGCAGCGCTCGCCGGGCGCCCACTGTGACCTTGGGACCACGCTGGTCCCGGCAGATTTCTGGCACAGTCGTGTGCCACCCCCTTCAAGATCTCCGGCGATTTGCCATCGCTGAAACTGGCACGTGTCTTGCTGTTAGGCGCAGCATGTTGCTAGTTGAACCAAAGAAGTTGATGCGAGACATCCTCGTTGGTTTCGGTATCGGCCTGGTCGTCATGCTGGGACTTACGTACAGCTCGGGCGGCATGGTTGGCACGACCACAGCGGCCAGCACGTCAGCTCAGTAACGGCGCCGGCAGCATTCGAACGGCGCACTTCCACCTACATGATGCGCGCGGCTCTACGTGAGGGTTCGCATGCCGGGCTTGGTTGCGTTGACTAGGATCGCCATGTTGCCGTTGGGGTGCTTGTTGTCCCGCATCAATTGATGGCAGCTGCCCGTCTCTTCGAAAGCGAAGGTCTGCGACAGGCACGGGTCCACGTCTCCGGAGATCACCAGGTCGTTGATGCCCTTGGCCTGCTCGTCGTTGGCAAAGTGGGAACCCTGAAAGCGCTTTTGGCGCATCCAGTGATAGCGCAGATCCAGCGTCGCATTGTAGCCAGTGGTGCCGGCGCAGATCACGACCATGCCGCCCGTATCGCAGAGGAAG
>CBDUPW010000438.1:0-5358 GCA_965369205.1 uncultured Polyangiaceae bacterium | reverse complement strand
CTCGGGTTTTTCGAGCCGCAGTTTGACACTTGAAAGCGCACCGCGCTTTTCCCCCGGAGCTGGTGGTGCGAGTAGCAGTGTGGCCAGCGCGTGGGCCGCAGTCTCAAGGAGCCGGAAGCGACACGCCACGAGTACGGCCTCGATTTGCCGCGCCACGGCGTCGTAGTCGATAGATCGCGACAGTCGCGCCGAACGCGCGGCAATCTCCGTGTCGAGAACGAGTTCTGCGTCCACGGAAAGTGGCTGAGGAGTGCCGCGCTCTTTTGGGTACACGCCAACAACGCACAACACGTCGAGGCCGTTGATACTCAATATGTCGCGATGCGCAGCCATGCAGACAGCGCATCCTTCCATGAGGGTGCGCGGGCGTCGACGTTTGGTGTAAGGGCTGCCGCTAAGCGCCGTTTCTCAGGCATGAAGTATCGCGGACTATTTCTTACCGCTTCCGTCGGGCTACTCGGCGCGCTGTTCTTAGCGGGTTGTGCCGGAAGCGCACCGATGGCGCCCCCCGAAATGCCCCAAAGGCACGCGGAGGAGGCTGCAACCATGCCCGTGGCAGATGTGGGCTCTAGCGCCGTCGACCCGGCTGCGGAGGGCGGGGCGCCAAGCCCAGCGGTCGCCGCAAATGCGCCGTCAGACGCTTCGGTCGACCCGAGCCAGGGCGCCCACCAAGCGAAGTCAGCGCCTGGCGCCCCAAAGCTAGACCCAACGCTGGCCCCGCTCCTGATCTACGAAGGCGCATTGCAGCTGGATGTGCCTGCCGCAAGCATGACTGAGTCCGTCGAGGCGGTGATCGACGCCGCCGAAGGGCTGGGCGGCTTTCTGCTCAAGCGCACGGATAGCCACGTGGAAGTGCGGGTCCCCTCCCAACACTTCCGGACGGCGATGAAAGCGATCTCGAAGCTGGGCGATGCTACAGGCCGCAGCGTGACAGCACAGGACGTGTCGGAGGAGTTTCACGACCTAGCCGTGCGTCTAAAGAACTTGGAAGCAGTCCGCGACCGGCTTGAACAATTCCTCGCGCGCACGAAGAACGTGCAAGAAGCGCTGCAGGTCGGAAAAGAACTCAACTCCGTTGCTCAGCAGATCGATCAGATCAAGGGACGCATGCAGTTCCTAAAGACCCGGGCAGCGTACTCGGTCATTCGCGTGACTCTTCGGGCCAAGCAGTCGGAAAAGAAGATCGTGCGAGGACCGGACCCGGTGCCACCCGCTTCCCCTCGCAAACTGCAGGTGGACTGGATAAAGCGCGTCGGGATTGGAGACTTGCTTTCACCTTGAAACGCGGCGGAACAAACATGAAAAAGACACTCACTTCAGTCATTTTCGGAGCCCTGCTACTGGCGCACGCTGGCTGCGCTCGGGGCTTCGACATCAACACGCCGACCAGCTTTGCGGAACTAGACGGAAGCGGCGACTACCAGTACCGCGCCACCAGCGCAGAGGGCGTCGTCATCGCCGTGCGAACTGCGGAGAACGACCCCAAGGGCAACCTCGAGTTCTGGAAGGCGGCAATGGGCTACGAACTGGCACGCCGAGGTTATTCCAAACAGGGTGAGTCAGACGTCAAGAGTGCGTCTGGCACGTCCGGGGTACAGCTCCGATACAGCACCAAGCACCAGGGTCGGCCCCATGTATTTTGGGCGACGCTTTTCGTGACGGAATCCAAGATCGTGGTGGTGGAAGCAGGCGGCGACGTCGAGCACTTCCAGAAGGTACAGGCGGAAGTTAGCTCCGCGATCAACGGCGTCGACGTCTGAATTGATGGACCGCGCCGCTCGCGGCAACAACGTCCGGGAGCGTTCCGTCCACAGTCGCTCGCAATTACGGCGGCCGGCGCGTCAAAGAGCCAACCGAGCCACCAATCCCGACGCACGCGCCACGCGGCGCTCGACCCCCGCGCGCATGGCCGCCGCACTGCCAAACAACACGACTTGGTCCCGAACGCGAGTCACCGCCGTGTACAGGAGTTCTCGAGTGCACAGCGGGGAATCAGCGTCGGGGAGCACCACCAACGCTGAGTTCACTTCCGAACCCTGGCTCTTGTGGATGCTCATCGCAAACACCGACTCGTGTGCTGGCAAGCGCGCGGGCGGGATCAAGCGCAAGCCGGTTTCGGACGCGAACGCGACGCTGACTCCAGCCGGGCCCCGCACAACGACGCCAATATCGCCGTTGAACAGGCGCGTGGCGGCGTCATTCTTAGTGATCAGCAGCGGCCGACCCACGTAGTACTGGTGTGTGCGGCCCGCACCGGAAGGCAACAGCCCGCGCTGCTCGAGCAATGTCTCGATGTGCCGGTTCACGGCTTCGACTCCCAGCGGACCACGACGGTGCGCGCACAAGACCCGGAATCGACTCAGGGCCGAGAGGCGCGCCTCTGGGCTCCCTGCCCCACAGAATGTCTCGAAGCCTGAGACAATCATGCTCTCGAAACTTGCAGCTTGCACACCGCCACTCTGCAAACTTGCTTCGGGGTGGGCGGGGTCAGAAAGCACGGCGAGCGCTGATTCGGCGTCACCTTCCAGGATGGCACGCGCAAGACGCCCGACCCCGCGGTCGGGGTTAAAGCGAAAACTGTGTACCAGGTGCACCACGCAGTCGCTGAGTTGGCTTCGTGCGGGCTGGGCGGCACCCGGGAGCACACATTCAAAGCGTTGCTCAACACGCGCTCGGTGCTCAGCAGACCAGCCTTGGTAGGTCGCCCCAGCGCAAGCGTCCGCCAACACCGCTCCGGCCTCTACGGACGATAGTTGGTGCTCGTCACCGACAAGCAGCAGGCGGGCATCCGGGGAAAGTGCGTCCAACAGCCGGCGCATGAGCGCAATGTCGACCATGGAGGCTTCGTCGACCACGACAAGATCCGCGAGCAACGGCCGGTCCACGCCGTGCACGAACCGCCCAGGCGACGCGGTCGGACCGAGGGCACGGTGGATGGTCAACGCCTCCGTCGGCAGAGTGCCAAGGACGGGATCGATCTGCCTCAACTCCTCCGAGAGGGCAGCCACGGCTTCGCCCATGCGCGCTGCGGCCTTGCCGGTGGGCGCTAGTAGAAGCGTGCGAGGCGCCGGGCGCTGTCCGCGCTGGCAGAGGTCGGCAAAGAAGGCCAGCACCCGAGCGATCGTGGTGGTCTTGCCGGTGCCGGGTCCTCCCGTGAGAATGACCAAGCGTCGCTCTGCGAGGGTCGCCGCGGCGACTGCGGACTGTGAAGGGCTTTGCTCCGAACCGAACCAACGCTTCAGGCAAGCTGCGGCCCGGCTCGCTGCCAGAGCTGAAGTCGCGGGAAGCGCCAGCTGGCTCAGTCGCTCCTGAACGCGACACTCATGCTGAAAGAACCGCGTTAGATACAGTCGGTCCTGCGACAGCACCAGCGGCGCCGGCGGGGCATCCGGGGCGTCGCAGCCAATCAGGTTCGACGAGGCCAACAGCGCTCGCAGTGTCTCGGCGTCTGTCGCCCCGGACGATGACGCACTTGCGCGCTCAGCCAACGCTTCGAGGCCAACGCAGACATGGCCCTCGCGGGTGCGTTCGCTGACGAACACAACCGCTTGCAGCACGGCGGACCGGGTCTCGCCACCCAGTAGCGAAAGGGCACGGGCCAGCTCCAGGTCCAGGGGATGGAGGCGCTCACCCTCGGGAAGGTCCCGCCGCATCACTGCGTGGACTCCCGTTGCTTCAGTACCGCGGAGAGCGCCTCGATCATGCTTCGGGGTGGCAGATCAAAGAAGACTCCGGACCCGGGACGATCGGGTTGCATCCCGCGCAAGAACAGATAGGCAACGCCGCCAAAGTGCCTGTCGTAGGCATAGTCAGGCACGCGCACCGCGAGGAAGCGATGCAGCGCCACGGCATACAAGTGGTACTGCAACACGTAGTGATGTCGCAGCATTTCGGCCTGCAGGGCCGCAGCTGCGTAGGCATCCGGGGCGGTTCCCAAGAAATTGGACTTGTAGTCCACCAGGTAGAACTTGCCTTCGTGTTGGAACACCAGGTCGATGAACCCACGCAGAGCGCCAGCCAGCGGCAAGAAACCCAACGCACTCACGCTGGCGCCGTATCCGGCGATTTGCGACGAAGCGGCATGCTGCGTCAACACGCTTCCCAATGCGGCTGGAGTCATCACGGTACCGTCGGCGCGCACGGGAAAAACGAATTCGAGTTCGCTGCGCCGAGCAGAGACGCTCACTTGCCCGAGGCGCACGGCGTGCTGCGGATGTAGTGACGAGGACAGCACGTCTGCAACGCAACGTTTGACACTTTCGGCGTGCAGCTTCGGGTCGATGCCGAACTCCGCGATGACGCGCTCGATCACGCGCCCGCGCGCCTCGGTGTCCGGCGAGGCGAAATCGATCAGCTCGAAAACACGGTGCAGGCACTCGCCGGCGCGCGCGCCGCGAGGAAAGTCTGCCAGTACCACAGGCGTTGCGTTCGGCGCGTCCGCTGTCGTCTCCGTGCCCAAAGACGCGTCGTGGTCGTGCTCTGGGGCCGTGGCATGCGACGCCTCTGCACCCCGCGTGAGCGCGGTGAAGCTGGAGGTGCGGTGCTGGAATCCCAGCCGGCGGCTCAGCGGACGCGCCTGTAGCGAGACTCTGTTGGATGGCTCGGGAAGCTTCGGGACCTGCTGGGACGAAGCGAGGCTCCTCCAGCCGATCTTGCCGCCGGATTCGTGGCCGAGGGCATCCAGGGCGCTGCGTAGCCCGCGATCGTCGAGACCCCGCAAGCGCTGAGTTGCAGAGGCCCCGCGGTGTGCGCCGCGTGTGAGCAAGAGGCGCCCCAGGGACGAGGCCCCGGCCGTCTTGATGGCGCCAAAGACGGTCACGGTGTGGTGTTTGGCTCGGGTCAGAGCCACGTAACCGACGCGCATGGACTCGGCCAGGCTCTCTTCTTCGGCGCGAGCGCGCTCGGGGCACGGCTCGGCATCCTTTTCGCGCCGCCGCGCGATGTGCATCACCAGCGCTCCTCCCCGCTTCACATCGTGGAAGCGTAGGCGCTGCGTGTCGTGCAGCGTGTCTCCGATCCACAGGTGGGGCAGATACACGATGGGGTATTCCAGTCCTTTGCTCTTGTGCACCGTAGTGACGGAAACCGCTGCTGCATCGCTCTCCAGTCGCAGCTGCTGCGCTTCGGGAGCCAACGCTTCCCGCGCGGTGCCGTCATCCATGGCTTCGTCAAAGTAGCGTAGCAACCCTGCAATCCCCAGGTGCTGATCGACGGCAACCTGGTGCAGCAACTCAGCCAGGTGGAGCAAATTGGTCAGCTTTCGCTCGCCATCCCCATAGGACAAGAGCCGCTGCGCTACCTCGCCCTCGCGCATCAGCATGTGGAAGGCGTGAATGAAGCCTCGGGTCTTCCAAACCT
>CBDUPW010000437.1:0-5373 GCA_965369205.1 uncultured Polyangiaceae bacterium | reverse complement strand
GTAGTGGGTATCGCAGGCGTAGCTCAGGTGGGGCGTCGCCGCCGCCACGTGGGCGACGCTCTTCAGCTTCGTTCACGCGGAGAGCGCGACCGTCAAGCTCAGCGCCGTTCATTTCGGCGATGGCCTTTTGTGCGTCTTCGGCATTTGCCATTGCCACGAACGCGAAGCCACGTGAGCGGCCCGTCTCGCGATCGAGGACGAGGGTGGCCTCTTGAACTTCGCCGAATGCCGAGAAAGCGCGATTGAGCGCGTCCTCAGTGGTGTGGAATGCCAGATTGCCAACATAAAGTCGGGTATTCATCTTACTTGTCTCTCTCAGTCAAATCGGCTTCAACCAAAACCCAATCGAATGCAGCCGTAGTCATCAAGCGGGGTGCAACGGGCAGCCGCTGCGCACACAGAACCGTAGTCGAAAGCGGCTTTCCGCAAGCTGAAAGACAGGCAGGCAGACGATACCGAGCAGGCTGTGAGGGCGCGGAACGTAGCGCCAGACAGGCCAATCTCCAAGTACTCTTGGAAAAAAGCTTCGATCAGACCTCGAATGTCTTGAGCCGGATCTGGTTTTCGTCGGCTATGCCAAGTCCAAGCTCCCCCGCTGTGCGCAGGTAGCGCGGCTCCCGCCGCGCCTCGGCAAGGGTCTTGAGGTTGCGCTTCTTGCGCTCCTCTTCAACGACTTTCCAGCCCACGATGTCCTGTGCGACCGGATCCGTGGCGACGTAGACCGCGCCATGCAGGATGCGTGTCCTGGGATCTTTGTCGAGCGGCCCTTTGTCGTACGTCATCTTGAAGCCATCCGTGATGTGCAGCCGGACGCGGCTCGTCACGATGGGGTGGTTGTAGAGCATGGCAATTTGCGGACTTGCCTGATGCGCATGGTGATCGTGAGGATTGTTGATGGTGCCGTGGGTGATGTTCTTGAGACAGCCCGTGTAACCACAGATCGAGTGGTCCTTGATTTGACTCATGTCGATGACCGCGGTGGCTTCCAAGAACTGCTTCGCGTAGCGCGTCGGGATCCCCTGGTAGATACGCACATCCTGCATGGGATGGTTCTTGTTGTTGTGCGTGCCGGTTTGCACGCCCTCGGGCAGCTTCCACTTGCGCACGCCGACGCGAGTCCCCATCAGGAACGTCGGGAACTGCTCGAATACCATGATCTTTTCCGCGGGGACCCCGAGCGCGATCAGGCCCTCGACGACGGGCAGGATGAGCTCGAAATTAGTGGCCATCGTGTGGCCCTTCTGGCCGGCGATGCCGTTGGGCTTGATGGCGACCAGATCGTCCTTGTGGATGAACTTGCCAAGGGCAGCCGCCAAGTTGGGAGCGCCCGTGAACTCCATCATCGCCTTTTCGACCAACCGCTTGGCAACGTCCTCTTTCGGCCAGAGCAAGTTGGGCTGCATCACATCTTTGAAATCGCCTTTCGCGGCGACCTTCACCACCTTGCCCGGAATGGACATTGGGACGAAGCCCGTGGGCGGCTTCGCCACCAGTGTCTCCGGCTCCGGCAAGGCCGCAGCGGACTCGGCACAGAGCGCCAACGCAGCACCAGTGCCGGCGGCGCCTTTGATGGCGTCGCGACGAGTCAGACGTGGGGCGAGTTTTTTGTCGGTCATCACGCAGATCCTCCGGGATTCACGGGGTAACACGAGCCCAAAACCCAAGCAAATTCGCCTGCGTAGGGGTGCGGAATCCCTCGGGTTTGTGACGTAACGGAACCTGCAGCAGCGGGCGCCGCCGGGGCGCAGAAGCACAGGCCGAGGACCTCCGTCGGGGGTGCGGCAGCGCTTTGAGCCCCGCGACGGGCCATAAGAATGCGTCACGGATTCGACGCGGGCCGGCACGGGATCGCATAATCGCCTCGGCATGAGCTCACAGTCAGGCGCAGGAACCGGTGCGCAGTGAATCAGCGGGACCCCTTGCAGGCCGCTCAGTCCCAAATCAACGCCTTGACTGGCGAGCTGGCGCAGGTGCGCAAAGAGCTCAAAGCCATTCACTCGATGCACGAGCACCGGCTGGATCAAATCAAGACTCAGCACGCCGCAGAGTTGGAGCTTGCCCGAGGCACTAGCCAGGCCCAGGTGCAAATCGCCGGAGCGCGGGCCGCGGCGGAAGTGGCGTCCGCCCGGGCGACGGTCGAGGGCGACGCGTTAACTCGCCAATCCGAACTCGAGCGGTTGGAAGCCCTGATCAACGAACTTTCCGACGAGATCGATGTGCTGTCGACCTTTTCCCGGGAGCGTGCCGCCGCGTTCTATGCGGAGCGGCTTGAACGAGATCGTGCCGATCTGGCCCGGGCCGAACAGCACCGCGCTGAAATGAAGAAGGCGTTGAAGGTGGCAAAACATCAAGCGCAAAGCAGCGGGCTGCGCACAGCCACAGACATGGCAAGCATCGACGCGGCGTTGGCGCTTGCCAGCGCGCAGTATCAAGAAGCCGATCTGCTGCACGCGGACGCTTTGGCCCGGCTGGCCGATTCTGAAGCCAAGCTTGCGGGCGCCAAGGGCTGAAGCTCCAGCTCACTCTTCCAAGCGAAAAACAAGCCATCCAGCCCAGCCCAGGGCTGCCAGCGCACCCAACGTGCCACCAAAGAATCGCAGGCGATCCCCGGGGAACCGCACCGCGATGTTCACGATGCCGTCCCGCAGCGACACCGCGTGCTGTCCAGAGTGCATCGCCCCCGGGCGCTCGGCCAGGTGCAGGCACGGGGATCCATCCGAGTTTCGGGCTGCAGCAATGCCGTCGGGAGGAGCGTCGCTCACCCGCGCCGACGCCTCGCAGTTGGGCCAGGTGCTCGCTTGATGGGATCGGGACAATGCCAAACCGTGGGCTGCTTGCAGCGCGTAGGCGGCACCGAGGATTGCCATCACAGCGAAGATGCCTCGGGCGCGGTAGGGCTGTGCGGGGATGGCCAGGAACAACCCACGCGCCAAGACCAGTGCGATGGCGGGGATCAGCAGCACGAGAAGCGACGTGCCCCCGCCGCGCGCACCATGGCCGTATAGTTGCGACGCCAAACCTTCCACGACGCGTTCGTCTCCGAATACGTCCCAGATGGGCAGGAGTGCGGTACCGCACAGGGTGAGTAACACCACGCCCACTTGAGCGCTTGCCGCAAGGCGGTCGCCATCCTGCTCCTCCTGTGGCGCAGCGTTAGCCTTGGACGGCTGAGCCGCAGCGTCGTCCTCCGCGCTGGCTTCTGGCTCCGCGTCCTGAGGCCCCGGCGGCTCCGAGGCCATTGGGCGGTCAGCGGTCGCATGGCGCTTTTCCGTCGGGCCCCTGCCTTCCTCCTGCTCCCCTTCCTCTGGCTGTGGAAGCACCCGAAACAACGCGACGCAAAGCCAAGCAAACACGGTCGTGACCCCAAGTTGGGGTAGCAGCGTGAGCACGCGCGCGGCCCAAGGGTATGCCCGCCCCCAATCCGTCCCACTCAGCTCCAACACAGGAACCAGAAGATCTGCGAAATACAGGGTCACGCCCAGCGCGACAGCGACGGCGCCGATCCTCATGCCTCTGAGTCGAGCGAGCTGATACGACCCAAATAGCAGCGTCGCCACGCCCACGGCGCGCATGACCCAATACGATGACAGCAGCAGCCCGGAGTCGCCCACGCCAAGCGCGATCAAGTTGGTTGCGGCGGCGAGCGCCAACGCAGCCGCTGCGACCAAGAACAGCTTCCGCACGGTGGCGGCGCTGGCGCGCGCTATCCGAAGGGCGCCCGCGGCCACGAAGGCCGTCATCAAGCTGTAGAACAAGCGATACACCAGCGTCGCGAGGGAACTGACGGCAAGCACGCTTTGGGCGACTCGAGGATCCGCCCTGGCAGCGCTGGTGGCATGGGTGGCTAGGAGTTGGGTGCAGGCGCTCGCCACGGCAACCAATACCCAGCACAGCAGCGCGACAGACAATCCTCGCCGAATTTCGACTCCTGCGATTTCGCTCCGTAGCGGCCTTTCGCCCATGCGCGCGCATCATCCCTCATGCCGCAGGGCGTTGCGAGGTGTTGCGCGGCCGGGCCTGGCGCTTCGCCAGCGGCGAATGGCCAATCCGCCAGCCCTAGAGATGGGCTTTTTCAAGCAAAACCTAGGGTTTTGGCGTCGGCACGGGAGTCGCAATGGCCAAAGGACACACGGCCACTTCGGCCAACGCAAAGGAAGAAACCATGAAAGACAGCAAAGTGAAGATTGTGTACGTGATCAACGAGCGGGACGGGCGCAACTACTGGAACCGCGTGGGTGTGGCGTTCGTCAATCGCGACGGCTCGCTGAACGTCAAGCTAGACGCCATTCCCGTAAACGGCGAAATGCAAATCCGCGACTACGTGCCTCGCGAAGATTCGGCTAGCTCGTCGCCATCCGCGCGGCGCAGCAACGGTGAGTCCGCGTACGTGGAACTATCCTAACGGCTCACCAATGGCGTGGGTGGAAGAACGCGCACCGGTGCAAACCGACGCGCAGTTGGATCTCCACGGCGGGGGCCGCTGGCCGGCCCCCGCGCAGGCGCAACCCATCGTTGCGCATTCGCTCATCCTCCGGGGTCTCGCGGTGGTGGCCGGCGTTCTCACCCTAGCCGGGGTGGGAGCGGCCGCGTCCCTCGCGCACCTGCCCAGCGCCGAAACGGCGTTGCGCGGCGAACTCGGCCTGCAAGCCATAAACTCCGTCTGGCTTGCGCCATCTCCCGCGCCGGAAATGAAGCCGGAGCCGCAAGCACAGCAGGCGGCTCCTGCCACACCCGAACAGCCAGAGTCCGGCGAGGAAAGCGAGGCGCGCCCCCGGCACGACGAGCAGCGGCCACCCGGACTCACGAGCGACGGCAAAGTGATCCTCAACGCCGCCGACGCGTCCGAGCTGACGCGCTTGCCGGGCGTCGGAGAGAAGCGCGCGGAGGCAATTGTCCGGCTCAGGGAACGCTTGGGCCGCTTCAAACGCATGCATGATCTGCTGCGGGTGCGGGGAATTGGCCCGCGCGCGCTGCGAAAGATCAAGCTTCATGCCGTGCTGGACGCGCCGAAGCCCGACGCAGGAAGTTGAGGAACTGCCGGCAAAAGGCTAACCCGGTGGGGATGAGGCACGCGCCCACTCCCCCCGGGCGGCTCCTTCGAGCCGCCGTCGCATTCGGCGCGCTGTGGTTGGCGGGAGTCCTCGCTAGCGGCGGGTGCAGCCCTCCGACGCCGCCGGCGATATCGGGCCCGCTCGGTTCACCCGGCCCGGCGCAGACAGAAGCCAACTCGCCGGAAGCAGGCGCGGGCGCCGTCGGTGCGAGGGACGCCGCGCATGGCGGGAGCGCCAGCGCCCAGGCGGCATGCCCGCCAGGCATGGTGCATGTGCGGCACGACTTCTGCCCTGAGATGGAGCGGTTCTGCCTCACGAATGA
>CBDUPW010000436.1:0-5399 GCA_965369205.1 uncultured Polyangiaceae bacterium | reverse complement strand
CTGCATGCTCAAGCTCAAACGCTACGCCATCGCGCCCAGAGGTCAAGCCCAGACAGCCCCCGCTGGGGCGCTTTCCACGCAGATTTGGCGTCCGCCCGGACCCGCGGGCCGGGCGCGGCTCCGGCGCGCGCGCAGGAATGCCGGCAGGGAACCCAAAGCCGGACCGAGACCCCGTGTCGGAAGCATATGTTGGCTGGGCCATTTCAAAGACATGGGGTACATTTCCGACCCGACAGCACCGGTGACCTTCCGGGGTCGGAAATGGTAAGCGCCCCAGCCTAGCTCTGTCATTCCGGAGAACAGAAAACACGATGGCCGAACAGAAGGAAAGCTCAGTCCTCTTCTCCCTCAAAGAGTTGATGAACCTTGAGGAAGATCGCATCAAGGAAGAGGAGGCGGACCGCGAAGCGCGGCTCCGAGCGGAGAATGAGGCGAAACTCGCCGCCGAACGCGCGCAACGTGAAGCCGAAGAGGCTCGCATGCGTGCCGAAGAGGACGCGCGACGTACTGAAGAGCAGCGCCGACGCGAGGAAGAGGCTCGGGTCGCAGCGATCCAGCACGCCGAAGTCGAACGTGCCCGCATGGACGCTGAGCATCGCAGCCGCATGGAAGCCATGGCGGCTCAGCAGTCCCATGAAACGCAGCTCACCGCGATGCGGCAGGACAAGGGCAAGAAGCGCCTGCAGCTGATCGTCGGGATCGTGACTGCTGTGCTCGTCATCGGCGGTGTGACCACCGGCGTCCTGTGGAAACGCTCCTCAGATGCGCAAGACCGGCGGGCCGCAGCTCTGGAAGCAGAGCGAAAGCGCACCGAAGAAGAGCTGGCAGGCCTCAAGCGCCAGTTCGAGGACGCCGCGAAAAAAGAGGAAGAACTGCGGAAGAACCTGGCCAGCGCCAAGGACGAGGCCGAGCGCGCCAAGATCGAAGCGCAGCTCGCCGCGGCCAAGAAAGAAAAAGAGAAGGCTGCAGGCGCCATGGGCGCTGCACGCGGCGGTGGCGGATCGGGCAAAGCGAGCAGCGGTGGTGGTGCAAAAGCGCCCTGCAACTGCCCGCCGGGTGACCCGCTCTGCTCCTGTCTCTAACGTGAACACCCACGCGCTGCGTCCGCGGGAGCGTCTCGCATTTGCACTGGACTATCCCGGGATGGACGAAGCTGCGCGCGGCGCGGCGCTCGTGGCTCCCCACGCCGGCGTGCTCAAGGTCGGACTTGAGTTATTCGTTCGGGCGGGCGCCCCCGCGATCCGCATGGGGCGCGAGCTCGGCGCGCGGGTGTTTCTCGATCTGAAGCTGCACGACATTCCTGAAACCGTAGCGCGAGCGGTGGACTCGGCCTTGGAGCTCGGCGCGAGCTACCTCACGCTGCATGCCCAGGGCGGCCCGACCATGCTCGCGCAGGCCGCGCGACGCACCGAAGGGACCGATCTCGTCCTGCTGGCCGTGACGGTGCTCACCTCGCTGGACGCCGCGGATCTCGAGGCCATCGGCGTGCGCAGCTCCACTCAAGAGCACGCCCAGCAGCTGGCAAAGATGGCCTTCGACTCCGGGATCCGCGGATTCGTCTGTTCCGCCGCAGAAGTGGCCAGCGTGCGGCAGACCCTCGGGCCAGAGGCGCTGCTCGTCACTCCCGGGATACGCCCTGCCGCGGCGGCCGCGGGGGATCAGAAGCGCGTCGGTTCTCCCCGGGATGCCATCGCTGCGGGGTCGGACATCCTGGTAGTGGGACGGCCCATCCGCGACGCCGCAGATCCGGCCGCAGCGGCTGCAGCGCTCGTGAAAGAAATCGCCGAGGCCAGCGCGTGAGCGCTGCTGAACCGCGCCTGATTCTCGGGTTGCAGCCGGCACGGGAAGCCGTGCGGGCCCATGGCTCCCGCGTCGAACGCATGTGGCTTGAAGACCGCGACGAACCCCGTCTGATTGCCCTCGCGCGCTTTGCCACGGACCAAGGGGTGGCGGCAGTGGAGCGCGTTCCCCGGGCAAAACTCGACAGAGTGAGTCGGGGCACCAGCCACCAAGGCGTGGCGGCCTGGGCGCCGCAGCTCGTCCTTCGCACCGCAGATGAACTCTTGAGCAAGCCAGACCTGCTCGCGTTGGCGCTGGACGGCATCCAAGACCCACAGAACTTCGGCGCAATCATTCGCAGCGCCGTGGCCGTGGCCGATGCGGCAGTGGTGTGGGCGGAGCACGGCGCCGCCCCCCTGACCCCCGCCACGTTTCGTGCTTCGGCGGGTGCCATCGAACACGCCACCCTGTGTCGGGTGCCCGCGCTGCACGGCTTCGTCCGGGACGCCGTGGCGCGCGGAGTGACAGTCATTGGGCTAGACGTCGGCGCCGATGCTACGCTGTCTGAAATTGAGCTTTCGCGTCCACTCGTGCTCGTGGTGGGCAGTGAGCACAGCGGGCTCGCGCGCAATGTGCGGCGGTCTGTTTCTCAGTTGGCGCGACTCGTTCGCACGCATCATGTGGATTCCCTCAACGCCAGTGTCGCTGCTGCCATCGCGCTGTATCTCGCGAATAAGCCCTGACTAATTAGGCACTTACGGGTAATAACTTCGGGTCAGCTCTGAGCTTGTTTGGGAGCCTGAACACCCGTCACGCGTTCCGAGATCGAAAGTCCATTGAATGGAACGGCTGCCGCCGCGCGCCGCGCCCACACAATGCTGATCTATTTCAAGCACTTAGCGGTAGGTGTTTCAGGCCGGGATCGAGCTGCGGGTGAAGAGTTGATCCGATCCTTCATGCACTCGAACTACTTACGCGCAAGTGCGCGTTCGAATGCAGAAATCCCCTGCTGCACTTCTGCACGTGTGGTCACGTCTCCCATGCTGATCCGCACGGCCTGCTCCGCGCGCCCCGCTCCGACCATTGCGGTGATGACGGGCGAGGCTTCTTGGCTGCCCGCACTACACGCGCTCCCCGCCGACACCGCCACGCCCATGAGGTCCAGGGCGGCAACGAGCTCGTCACTCCTCTGACCAAAAAACGAGATGTTGCTGACGTGGGGCAAGCGGGGCGCACCCTGGCCATTGACGACTCCGAAGCGCCCCAGCGCGCGCTCCAAACCGTCCCGCAACTGCGCAACCGCAGCGTACCGGGTCACGCTGCCGGAAACCCCTGAGAGCGCCGCGGCGAACCCGGCAGCTGCCGCGGGGTCCAAAGTGCCCGCCCGAAGCCCCCGCTCCTGACTGCCTCCCACCAAAACAGGCCGCAGCTGCCCAGGGCTGCGGCGCCAAATCAGCGCGCCCAGCCCCTTCGGGCCGCGGATCTTGTGGGCCGAAAGCGCCACGCTCTCGCAGGCTGCCAG
Source organism: uncultured Polyangiaceae bacterium (assembly GCA_965369205.1). GTDB lineage: Bacteria > Myxococcota_A > Polyangia > Polyangiales > Polyangiaceae > JACKEA01. The sequence continues at coordinate 2,098 of CBDUPW010000436.1, read as the reverse complement.
AGCCGCCAAGTCCATCTTGCCCAGGACCTGCACCGCGTCCACGTGCAGCCGAGCGCCACACGCTCGTGCGACTTCGACGGCCTGGGGGATCGGCTGGATCACGCCGGTCTCGTGGTTCGCCGCCATCACCGCGAGCACGGATCCCTCGGGCAGGGCTGCGAGCCCACGGCGCGCGGAATCCAGATCCACCACGCCGTCCGCGCTGACATCGATCCACTCCAGCCGCCCCCCAAGCTCTCGGACGCGTTCCGCAGCGCGCACCACGGACGGATGTTCCATGCGGCTCAGCGCGACGCCCGGAGCGCCGGCGAGAGCGAGGTTGTTCGCTTCGGTGCCGCCAGAAGTGAAGATCACGTCCCGAGGATGGGCGGCAAAGAGCTGTGCCAGCAGCTCGCGAGCGTCATCCACGGCCGCACGTGCGCGGCGCCCGGACGCATGCACACTCGACGGATTGCCCCAGTTGTCGCGAAGGGCAGACGCGATCGCCTCAACCACGGTCGGATGTGGCGGCGCTGTGGCGTTCCAGTCCAGGTACACGCGCTGGGTCATGCACCCGAACTCGGCGCCGATGCCGGCGCCGACGCGCGGCGGGGGATCCGGACGTAAAAAGCGCAACCCGACAGCTTCCGACCCGCGAAGCGTTCCCCCGACGGCGACTGCACGTGCACATCTCCGCCGTGGCCGCGCGCCACGCCCCGCACGACGGCCAGGCCGATGCCCGCGCCACCGTGCTCCCGAGTCGGGGAGCCGTCCACCTGATAGAACGGCTCGAACAAGCGCCCTACTTTCTCCGCCGACACCCCCGGCCCGCTGTCAGCAACGCAAATCTCGAACTGATCGGCGGTCGCCGACCGAACGCGCACCCCGACGGCGCCTCCGGTCGGAGTGAACTTGATCGCGTTGTCGAGCAGTGCCCACACCGCTTGCTGCAGGCGCGCCCGATCTCCGTAGCCTTTCAGTGCTTCCGCCGGCACGTCCGCATACAGTTCGAGTCCGGCGCTTTCCGCCCGCTTTCGATACTCTCCGATTGCGGAACTCACAACGGCCACTAGGTCGTAGTCGCTGGGAGAAAACCGCATCTTCCCGCTCTCAATCCCAGTGACGTCGAGCAGTCCGTCGATCAACCCACGCAGACGCTGCACGCATTCGTCGACGGAGTTCAGCGCCTTCTTTTGAGCCACATTGAGGGGTCCCAACTCGTCGTCCAAGAGCAAGCGCACGTACCCCACGATCGGGGTCATGGGCGTCGACAGCTCGTGGGACACGTTGCGGTAGAACTCCTTGCGCGCTTGATCGAGTTCGACCAAGCGCTCGTTCGCCAAAGAAAGCTCCGCGAGCTTTTCCTCGAGGTGCGCGGCAATCTTCTGGCTCTGGAGCCGCAGGTGTTTGCCGGTCCGGTCCGGCGGAGCCTGCTCCTTGCGGCCATCGAGATAGGTGCGGAGGGTGGCGACAAAGGAACGCGCGTCGATGGGTTTCTGCAGGAAACCGTCACAGCCCACCGCCAAGCTCGTGTCACGGTTGCCCTCGGCCGTGATGGCCACAATCGGTACGCCGTCGAGGGACGCCTCCGAGCGCAGGCGGAGGGTCACTTCGTAACCGTCCAAACCCGGAATGGCGATGTCCACCAACACGAGATCCGGCGGGTGCGCGCAAGCTTTCCGGATCCCGTCCAGCCCATCCACGGCGTCGATGACCTCGAAGCCCGCCGGCGTCAGCAGCTTGCGCACCAGCAGCCGGTTGGCCGGGTCGTCCTCGATGTGCAGCACTTTGGGCACGTGCAACCGTTTTCCCTCTGCTGCGCCCGGATCGCAAGGCTGCGCGCTCCCCCTTGCCAGCGCGGTGGGATCTCTCGTAGGTAGCAAGGCAATGACCCGTCGATTCTCCAGACTGACCGCCTTGGCCATCGCTCTGTCGCTGACCTCTGCATGCGCGGAGCTGACCGAACCCGGGCCGAGCGCCGGAGAGGCCCCAGGCAGCCAAGCCGTCGCGGCGCCCTCCCCGGCCGCGCCACCCGCTGCGCCCACGCCAGGGGCTCCGGACCGGATCACTGCCGCGCACGTCTTGATCGCCTACCAGGGCTCCACACGCTCGAGTGCGA
>CBDUPW010000435.1:0-5414 GCA_965369205.1 uncultured Polyangiaceae bacterium | reverse complement strand
GGCGCTGGCGTGAAGGCCACGGGCCTCTACACTCGCGGCTGCGCGTTCAGCGGCGCTCACATCCTGCTTCAGGCCTTCGCTAGCTTGCGCTTCGAGGCTGACGTTTTTTGCCAGGGCGCTTAGCTCGAAGGCGCGCGCATAGTCCCCGTGGGCCAGCGCCGCCTTGGCGGCGGAATCGAAGTCGCAGGCACGCTCAAAGAGCACGCTGGCTCGGGCGGGCTGTCCGAGCGAATGCGCCAATGCCGCAGCCGCTTCAAGCTGGTCGGCGGCTTCTAGGCGGTCGATTTCCGCGTCGTTCACGGAACGATGCGCAGGGACGCCGTGAGCTCGAAATCAAAGCGGAGCTCTCCGAGCGCGACACCGGGGGCGGAAAACTCCGCCACGCGCACACGATGCAAGGCAATGCGCGCCGCGCCAGCCGTGAAGCTGCCACCCGCGATGGTGGCTGCACCCTCCTCGTCACGGAAGCTGCACAGCGTGGAGGTTCCGTCAGCGGCTCCGACCTCGACCCACAACAGATCGCCGGGCGCGCCGACGCTCCAAGTGAGATCCATGGGCGCGGCTGCGCTGATGTCACCGGTGTCGCTCAGCGGCACGCCGTTCACCGTCACCGCGGAAAGCTCGTTGGGAGCGCTACGCGTGACCGAGAGGTTGCCCAGCTCGCCGTCCACTTTGAGGGTGTAGTCGCTTGCCGTCGGGAATGGTTCCGCGGACTGGTCGCGAGTTGTGTACACGATGCCGGATACGACGTCGGTGACCGTGGGGAACGCATGGGGCGCGAGCACCGTCGTTGTGCCTGCGGCGCTGACGCGCACTTCGCCTGCCTGGATCAACTCCACGCTGCCGCGATAGCTCGGAGCGGCGGCGCCTGCAGTGACGCACTGGCCCAGCGCGGGGAGCGCTGGCTTGAGGCCGACGGATTCAAGCACCGCCCGGGCGTCTGCTTCCGCAGGCAGCTGCACGAACGTCGCGATGGCTTGCGCTCGCTGCGTTCCGTCCTCGGCGCTGCTGCGCTCGATGCTCACGAGCGCATGGGTGGAACCGCTCTCCGCGTCGGCGCTGTAGGGCTCAATTTCCGCCGAGCAGCCTAGGGCCGCCACACTGCCTAACGCCAGCAGGGCGCGGCTGTTCAAGTAAGTCCGACTGCGCACTGAACAATGGTAAGTCCCGGCCGCGGCGCAAGCAAGTCGGCGTTGATGAGCACGGCGGAAATGGCGTGAAAACGAGGGTCCGCGCCGTCACAGCTTCTCGGGCATCACTCTAGAACCGGGTCAGCAGCGCTCCGGCGGGGGAGACGGTCGGCGCGGTCCAGCTGGCGTCGACGCGCCGGCCGGGCTGGCCGGGTTGGCCGGGTTGGCCCGAGCCCGTGCCGCTCGAGGGGTAGCGCAGGAATCCATCGCCGTGGAACACTCCCACGCTGGCTTCCAGGGCGATCCAAATCGGCTCGATGCCGATCAGCATGCCGACCAACCCGCTGCCGCCAACGCGTATGGCATCCAAATCTCCAACGCGCTCTTCAGTGGGATCCGCAAAGAGACGCATCGGTACATCGCCGAATGCGCGGTCAAAGTGCGCGCGAACGCCTCCATAAACCGAGAGCAGTTGCCCCGGGCTGCGGTAGCCCACGAGTACGGGTAGATCGATGCCGAAACCGGTGACGGCGCTCGTGTCGACGCCGGGAACGCTGCCGCCGTCGGAGCCCCGGGGGGCCAGGCGGCCGCTTGCACCCAAACCGACGCTTAGTGCAAGGGACTCGTCGATGAACACATGACGCGCGTCGAGGCGCGCGCTGCGTCCGGTGTAAGTGAGTCCCGCCTCGGTGTCGTAGCCAAGCCCCGCGCGCGCGCCTACCCAGGGCGCGATACCGGGCGACGTCATGGATTCTGCGAGCGCGCCGGTCAGGATGGCATCCTGCCCTTCGGGGGACGCGGCGCCCCCGGACGCGGAGGCAGATTTGGCGTTCGCCAGCTGTTCGTCGGCTTCGCCGAGCACCACATTGTGGCTCACGCCCGCCCCGAAACTCACTTGATCCGGCGGCAGCGGATGCACCGGATGCAGCAGCGGCGCGCCTCCGCCGCAACCCGCGAGTAGCGTGGCCATGCACCACCCGCGCAGGACCCTCCACGTGCTCGCCGTCCTCACTCCCGCGGATTTAGCAGCACCGAACGCTTCCTGGGTGACTTTTTCCCTCGGACGGCTAAAGTCCGCGACGCTTTGACTTGGCTGCATCAAAACCGCCTTTGGCTCGTGCTCGCCCTCGTGTGTGGGCTGTACGGCTGCAAGCCCGAAATCGGTGATGAGTGCTCGGTCAGCACGGATTGCTCCAACGCGGGCGAACGCCTGTGTGACACGACGCTGCCCGGTGGTTATTGCACCATCTTCAATTGCGAGCCCGGGACTTGTCCAGACGAGGCGGTCTGCGTCGCATTCAAGAACAGCCCCAGTTCGGTTTGTCCCGACCCCCAGTCCGGCGATCGCCTGCGTCGCACTTTTTGCATGCGTAGTTGTGAGGGCAACAGTGACTGTCGCTCCGGCTACCAGTGCATTGATCTGGGGGGCGACAATCCCTGGAAGGCCACGATTGCGGAGTATGGGGACGTCAGCGGCAAGGTGTGCATCGTCGCATTCGGTGCTGCGCCCGCGAGCAGTGCGTCGACGGATATCTGCGAACCCGCACAGGGTTGCAGCGCACAGAGTTGTGCTGGCTGTTGTGACGTGCTCGGGTTCTGCCGCTCGGGTACCGAGGCTTTGGCTTGTGGGAACGCCGGCGCCAGTTGCGTTAGCTGCCCTGCCAGCTGCGCAAAGCTGCCGAAGAGTGCCGGCGGCGTTTGCTTTGGAAGCGGCGACGCGGGCAGCGACGCTGCAGCGCCGGACTCTGCGACGGATGCTGCGACGGACGCCGGGGACGCCGGCACGGACGCCGGGGACGCCGCGCTCGACGCGGAAGCCGGCGCCGCAGATGCTGCCACGGACACATGACAGACACCCAGCGGGACCAGGCGCGTGCGAGCCGGGTCGTGCCGGTCTTGTTGAAGGTTGCGGAACGCAGTTTTGGGGCACTACTGGTGCTGCTGGTGCTCGCGACCTTGGTGTTCTTGGCACTACGCCTACTGCCCGGGGACCCCGCTGCGCTGATCTTGGGCGATCAAGCGCCTGAGCTGGAACGAGCCGCCCTACGCGCGCGGCTCGGGCTCGACCGCCCGCTCTGGCTGCAATACCTCCACTACCTCAAAGGCTTGTTTGTATTGGATCTGGGCGACTCTTTGGCGCGTCCGGGCACGAAAGCGTTTGGGGAAGTTGGGCGCGCGCTTGGGCCCACGGCCGCACTTTCCGGAGTTGCGGTGCTGCTCGGCGCAGTGGGCGGCATCGCTGCAGCGCTGCTCTCCGTCGGCCCGTGGCTGGGCGCCCGGCGCGAGTGGGCGCACCGCGGCATCCTCGCGTTTGCAGCCACGCCGCTGATCGCGTTTGCGCCGCTCTTGACCTACCTGTTTGCCGTCGACCGCCAATGGGCGCCGCTGCCTGGGGATCCCGACGCGGGGATGGCCGGGCTGCTCTTTGCGTCGGGGCTCTTGTCGATCCCCTTGGCCGCCCAGGTTGGGCGGATCGGGCGGGCGGCTCTGCTGGATCAGGCGCGGGCGAAGTTCCTCGATGTGGCGCGCGCGAAAGGCGCGACGTCAATTCGCGTGTGGGTCGTACATGCGTTGCCCGCGGCGTTCGCGCCGATCTCCGTGGTGATTGCCACGCAGCTCGGCGCGTTGCTCGGTGGGGCCGTCGTGCTGGAGCGACTCTTCGAGCGTCCGGGGCTTGGAACTCTGATGCTCAACGCCTACGCGGCGCGGGACATCCCGGTGCTCGAAGCAAGCGTGGTCGCGGCGGGTTGTCTGTTTGTCTTGGCGCAGGCCGCGGCCGCCTTCGCGAGCGCTACTCTGGACCCAAGGACCGCCGCATGAGCCAGGGGACGCGCGTTTCCGTGCTTTCCCGCGTGCTGCCCGCGCTTGCCGTTGCCCTCGTCGCTCTTGCCTTCGTCGTGCTTTCCGATCGTTCGCCGACGCGGCTGACCCTGGAGCTTGCTTGGGCGGGTCCGGACAGCACGCGCCCGTTTGGCTCCGGCGATGCAGGGGTGGATCTGTTTGCGCTCGTCTTTCACGCCACGTTTCGTGCGCTCGGGCTCGCCGCCGTCGTGGCGCTATTTGGCTTCACGCTTGGCACGCCGCTTGGCACGACTGCCGGACTTGCGGGCGGCAAAGCGCAGCGCTGGCTGCTGCGAGCCTGCGATTTGACGCAATCATTCCCGACCTTCTTGTTGGCGCTTGCGGTTCTGAGCGCGGTTGCCGTGCCGTCACGCATTCACATCGGTGCGGTGTTCTGTCTGACCGTGTGGGCGCCCTTTGCACGTATCGCCAGCGTGCAGGCGCGCGTGCTCGGACAGTCTCAGTTTGTAGAGGCCGCTCAGGCGCTTGGAGTCTCCCACGGCGTCATCATTCTCAAACACGTGATGCCCAATTTGCTAGGCCCTGTTGCGATCCAGCTTGGCACCGCAGCGGCGGGTATCGTGATCGGGGAAACGGCGCTGGGCTTCGTCGGCCTGGGCCCCGCGGATGGCGTGAGTCTCGGCTCACTGATGGAGCAAGGCACACTTTCAATGCTACGCGCCCCGCACGTGCTTGCGGTGGGTGCGCTGACGGTGATGCTGGTCAGTGGCAGCCTTCAGCTTGCCAGCGAGGGGCTGCGGCGCTGGGTGGGCAGAACTTAGTGAGGTGCCACCGCGGCTATCCGCGCTCAGACGGCGGGCGGTGACTGTGTCGTGCGCGCGCTTCGGCCGGAGCGGATAAGCAAACACGCGCTGCGAACCGCGGCGGCCAGTTCGACGCGGTCCCATGGCTTGAGGATGCGATAATCCGCATGCGGCGTATCCAGGTCCACCCGGCCGGAGACGACCACCCGACCCACCTGCGGATATTCGTTGGCGAGCATCTCCAGCAGATCCGCTCCGCTGCCGTCGTGCAAAGTGAGGTCCGTAACAATGGCTTCTAGTGGCGTCTTGAGTTGCGCGTGCACCTCGGCGAGTGAGCCGACGGCCTCGACAACGAAGCGCTGCCGGCGCAAATCTGCGACCAATGCCCGCCGCACAGCCGGATCGTCTTCCACGACCAACACTCGATGGCGTTCGGGGCGGAATGCTGGCAGCCAGAGGCGCGCCCGCATGCCGGCATCGTCGCGAGGACTGAGGGTGACGTTGCCGGCATGGTCGGAGACAATCTGGCGCGTGATGGCGAGCCCAAGCCCCGTGCCTTGGCCGGGTGGCTTCGTCGTGGCGAAGGGTTCAAACATGAGCTCCAGTAGCTCTTCCGGCACGCCCTGGCCGTCGTCGTCGATGAACACCGCAGGGTCGCGCAGCTGGTTGACGTGGCCGT
>CBDUPW010000434.1:0-5442 GCA_965369205.1 uncultured Polyangiaceae bacterium | reverse complement strand
TCGGTCGGCGATCCTCACGACACGACGGTTCTGCAAGCCCCGCACCTCGCCGCGTTTGACTTTGCGGGTCGCCGTGCGCGGCAGCGGGCCGTCAACGAGCTGGACCAGAGCCGGCCGCTGCACCGCGGGCAGCGCAGCGAGCGCCTTGTCGAGGGACTTCTTTGCCCGCGCGTGCCGCTCTGCCCGGGAAAGCTCTGGGGCAGCCGCCGGTACGGCGACGCAGGCCAAACGCTCGCCCCCACGCTCGGCGCTGATGCCCACCAACGCGAGTTCTTCGATGCCCTCGATACTACCCAGCCGCGCTTCCACGTCGTCGGGGTAAATGTTCTCGCCCGCAGAGGTGACGATCACGTCCTTGGCCCGGCCGACGATCACCAGATTGCCGCGGCGATCGAGCTTGCCCAGGTCGCCCGTGTGCAGCCACCCGTCGCCGTCGATCACGCGCTTGGTCGCAGCCTCGTCGTCCGAGTAGCCGAGCATCACGTTGGGACCGCGAGCCAGCACTTCGCCGACGCCGCTGGCGTTCGGTGCGTCGATGCGTACCTCCACACCCGGCACGGCCTTGCCGACATGACCCGAGCGCGCGCCAGGGCCCCCGGACGCCACCGTGAGCACCGGCGCCGCTTCGGTCAGTCCGTAGCCTTCCGCCAGATGCAAGCCTAGACCCGAGAATAGATGGTGGGTCTTCTCGGGCAGCGCCGCGCCCCCACTGACGAGGTAGCGAAGATGTCCACCTAGGCCGGAATGCACGGGGCCGAACAAGATCCGGCCGGCATCCACGCCAACGCTCTTGCCCAAGGTGCGCGATAGCTCCACCGCGAAGTCGAAGACATGCGACGCCAGTTTGCCGTGCTCCGCCACTCTCGTTGTGATGCGGCGCTCGAGCATTTCCCACAGTGCAGGCACGCCAATCATGGCGGTGATGCGCCCGCTCTTGAGCCCGGATTCGAGGCGCTCTGCCGTGAGTTCGTCGAGGTACACAATGCGCGCCCCCCGCGACAACGGCAGCAACATGCCGCAGGTCAGCTCGAAGGTATGGTGCAAGGGCAACACCGACAGCACCCGGTCGCCCTTGGTCAGCGGAAATAGCGGCGACAATGCAGCCACCAGCGCCGTAAGGTTCTCGTGGGTCAGCATCACGCCCTTGGGCGTGCCCGTGGTGCCGCTGGTGTAGATCAATGCCGCAACGTCGTCGCCGGCGCCGACATGAGGCTCCGCAAGTGGCGCGCCCGGCTCAGCTGCGTCCCACACATCGAGCCATTCGATCCCGCCGCCCCGAGCGGCGTCCACATCTGCGCGCACGCGACCGCGCACTCGGGCGTCGGCGAGGAAGACTTTTGCTTTCGACGCGCGAGCGAGATTGGCGGCGGCATCTGCCTCGATCTTTTCGTCGAGGGGCACGACGCTGCCGCCGGCGTACAAGATGCCGAAGAACGCGATGGGCCAGGACGGATGATTGGCTGCGGCCAGGATCACGCGATCCCCGGCTTCCACTCCCTGGCCGCGCAGGCGCTCGGCAAGCGCCAGGGAGCGCGCGCGCATATCCGCAAAGGAGAGCCGCGAGAGCCCTTCGGTCTCGGTGCGCTGCAGCGCGACCGAAAGGTCGTGCCGATCGGCCATTTCGTCGAGCAACAGGGGCAAGGTGGCGTGGGGATCCGGCGCCGTCATCGGCCGGCGGATCCGCTCATCGATCTTCGGAAACACCCACTTTTCCAGACCGGGGATGTGCACGTTCAAGAACCAGTCGCGCCAGTCGATGGCCTCGGGTTCCCAGCGAATGATCGCGCGGTCCGCATCGCTCAAGCGGGCGTACGCGGCACGCGTGTTGTCACAACGGAACTCGTAGTCGAAGAGCGTGGTGAAGGGCACAAAGGCCTCGAGCACGTCCGCGATCTTCTCCTGCTGCTTCGAAAAACCCTTCACGGCGCTGGCAGCCGGCTTCAACAGGCTGGCGGCGGGACCGACGGCTACCTTGCGCAGGGCATCCGAAAGGCTGCCCGTCGTGCGCGAGATGGCCCGGGGGCCGAAGCTCTTGAATTGATCGGCGTTCAACAACGCGCCCTCGAAGCGTGACTGCAGCGCGCTGAGCACGGGGCCACCCCGCCCGGTGCGCTTGTAGTACTTGCGCTTGTACAAGCCAGACAGCTCAAAGAAGCGCCGCATGCTACAAGCATTCGTGTCGCTCGACCCGTACTGATAGACGGCTGGCGCGGTACCCTCGATCAACTCCGCCAAGGACAGCACCATGCCGCCCGCAACCATGTCGCAGGGAATGAAATCCAAGGGGTTGTCCCCGCCCGGGATTTGCGTCTGTCCTTCGCGCAAGCTGTAGATCAACGGTGCGCTGGTATTGATGCCCTCGTTCCAACCGGCGAAAGGATAGTAGGTCGTGGATTCGACGATGGCCGGCCGCACGATGCTAAAGCGCAGGCCCGCCCGAGCGATGATCTGCTCCCCAATGGCCTTGGTGTAGGTGTAGGTATTGGGGAACCCCCAGAATTTCGCGCGCTCCATGCCCATTTCGGCCAACTGCGCTTCGACGAATTTGCGTTTCACGCGCTCGACCTGGCGCTCGAGGATGGGACCGCGCGCGGGCTCGTTGCGCTCCAGCAAGTTGTTTTTAGCTTCGTCCAGGAAGTGGCTTTGCCGGAAAGCATCGCTCATGCGGTGGCGCGCCTGCTCCACCACGTCCATGCACTCGGCGATCTCGCGATCTGGATCCCAATGCGAAGGGTCAAGCTCGCCAGCGCGAGGGAACGGGATGACCCGGGGGTCCTGCTCTTCGATGAAGCCCGTACGCTGGCCGGCCACGTAGCACGTGCTGGTGTGCAGTAGCGCGGCGTCACCGAGATCTTTGGCCAGCGCGACGAGGTTCTGCACACCGAAGGCGTTGACTTCGAGGGCATTGTCCAGCGGAGGATCGAAATCCACGACGCCCGAGGCGTTGATCACGACATCGATCTGCCCCCGCAGGTCTTCGCGCAGCGTCGGCTCGAGCCCGCAAAACGCATGACTAACGTCCCCGGCGATGGGCGTGACTTTCTCCCGCAAGAAGGCGTCAAAGCCGTCGCCATGTTCGGCGCGCAGCGCGTCCAAACACTCGCTCGTTGCAACGTCTTTCCAGAAGCGCTGCGACGCGGTCTGCCCCCCTCGCGGCCGCACTACCAGATGGATGTGCATGATCTCCGGGTACTTCGAGAGCAGAAAAGTCCAGAAGACCTTGCCCAAGAATCCGGTGCCGCCCAAAACCACGAGGCGCCGCCCACGCAACACCGCGCGCACATCGAGAGGAGGCCTCGGCGGTCTCTCGGAGGGTCCGACAGGGATGGGTTCGCTTGCCATTTTCCGTAGGGTTCGGGCGGGGTTAGCCCGTAAAGAGCGCCCCTCGGTCTAACATGTGGGCGCCGGAGTCAAGTGCGGCCGCTGCGGCAGCCCGACAATTGCCGCGGATCTGCGGCTTAGCGCAGCGCGTCGGAACCCCGCCAACGGGCCCAGCCCGCGGTTTCGAGCGTGGCTGCGAGGCCGTGTCCGCGCGTCACCGCTCGTCCGCGCCAATATCCGGGGTCTTGGAACGGCTCTCGCCGTCGAAGTCTGTGCTGACTTTTGCACTGAGGTCGGTGCCCTTGTCGAGGGCCGCGCTGGCGCCGGCGGTCAAATGCAAGTCCGCGCCCGCCACGCTGACGAAATCGCTCGTGGCGGCGTTTTCGACGTTCGTCTGCAGCGTGGCCTTGGCACCGTCGCGCATCTTGAAGGCGTGAGTCGACATGTTGTTGGCGATATTCGCGCTGGTCGATGAAAAGCGATACTCGATGCCGCTCGACTTTGGAGCTTGGGTCGAAGCGATGCTGTTGTGCAGCACGTCCGTGCCGCAGGAGTACCAGAGCGACACACCGGAATCGAAGCCGTTGCCGGACGCATGCAGCTTCGGATCATTGGCCACCATGAAGTTGTTCACGATGCTGCCGCCGTAGTGGCCCACTTTGCTCTGCCCCGGGCAGGGGTTGTCGGAATAGGTCCGCCCGGTGCCCACCAAGCCAAAACCGATGTGCCGGGCGTTGTTCACCAGCACGTTGCGTTCCACGATGGTGTCGCGGCTGCCGGTCCAGAAATGGATGCCGTGCTCCGCGAGGTATTCGCCCCCGCTGCCCTCGCACCAAAAGCCTTCGATGTGGTTGTCGCGCACGACCCAGCCCCGGGCGTCGTGGGCATCGACGCCGCCGGTGTAGCACTTGCTCCCGCTACTGACCTTGGTCTGCACGAACGCCGCGCCGGGCCGCGTCATCTCGATTCGCGAGCAGGAGATTTCACCGTCGTCGGTGTAGTTTGTGCCGCTGGCGTTGATCTTGATGCCTTGTTCGCCCGGATCGAGCACATGCACGTCGTGGATGCGAGTGCCCGTCGTAGTAGCCGACTGACCGCCGCTGACATGGATGGCGTGAAAGCGCGCTTCTTTGAGGGTGAGGTGCGCGATGGTCACATTGCTGGACCGCACGCTGATGATGCCTCCGGTGCCGTTGTCCACGTGTTTGCTGTCGAGGATCACAGCGGCGCGGTTGCCACTCTTGCCGCGGATCGTGATGCCCGCCGTCGTGATGTAGATGGGATCACCGGAAACGTCGTAGGTGCCGTCGGCAAGCAGGATGGTCGTGCCCGCTGCGGCGCCCTTGAGCGCGTCGCCGATACTCTTGCCGGGCGTGACTTCCACGGTCGCGCCACTGGCTGGCGGTAGTGGCGCACACGACGCGCTAGTGCTGCCGCCGGTCCCGCCGGTGCCGCCGCCGCCGGTGCCGCCGCCGCCCGTGCCCCCGCCCACGCCCGCACTGCCCCCGCCCACGCCCGCAGAAGCGCCCGTGCCGCTCCCTGCACTCCCTGCGCTGCCACCGCCGCTGCCACCGCTGCCTGCCGTCGCGCCGGTGCCCGCTGCCGCGCCGCTGCCGCCACTGCTGTCGTCATCCCCGCCGCAGCCGACGGTCAGGATCGCCGCGGCCAATATTGAAGCCAATCTCGAAAAGCGTGCAGAGCGTGTCATCTACCCACGATACCACTGACGCTCGGTCTTGTATTTGGGCGTTGGATTGCGCCCGCCCGGCGGGTTTTGCTTGGGCGCGGCGCAGACTCGCAGAACCTACGCTACTGCGGCAAAAGCCGCTTCAGCCGCCAGGCTTGCCCGAAGTTCTTTCGCTCAGCCCGCACGAGTTGATCCACGCCTCCACCGATGAGCAACACCGTGAGTATCAGCTGCAGCACGGTCGCAGCACTCAAGAAGATGAGCGCGCCCGTCGGCGGCAAATTCATGGCCACGGGCATCAGAACGATCTGGCCGTTTTCAACAGCGTAGCTCGCCGGCATCAGGCCGCTGAGCTGCAAGCCCAGCGGGAAGAACACACTCGTCAACGCAGAGATCAAGATGTAGCGGCGAGTCAGCGTGTTCGCGCGGATGTT
>CBDUPW010000433.1:0-5444 GCA_965369205.1 uncultured Polyangiaceae bacterium | reverse complement strand
AGGGGTTGTTCTGGACGAAGGGCCAGCCGGATCCCGAGTTCACCGACACCCTGTCGCTGGATCTCGGCACCGTGGAGCCGACGCTGTCCGGACCCAAGCGCCCCCAAGACAAGATCTTGCTCAAAGACATCAAGCCCACATTCGCCAAGAACCTCGCGGAGCTGCGTGGCGCCGCAAAAAGCAAAGGTGAGCTCAAGGGCAGCGTGCCCGTCGAGATGGACGGACAGAAGTTCGACCTCAAAGATGGCGCCGTCGTCATTGCCGCCATCACCAGTTGCACCAACACCAGCAACCCCTACGTGATGATGGCGGCGGGGCTCGTTGCGCGCAACGCGCGCAAGCGTGGGCTATCGCCCAAGCCCTGGGTGAAGACCAGCCTGGCGCCGGGCAGCAAGGTCGTCACGCAGTACCTAAAGAGCAGCGAGTTGCTCGCGGATCTGGAAGCCCTCAAATTCCACGTCGTGGGCTACGGCTGCACCACCTGCATTGGCAACAGCGGGCCGCTGCCCGACGCCGTGGACGCTGCCATCCGCGAAGGCAATCTGATCGCCACCAGCGTACTGTCCGGCAACCGCAACTTCGAGGGCCGCATCCATCCCCAGGTACGCGGCAATTATCTCGCCAGCCCGCCCTTGGTCGTGGCCTATGCCCTGGCTGGTCGGATGGACATGGATATCCAGAACGAACCCCTGGGTCAGGACCAATCCGGCAAAGACGTCTTTCTGAAAGACATCTGGCCCAGCCCCACGGAAGTTGCGGAAATGGTGCAAAAGCACGTGACCAGCGCCATGTTCACAGAAGAGTACGCGTCCGTCTTCGAAGGCGACGAACGCTGGAAAGAGATGCCCGTCCCCAAGGGCAACCGCTTCGCCTGGGATCCCAGGAGCACCTACGTACGCTTGCCGACCTTCTTCGAAAACATGCCCAAAGAGCCCGCGCCGCTCAAAGACATCCACGCCGCGCGCGCGCTGCTCGTGCTCGGCGACTCCGTCACCACGGACCACATCTCCCCCGCCGGCAGCATTCCCAAAGACGGCGCCGCCGCGAAATACCTGAATGACAACGGCGTCGCCCAACGCGACTTCAACAGCTTCGGCGCCCGCCGCGGCAACCACGAAGTCATGATGCGCGGCACCTTCGGCAACGTGCGCCTGAAGAACCTGCTCGCCCCCGGGACCGAAGGCAGCTTCTCGCGCCACTTGCCTTCCGGCACCCAGGGCAGCGTCTACGACGTGAGCATGAAGTATCAGGGAGAAGGCACTCCGCTGGTCGTGCTAGCCGGCAAAGAATACGGCTCCGGCTCCAGTCGCGACTGGGCCGCCAAAGGCACCTGGATGCTCGGCATCCAGGCCGTCATCGCCGACAGCTACGAACGCATTCACCGGAGCAACCTGATCGGCATGGGCGTACTGCCGCTGCAGTACGCAGATGGCGTGACCCGCGAGTCCCTCGGCCTATCCGGCGAAGAAACCTTCGAAATCACCGGCGTCACCACGCTCAAACCCGGCAAGACCGTGCAAGTCGTCGCGAAGAGCGCCGACGGCAAAGAAACGAAATTCGACGCGCTGGCGCGGATCGATACGAGCATGGAGCTGGATTATTATCGGCACGGGGGCATATTGCAGTACGTGCTGCGGCAGTTGTTGGCGTCGTGAAGACGGAGTTCGGCTGAGTTTGGTGGGTTGGGTCGCATCGCGTGGCGGCGCCGGGCCGCGACTCTCGCGCCGGGCCAATGCTTGGCGTGGACCAACGTGAACCGCCCTATTTCTCTGGGGTCGGAAGCGCGATGCACGTCGGCGTCTTGCGCTGCTCAATGGTGCCGTCGCCAAGTTGCCCGTGGGTGTTTTTGCCCCAACACAAGACGTTGCCGTCTTTGCGGCGGGCGCAGGTGAAGCCGACGCCAACGCCGACTTCGACCCAGTCAGAACGAGCGCCGAGTTGCGCGGGTGGGTGCGGGCCCGGGCCTTCGGTTGTGCGTGCAAGTTGGCCGTGATCATTATCGCCCCAGCACCAAAGCTGGCCAGCCGTCGTGACTCCGCAACCATGGGTGCTGTCGGAGGAAAGGGATTGCCACTTCGCGGGAAGAGTCACCGTGGTTGGCTCCGGAACGTCGGGAGCCGGCGGCAGCGGCAACTGTCCGCGCAAGTTCCGGCCCCAACACCAGAGTTTGTCCGAGCGGTCGATGCCGCAGTGGCTACCGCCGGTGCTCAGGAATAGGCGTCGCCACGCGATCTTCGTCGCCACGTGCTTTGGAGTCGATTTCCGTATCGGGCCCGGACGGTGGCGGATCTCGACGTCGCCCCAGCACCAGAGGCTTTCGTCTCGCTTGATTCCACACGCGAGGGTCCAACCCGATGCGAGCGAAAGCCAATCACCCTCGACGCGCTGCGGCGCAAAGACTTTGCTCTGCGAGCCACCCACCGAACCGATACTGTTGTCTCCCCAACACCACCCGGAACCGTCCGCGAGTGTTCCACACGTCGAGTGAGTGCCCACGCTTACGTTGCGCCATCGGACGTCGCTTCCGACGCGGGCCGGTACATACTGATCGCTTGCGCGGACCGTTCCGTGTGGGCCCTGCGTCGCGCCGATGCCCAACTGGCCATCCCCTCCCGCACCCCAGCACCACAGGGAGCCGTCGTGCTTGGTGCCACACGTCACTGACGAGCCGGCCGAGAGCTGGCGCCAGCCGCCGGAGCCACTCACGCGTCTCGGCCGAACTTGATCCTCGCCGGCTCCGTCACCCAGGTCACCGTGCAAGTTAGACCCCCAGCACCACGCAGAACCATCCGCGCGGATCGCACACGCGTGATTGTGACCCACCGCAAGCCCTGCGTAGCCACCGCGGCAAGCGTTGGCGCCGTCGCCCTTCAACGGCGCATCGCGCACCAATCGTGGAACCCAACGGTCGCTCCGCGTGCCGTCTCCCAGTTGTCCCTCTCGATTCTCCCCCCAACACCAAAGCGAGCCGTCGCGGGCGATGGCGCAACTGTGGGCCCGGCTCACGGACACCTGCAGCCACGCGCGCTCCCGGCCGACTCGAGCCAGTCCGTCGACTCCCAATTCGTCGAGTTCACTGCGTATCGGCGGCCCGTACCCGAGTTTGCGAGCAGTTCCGTCGCACCACAGGCTGCCGTCCCGTTGAACGCCACACATCCGTGACTTGGCAGACGCGACCTGCCTCCACGCAGTGCTGCCACCCACGCGTTTTGGCGAGTTCGGTGGCGTTCCACCCAAGCCGCTAAACGCGGCGGAGTCGCCCCAGCACCAAAGAGCGCCGTCCTCTGCGATTGCACAAGTGGAATCGCGTGTCACCAGCACAGCCTGCCACTTCGTTTGCGTTGCGACGGGCGTGGGTTTTTCTACGTAGCGGTCGTGCCCCAGACCGAGCTTGCCGCTGTTGTTTTCGCCCCAGCACCAAAGCGCGCCCGCGTGGGAAATGGCACATTGGGAGCCGCCGCCAGCGCTGACCGTTCGAAACTTCAGTTCCGGGAGTAGGCGGGATGGCTCCTGTTCCGAATTCGCGATTCCGTCCGGGACGGCGTGCGAACCCCAACAGCGCAAGGCGCCGTCCATGCCGATACCGCAAACGGATTCACTGCCTGTGCCGATGGTCTGCCAATCGGTACGCTGGGATACCAATTCCCAATCTTCGTATCGATGGATGTCCTTGAAGTGGTTGCCCAAGCAGAGCAGCCGACCCGGGACGCGCAACCCGCAAGCTCTCAAGCCGGCGTCGAGGTGGATGGTTCTCCAATCCGTTGCCTTCCCGATCCTTTGGGGTGTCGGTGTGCTCGGACCTTCCACGGAACGGGGCCGATATTCCGTCAACCCCCAGCACCACAGGGAGCCATCCCCGCGGATGCCGCACGTCCGCTCGTCCCCGACCGAAACATGTCGCCACGCGGGCACCGCCTCTTTCGCCGACTCGACTGGAGCAGGCGTCTCCACTGTCCCGCGCTCCGGCATCTCGGGTTTCTGCTTTGCCGCGCCGCACGACCAGGCAATGACACCCACCGCCACAGCCGCAAGTCCCAACCGCAGCCCGCCGTGATGGCTTTTCCACCCGCGCAACATTCTTGCTCTCGTCCCGGAAAGGACCAGCTTTTTGACGCCCACTGCCGGCAATATAGACCGTCTTCGGCATGATATGGCAGCCGAGTCCTCTCAAACGGTCCCCGATGGGAAGCGTCTCGAAGAGACATACGAAAGCATCGATGGCTCCTCGGTCGGGCGTTTGTAAAGGGGTGGTTAGTTGGGTCGCATCAGCTGGCGCCTCTGGGCCACAGCACGCGCCTTGGGGATGCGCGCCGTCGCAGTTCGGCATAGGCCTCGATCGGGGCGCTGACGCCCCAGGATGCGCACGGGTCGCATTCCAGTTGTGCTCCTGCCAACTGGCATGGACTGCAAGGTGTGCCACCCGACCGACTCTTGGCACACCGCCACCCTCGCTACGTTAGGTTTCTAACTACCTTGAATTATCGGATGAAAATCTCTCGGTGTTTCCGTTCTCGCCTGGTCGGCACAAGACCTGCAGGCGCCTGGGCTCATGGGGATCGCGCAGACCATCATCGCGGCGACCGACGAGGAGATGCGCTCGATCTATGTTGGCCACTTTCAGGGGAAGACTGAAGAGGGCGTCCACCCGTTTACCGGTCGGAAGACAGCCGTACCCGTCTTTCACTTCCACGCGTTCCGCGAACTGCCACGAGCGTGGGTCATGGGTTGCTTTGTAGAGCATTGCTACCAGGATCGAGATCTGGAACAGGATTTGATTGGCGCCGGTTATCGGCCCGCTCTCCCTCTGCGTCCTCAAGAAGAGCCGTCGGTGGTCGAACTGCTGCGAGAGTGTGCGCAATATCCCGAACGGACCGATGCCCGCAGTCTCTTGCGATCGCTAGAGCGTGATGGACGGGGTCGGCGCTTGTACCTCGTAGACGAGTTGATTTGACTCGTGGACGACGGTCGGCGCGCAGCGCCGTTTCGAGTGCGTAGCCAGGCCAGAGGCACCGCGAGGCCCGGCGGCCACGTCCCGCGCCCGCTGTGCATCGTGGCTGTGGGGCCTCGGACGCGTCCTCGATCGGGGCGCTGACGCCCCAGGATGCGGGCAGGTCAGCCTACATTGGGGCGTCCGCCGAGTGGCACGTGAGTTGCTGACCGAAGCAGCGTAATGTCGTCGCGCGGAGCGGAATTCACATGATGCGGACCAGTTTGCAGCGAGGCGTATTCTTGGCGTGCGTGTGTGCAGTTGCGGGTCCAGCCTGCGGCAGCAGCGATGAGACAAGCGGCGGCCGGGCCGGCGCGGGTGCGATCAGTGGCAGCGGTGGGTTCGGCGGAGGTGCTTCCGGCAGTGGCGGCACGGTGTCGACGGGCGGCAGCGCGGGAGTCGGCGGCAGCGCGGGAGTGAGCGGCAGCGCGGGAGTGAGCGGCAGCGCGGGAGTGAG
>CBDUPW010000432.1:0-5451 GCA_965369205.1 uncultured Polyangiaceae bacterium | reverse complement strand
GCGCTCTTTGCTCTCGCGGAAGGGCTGATCGAAGACGGGCACGCCTACGTCGACAGTTCTGACGAGGAGACCATTCGAGACCACCGCGGCACGATCACCGAACCCGGCAGGCCGACGCCCTACCGGGACCGCCCGGCTGCGGAAAGCCTGGCCATGCTGCGGCGAATGCGTGCTGGGGAGTTCGCCGACGGGACGCACGTGCTGCGCGCGCGCATTGACCTGGCATCGCCGAATATGAAGATGCGCGATCCG
This sequence comes from uncultured Polyangiaceae bacterium, assembly GCA_965369205.1. Classification (GTDB taxonomy): domain Bacteria; phylum Myxococcota_A; class Polyangia; order Polyangiales; family Polyangiaceae; genus JACKEA01. The sequence goes on along the minus strand of CBDUPW010000432.1, from coordinate 5,199 downwards.
CTTCTGTATCGCATTCGGCATGCGCACCACTACCGCACCGGAGATAGCTGGTGCCTGTATCCGCTCTATGACTTCGTCCACCCGCTCAGCGACGCGATGGAGGGCATCACGCATTCAATCTGCACCTTGGAGTTCGAGAACAATCGCGAACTGTACGACTGGGTGGTCGAGCACTGTCGCGTGCAAAACAGGCCGCGGCAGTATGAGTTCGCTCGCCTGAACCTGACCTACACCGTGATGAGCAAGCGCAAGCTGCTTGAGCTCGTACAGAAAGGGCACGTCGAGGGCTGGGACGACCCGCGCATGCCGACCCTCGCGGGCATGCGGCGTCGCGGTGTGACCCCTGAGGCGATCCGCAAGTTCTGCGACCGCATCGGGGTCGCGAAGAACAACAGCACGGTCGACGTCGCGCTCTTCGAGCATACGTTGCGCGATGACCTCAGTCCCCGCGCTCCGCGGCTGATGGCCGTATTCGACCCCCTGGAAGTCCGGATCGAGAACTTCCCTGCGGATGCCCCAAACACCCTGGATGCTCCGCTGTGGCCGGCCGATGTCGACCAAGTCGGCACCCGCGCCCTCCCCTTTGGGGATCGCCTCTTCATCGAACGCGACGACTTTAGCGAAGACCCGCCCAAGGGATTCCATCGGCTCTCGCCTGGGGCGGAAGTCCGTCTGCGACACGGGTACGTGATCCGTTGCGAGCGGGTCGAAAAAGACGCCAGCGGTCGCGTCTGCCGGCTTTTCTGCAGCTGCGATCCACGCAGCGACGCAGAGCGCGCGACTCGGGTCAAAGGCACCATCCACTGGGTCAGCGCCGAAGACGCCGTCGAAATCCCGGTAGCGCTATACGATCGCCTGTTCCGCTGCGAGCATCCCGGCGGCGAAGGTGGCGACCCCCTTGCGGACCTCAACCCAGAGTCCTTGCGACGCACGACCGCGTTGGCGGAACCAGAGGTCAGCCGCTTGCCGGCCGGCGCGCACTTCCAGCTGGAGCGTATCGGCTACTTCTTCGTCGATGAGAAAGATGGCCACAAGCTCTTCGGGCGCACCGTGCCCCTCAAAGACTCCTGGGCGAAGGTGGTGGCGCGTGCGACCGGTACCGCAGAAAAACCTGCAACGACGACGAAGGCGTCGGCCCTCGCGAAACAAAAAGAGCCGATGGGGACGGAAGCCGCGGCGCTCGTCAATGCGCACGGCATTTCTTCCGAGGACGCTCGCGTGCTCGGTGACGACGCCGACTTGCGGCAGTTCTTCGAGCTTGCTCGCGCGCACCACAGTCACCCTTCGAGCGTCGCCAGTTGGCTGGTCAACGAATTGCCCGGCGCGCATCGGGGAGCCGCCCTGCACGCCCTGCCCTTCGGCCCGGCCGAGTTCGCAGAGCTCGTAGCACTGGTCGATGGAGGCACGATCACCGGAGCGGCGGGCAAGGAAGTCCTGCGCGCCATGATCGGATCCGAGGGGACTCCGAAACAGATCGTTGAAGCACGTGGGCTCACGCAAATCGCCGACGGCGGGGAGCTCTTGCCCGTGATCGAACGCGTCCTAGAGGCCAACGCGGAAACGGTCGCGCGCTACCGCGGCGGCAACGCCAATCTGCTGGGCGCCTTCGTAGGCATGGTGATGCGCGAGACGCGCGGCAAGGCGAACCCCAAGCTCGTCAATCAGCTGCTTCTGGAAAAGCTCGGCTGAGCCGCTCCTCGCGGCGACGTCGCGCGGCCGCAAGTTCGGAGCAACCATCGTTTCGACGAAAACCGGCGCTAGGGCGCGCTGGCGCCGACGGCTTTGCAGCAGCGAAAACCCGTGGAGTAGTCGTGGTACGTCGCCTGGTGTCCGGGTGTCAGATAGGTGCAACCTTCGCCGTGCTCGGCGACGGTGCCGTAAAAGCCACCCATGAAAATGGCGTTGCCGCGATTGATCCGGATCTTGCCCACGATGTCCGCAAGGACCGGCAGCTTGGACGGCATCTGGTCGTCGACGATGTCGCTGACCCATTCGTGGAGATTGCCCACCATGTCGTGAGTGCCGTTGTCCGCCGCGCAGCCGGCGTGGGCGCCCGTCTCCGCGAGAAAGCCCGGTTCTGCGTTCAGCAGCGGGCTATTGAAGTGGGAGACTAGTGTCCAACGCTTGGAGTCCCGTCCGAACAGACGGCTCAAGAGATGCGCCTTGCCGCTATTGCAGCGACTATTCTCCCCCTGGATGCCCCAAGGATACACCCCCTTGGAGCTGCCCCGACAGGCGCGGTACCACTCGCGCAAGGTGCAGAGCCGCTTGCCGGCAGCCGTACACGCCTCGCTCGCTTCCACACGACTCACGTAGGCCTGTGGAAACACTCCGGGCGCTGACTTGGCAACGCTCTCCCGTCCCGCCTGGCGCCGCGGTGGCCTTTTTGTGTGGGGGTGCGTCGCCGTCCGGTCACCCTCTACGATGACCAGATGAGCCTCCCAGCGGTCGACGCAGACAGCGCCGATCGCTGTCATCTCCTTCGGGCACGGCGCGGCGACAGCGCGCAGCGCGCGTCGTCCGTCGGCGCGATGCGTCTCGCTACGCCCGGCCGGCGCGCGCGGCGCTGCGTCTGCGGACTGACACGCCGTGGCGGCGAGCGTCGTGCCCAAACCCAGGATCCACAACCCGCGCCGCATCTGCGGAGTCTCCCATAGGAGCGCGCCCGAGGCGAAGAATCGGCCCCGCAACCCGCGTTCTGCCGACTGCGAATGCTGCGGATAGATCGCTCCTGTGCTTCGCGAAACGGGGGAATCGCGGTAGCGACGCGAGCTACTGACGTTTGCGCAAGACGATGCGCAAGCTGACTTTGCGGGCCTTGGGGTCGACGATGCGCTCCGTACCCGTGCCGAACACGTTTTGCGTGACCGCAATCGTCATCAGGCGTGCGCCGTCGACGCCTGCTGCAATCAGGGCGTCCTTGACGGCTTGCGCGCGCTGCTGAGCGAGCGCGTGCTGCTCACCAGTGGCGATCTGCCCGACCACCGCCACACATTCCACGTCCGAGCCGGAGCCGATCTTGCTCGCGAGGGTCTGCACCAGCGGCGCGGACTCCTCAGCGATCGCGGCAGATCCGTCGGCAAAGACCAGAGTCTCGGGCAATGTTTCACTGGCGCCCAGGTCGTTCCGTACGCGATCTTGGGTGGCGTGGTTCTCGATCTGTGCGCAACCCACCGGGCCCGTAGCGGTATCCGCGCCCGTGGCCTGAAACGGCGGCATGTTCAGGGCGAGCTTCCCAGGCACGCAGGTGTCCGGCGGCGGCGGCTGCATGCGGCATTGCGTCGGCGAGTGGCGTTCCAGGTGCTCGCGGGCCGCAATCTCCTGATTCGCCATGACCTGGATCTCTTCCCGCAGCTCTGGCGGCGTGAAGTTCGGATACTGCGCATTGGGGATGGGCGCGAAGATGACTTCCAGCACGACATGGGGTGCGGGAAACTCCGCAGAGCGGACCTTGACCGCGGATCGAAGCTGACACTGGCCTTCCCAGCGTTCGGATCCACAAGTGACTTGGCTGGGCCCTCCGCAGGACGCCGAGAAAAGCACCAGTCCGGCGGTTGCGAGGCTGGCGCCAAGAAGCGTTCGAACGAGCGTCATGGGGCCGACTGTAGCCCAGTGTCGCCGATGATACAGAGAGTCTGGATGCGATTTGTCACTCGGGGCTGGCGGCGGACGCGCGAGGCGTGACCTTGAGACTGACCATGCCATCGACGATGGCGACATCACCGGGGTGTTTCACGTGCACGCCGCGCAGGATGTGGTGTCCGGAAGACGCAAATGGCCCCTCTTCGGTGATGAGCCAGCCGTCCCCGAGCTCCTCCAAGGACGCAAAATGGCGCGTACCTTCTTCGCCGGCCCAGGGCGCCGGATCATGAAATACCAGCGTTTCCGGCGAGCGGTCGCCGCGTGGGTCGGTGCCCGTGCCCACCAGGGTGAGCCAGTGGCCCCCCCGCCGGCGGTATACGCCCGGGACGCGTGGGCTGGGCGCATACCAGCCAATGTTTACGAAGACACTGGCGCCTGTTTCAAAGGCTGCAACCATGGCCGACAGCGACGGCACCTTGATGCCGGTGGAAAAGCGCCGCGGATGTCCGCGCCAGCCCTGGTACGAGAGTTCGGCGGCGAAACCGCGGTCGCGCACGTAGCGCTCCAGCCCGACCATCAGCCCCGCCGCACCTGTGCCGCTATTGGCCCCCGTGCCCATATACCGGCCAGAGCCCAGCCGACGCACCAACGCGAGCTGCGCCGCTCGCGGCGTCGGCCGGTCGGGAAGCAATCGCGGGTTGCCGGCTCGCGCAAGCCCCGCGAGCGCATTGGAGACCGCAACGGGACCGCAGTACGAGCTGCCCCCGCCCGGCAGCGCAAGATCTACTGCAGTTTGCGTGAGGTCCGGCATTCGGCGGATGGAGCGTTCCAGATGCGCCTGCCGAGCATCGACCGCACGCCGCGCTGTGATGTATTTGGCGGCGTCAGCGGCACGATCGCTGAGTCCGAACGCCAACCCGGACTTCAGTGCGCGAGCGGGACCGCTCGCCGAAGAAGCCCGCGGCAATGTGAGAGCTCCGAGCGCAGCCATCGACACGAGCGTCGCGGCGGCAAGCTTCCAGGATCGGGTGCGGCGCGGCAATGCGGACACCCACTGCTCATAGACCAAATCCGGAAAGAGCGCGATATCCGGGCGGATTTGCGCACTCTCGCTCGGTTCTCTCGCGCCCGGGCGGCTTCGTTCGGTGTCCGGGTCGGCGAAAAGCCAGGTCTCGCCCTGCACACCCGATCGGATGCCGCCTCCGATCACCCCGTCCGATCACCCCGTCCGATCACCCCGTCCGACTCGCCTTCGAGCGGAGAAGCGGCTTTACGGCGTCGTGCAGCGTTTGACGCAGCTCTCCGTGGTCTGATGACACTGCTTTGCGCAGGCCAGATCGCCGTCACACGCCAGGATGCAATCCGTGTGGGCACTCTGGCAATTCGTGTTGCAGCGCTGGACCGCGCTCGTAGGCAGCGGCTGCGCGAGCCAAAGGGAGATCAGGAGCAGGATACGCATCTAGCTTCAAACAAACGGCATGATGGCCGGAAGCTTGAGGCAGCGCCCCCGGAACTGAGCGCGAAAGCGGCGCCAAAGCGGCGCGAAAGCAGTGCGAGCCCTTGGCTGGCGGAAAATGCCCCGGTCCATTGAGCCAGGCCTGGTTAGTATCGTCGCCA
>CBDUPW010000431.1:0-5481 GCA_965369205.1 uncultured Polyangiaceae bacterium | reverse complement strand
GTAGTCGGATGCGAAGTAGGCGTGCTCTTTCCAGTCAAAGCCGAGCCAGCGCACGTCTTCTCGGATAGCGTGGACATACTTCTGGTCTTCGGTGGTCGGATTGCTGTCGTCCATCCGAAGGTGACACGCCCCCCCGTATTCGAGTGCGATGCCGAAGTTGAGACAGATGCTCTTGGCGTGCCCGATGTGAAGGAACCCGTTCGGCTCCGGGGGAAAACGCGTGACGATCCGCGTGTGTCGTCCCCGAGCGAGATCCTCGTCGATGATTTCACGGATGAAGTCCCGCGACGGTGCGGCCACGGACGTATTCGGCTTGTCGACCATGATGTATTTTCCGTCGGGAAATTGACAACGCGAGCTGCGGCACAGGCCCGCAACTCGCGTGTGTCGGTGTGGGGCCGCGGTCTAGGCGGCCGCGACGTCGTCGGACTCAACGCTCTTTTTCGCCTCTTCCCATTTGGCTTTGGCGGCTGAGCCGAGCGTGACGCGGATGAAGTCATGCACGTCGACGAAGTCTGCCGGTTTGAGACCGGCCTCGAGCAGGCGGTCGCGTACCGCATGACTCATGGACAACAGGCGCGCGTAGGTGGCGCCGTCCGGCGAGTTGGAGCAGGTCACACGCGGTGCCATGTAGCGGGCCTGGTCCCGGAAGCTGGTCGGGCGGATGGGAAGATGCTCGTCTGAGCGAACGAGCCCGAGCAGGACCGTGGCAAGCTGCCACGCTGGGGCGACGCCCATGGTCTTGGTGAGCAACTGCACCCATGCCGTGACGCGCTCTGCGTCCCCATGGGATCCATAGAGCAAGTCCCGAAGCCCGGACGCAAGGTCCGTATGATGCTTGGGGTCGATGCCTGAAAACGGCTTGAGCTGAGCCGCGCTCACCAAGTCGGTACGCGCCATCACGGACTCCGCTGTCGCAACGACCTCAGAGCCTTTGTGCTCGACCAAGAGGCGATCCAGGTTTTCTTTGGCGAGGCCTTCCTTCGCCTCTGCGATCACGCGATTGCGATGACGCTTGAGGTGACGCTTGGCGCCTTCGCCACGGGTCTTTGCGAGCCACTGTGGGTCTTGAAAACCACCCGGGTACATCGCGTTGAACAGCCCCATTTGGTCATCCAAGCTCATGGTCGCGCGACCACTTTGCTGGCGCATGATGCGACGTGCTTCGCTGGCGTCTAGGTGACCCACCAGGGTGCGCACGACACTGCGTGCGTCATCGGCCGGCACGTCAATCTCTTCCATCAAGCCGAAAAAGCCCTCGGCCACGATGCGCAACTCCCCATCTTCGAACTGGTAGGCTCGCTTGACGTTGCGGTCCCACGCCAAGATGGCCCGGCCCCAATCCTTGCGCTTGCGATGACGGAAGAGCGCTGGAACGAAGGGAGTCTCGGGAGCATCTGCGTCTAGTGTGGTCATATGGCCTCCAATTGCTGCTTTTTGGGGCGAACCGGTGTCGATCCATGTCAGATCGTGCTTGTCCGTACTGGCGAAATCCGCCTGACACCGTCGAGTTTCGCGCAAAAAGCGCTACTATCGAGCGCGCCGACCTTGTGGCGGTGGGCGCTAGCCCCGGCTGTCGGAACGCCTCACCATGAAGACGTTCATCTGACTGCCAAGATGGGAGTCATATAACACGGCTGGCTAGAATTGCAAGTCGCTCTCAGCCGGCGGGCAGATTTGAAAGCAACAATCGGGCCAAGATCAAGAAGGCCGCTTGCTACTTGTTTCCCCACACGATCGCGATGACGGCGACCAGCACGGCGAAACCGACGATGGCCAGCAGCGCCTTGGGACTGGCCTTTTCGGGGCCGGGCGCCAACAGCGGGGCGGACGGCTCGGACTCGCGGTCGAAGTCGGCGGAGGAATCGACGGCTTGACGAGCTTCGCGCACCTCATTGCGTGCAGCCTTGGCAGCCTTGGCGGCCTTGCGCTTGCGTGCGCGCTTTGGCTTCGGAGACGGCTTCACTTTGGGGCGCGCTGCTTCCGCTTCCGCGCGCGCCACCTTTTCCGCGAGCGCCTGCTTGGCGGCGATCTCGGCTTGAGCGCGGGCGAGTTCACGTTCCTTCTGACGCTCAGCTCGTCGCGCCTTCTTGGAGCGACTGCTGGCCTGCTTGTTTTCGACCTGCGCTTTGCGCTTGAGGGCACGTCGTGCGCGCTTGCTCAAATGTGGACTGGCAGTCTTGCGCGCCGCCGGCTGCTCGCGTCGGGGCGTTGGAGTGTAGGCGCTGGGGCGCGCCGCCGGCGCGGCGGGCTTCGCGCTAGCCGTTGGCTTGGCCGACGCGCCGGGCTTCGGGTTCAGTCCGGAACTCGGCGCCGAAGCGCCGGGCTTCGGGCTCAGCGCGGAACTTGCTGCCGAAGCGCTGGGCTTCGGGCTCGCTGCGGGGTTCGCTGCCGCGGCGGCCGGGGCGGGCCCCGCGTCGGCTTTGGGAATGGAGGGTGTTTTCGCAACTGACGGGACGACCGGCGCTTTGGGCGCAACGGCGGGGGCGGGCGGGCTGCCCCAGGCGTCGTCAAGGTCCGGCATTGCAGGTGGCGGCACGCTGGCGACCGAAGCCGGCCCCACAAGAGTCTTGGGAGCTGGCTTCGGTGCTTTGGTGTGGTCTACAACTTCTTCGTGCCGCGGTCGTCAAAAGTGCGCTGGTTTTCGCCAGTGTAGACCTGCCGGGGGCGATGGATCCGGCCGGACTTGTCGTTGCGCTGCTCCATCCAATGCGCAATCCACCCGGGCAGTCGTCCCAGGGCAAACATCACGGTGAACATTTCCGTCGGGATCCCCATCGCGCGGTAGATGATGCCGCTATAGAAATCAACGTTGGGGTACAGCTTGCGCTCAACGAAGTAGTCTTCCTTCAGCGCCGCTTCTTCCAGCCCCTTTGCGAGATCCAAGAGCGGATCGTTGACGCCCAGTTCTTCGAAAATGCGGTCGGCTGCCTTCTTGAGCAGCAGCGCGCGCGGGTCGAAGTTCTTGTAGACGCGATGACCGAAGCCCATGAGACGGACGCCGTCTTCGCCCTTGCGCACTTGTTCCAGGAACTTCTTATGATCGCCACCCTGAGCTTGAATGGACTCAAGCATCTCGATCACGGCCTGGTTGGCGCCGCCGTGCAGCGGACCCCACAACGCACAAATGGAGGAGGACAACGAAGCAAACAGGTTCGCTCCGCTAGAGCCCACCATGCGCATGGTGCTGGTGCTGCAGTTCTGTTCGTGGTCGGCGTGCAGGATTAGCAGCGTATTGAGGGCTTCTTCCAGAACTGGCGGCACCTCGTACTCTTCGGCCGGGACCGCGAACATCATGCGCAGGAAGTTAGCTGGCCATGAAAGATCGTTGCGCGGATAGATGAAGGGCTGCCCGATGGACTTCTTGTACGCGAAGGCGGCAAGGGTCTTGATCTTGGCGAGGATGCGGATGATGTTGCGGTCGAGTTCTTCCTCCGTTTCCGGGTAGAACGACGAGAGGCTTGCGGCCATTGCGGCCATGATCGCCATCGGGTGTGCGCCGGGCGGGTAGCCTTCGTAGAACTTCTTCATGTCCTCATGCAGCAGCGTGTGCATGGTCATCTGCTGCCGAAACGCTTGAAGCTGCGCGTCGCTGGGGCGGCCGCCGTAGATCAGCATGTAACAGACCTCGGTGAACCGAGCCCGGACTGCGACCTCCTCGATCGGGTAGCCGCGGTAGCGCAGGATCCCTTTTTCGCCGTCAATAAAGGTGATGGCGCTCTGGCAGCTACCGGTGTTGCCGTAGCCCGGATCGAGGGTGATCAGTCCCGTGTCCTTGCGCAGGCTGCGAATATCGATGGCGCGTTCGCCTTCGGTGCCCTCAATCACGGGCAGTTCGTATTCTTTTCCTTCGTAGACCAGTTTGGCGGTTTTCATCAGACACTTCCAAGGCTTAGAGCTCGTATTCGGCGCAGCGGGCGCTGAGACAACGCAAGTCCACGCTAGCGGCGCATCTTAGCCGAAGTCATCGAGTCCTAGGCCAGACAAACCGACACAGTGCACCAGGGGTATGACATCGGCCCTGCCGCTGCCGCGGTCGACGGCCTCCGCTTTCTGCAGGGACTTTCGGCAAAATTGGCGAACTCAGCCCCCGCTGGGTGCACGTCGTGCGCGGCGGCGACGGCGGCGGCGCGGCCGCAGGGCGTCGAGCACGTCTTTGGCTGCTGCGCGTTTCGCGCCGAGCAGACGCTGCGCGGCCTGAAGGGCGTCCCTTCGGCGGGACAAAGCAAGCAGACGTTCGGCGATGTCCACGCGCACGCCCAGAGCACCCACCCGGGGATGACTCAGAGCCAGGAGCGCTGCGTCGCTGAGCTCCGTCGGCGCGTGCAGGAACGTGGCCCCGGCCGTCGGGACCGGAATGGCTTCGTTTCGAAACGCGTTCCATAGCGCTGCCCGCAGCGCGGCGTGCCTAGGTTTCAGTCGGGCTTTCAGGTAGAGCCAGCGGACACCGAGCAGTATCCGCCTCCGCGTGAGTTCTTCCGCGTCATCGGCGCCGAGGGCGGAAAGCTGCGCTGCGACGGTTCGTCGTTCGACGCACCCCAACGACACTCGCAGCGAATACAGCAGACCCGTAACAGCCGGGGACACCGGGACGCCCGGGTCCAACTGGCAGGGAGCGAGCAGGTCGGCAACCTGCGCGCGCACTTGGGTCACCAGCTGAGACTGAAGCGCTTCACGATCCAAGTCGGCACGGTCGGCGAGCAAGAGCCGGACGGACGGATTGAGCAAGTCATTGCCACGCACCAACTGACCGACGACCCCATCCGGACCTAAGAGTTTGCCGTCTGCTTCCACCAAGACGCCCGCTAAGGACGACTTCGCGACCGCGCTGTGCTCCAAGTCGTCCCCGAATAGCTCGTCCCGGAGTTGCTCCAATGCCCAGAAGGGATGGCTCTTTTCGGGCTTGACCGGCGCTGCGCTCGCCCCTTTGCGCGCAACCACGAAGCGCTGCACCAGGCGCTCGTGCAAAGCGTCGCTGAGGCGGTCTTCGATCGCGTGCGCTTCTTCGCGGATCTGCGTTGCCTGCTCGGCCCAAGCGCCGTGGCTTGAGACGTAGGTCCACGTCCGTACGAAGGCCATGCGACTCATCAACTGCTCGATATCGCCGTCGTAGCGGGCGAGACGGGCCAAGCGCTGGCGCAGAAACCCTGCTGACAAGCGGCCGGGAGGCTCCACGAGCTGCTCGAAAATCTCAGCGACTAGATTCGCGTGGTGCGACAGCATCAGCTGTCGATAGTCGGGGATCTGGCACAGGTCCCACAGCAACGCGACATGATCGGGATGACGGAGGCGCGTCCGGATGTCCGCGCGGCGCGACAGCTCCAAGAGCGTGTCGTGGTCTTCGGCCTGTTCGGCCAGGCGTAGGCCGGGCAGCAGCGGCGCCTGCTTCCGGGACGCCAGCACGGCGTCCACGTCGGTGAAGTCCAGTTCCGGATTTCGCCACTGCAGCACGCGATCTGGGGCGAAGCGGTGTGCTTCGAT
>CBDUPW010000430.1:0-5482 GCA_965369205.1 uncultured Polyangiaceae bacterium | reverse complement strand
CCGCGACCCGTGGTCGACTGCTGCGGTGGCTGCGGCCGCGCGTCCCACACCTTGCTCAATGCCGCAATCGCATGTGCCGTCTCGTCGCTCCGCGCCAGCGGAGCCGGCAACGACGACGCGTCTTTATCCTTGCGCGGCTGCGCCTGCGCCGCCGTCGGGCGCACCGCGAGTTGCATCGCAACGTGCCCAAGCGGTTTGATTGCGGCGCCGCTCGGCTCGACACGGGCTTGGGTCGGCGGCCGTTCCGTGCCGAGGACCCACACCGACGTCGCGGCGCCCGCGCAGATAGCAAACCATCTCCAGCGCTTCACGGCGCTTCCTTCGTCAGGATGCTATGAATGATCTTAGCTCGCTCGGACTTCGGATACGTGCCTTCGTTCGGCACCGCGACCGACGCAGCGCCGATCGTGTAGTCGAAGCAATCCTTGTGAAGCATCTCCAAGCAAACGAACCCCGTTAGGAACTGCCCCTGGTCGTAGAACGACCAGACCGAAGTGTCGTGCTTGAACGCGCTCCACGCCGGTGCGCCCGTTTGCTTGGTGACGTCGTAAGCGTCGTCATCCACCAAGTCTTCCTCGAACAGCCGGAAATAGAAGGTTTTGAAGTCGACGCCCTGCATAGGCTGGTGCAGCGACCACTTGGGATAGATAACGTCCTTGTCGTCGGCAAAGACCCCGAAGTCCTTGAGGTTGATGGAAGCGAAGAACTCCGCGCCGCCCGAGGCATCTCCCGTTTTGTTCTCGACGCGATCGATCACGTACCACACGTCATGATTCATGTTCGGGTTGAAGGTCAGCCTGTCCTCCAAGCGCGCCCAGCTCACGCTGGCAAAGACGGCCTTGTGATCTGACAGACACTCTGTGCTACTCGTTGGGAACGTGTGTACTTCGACGAAGGGCTCGACATCGTTCGGGATGGCGAAGACAGGTAGCTCATCCTGTGGCCGAGGCGGGATCACGAATACATGATCGTAGCGGTTCGAGTTTACGTCCCCGACCGTTCCGAACTGAGTGTGGTCGCAGAAGGTCTGATCGGATAGATTGGTGCCCACTCCGAGGCTTTGCCATTTGGGCTGGCCGGGCGGCGAGGTGAAGGAAAGGACTTCCGTGGTCAACAGGGGATCGCACGCCTGGTTCGGCGTCACCGGCGGCACTGCGAACGATGGTGTGTTCTTGCAGCCAAGGGCGATGTCGTAGCGCTTGCTATAGAGGGAATTGGCCGCATCGAAGGACGCGAGTGTGGTCAAGCCTAGCGTGCTCAACGCTTTGCCATAGCTGCCGGTGACACCCAAATGTGCGTCGCCACCGTTCGCGTTGAAGTCGCCCATCACGAAGGCAGGACGGTCCGGCGGCAAGGCTCGCTGGTCAACGAACGCCCGAAGCTCGGCAAGCTGTGAAGCCTGGATCTTGCGGATGTCGTTCTCGTCGCAGCCGTCCGACAGGTCGCTGAGCACCTCGTGCAGATCAAGATTGAATATGCCGACGAAACCGAGGCCAGTCAGCCAATTGAGGTATGGCGTGGCATCCGCAAGCGCGTCACATGAGGCCTGCAGGTGCGTGCAGAACACGTCGACGTACTCGTCCGGGTCGTAGGCTACGACATCCTTGTCCGGTCCAAGGAGCCGCTTGGACTTCGATGTTCCCACTCGTGCCCAAAGCGCGCCCTTCGCTTCCGTACAGTCGGCTCCCTTGCACATGCTGGGCTCGTAGAACGTGACGTCCTCGCCGAACACCGGGTTCTTGGAGAGTAGCAACAGCCCGGTGTCCGGGATGCCGATGCCGGAGCCCGGCAAGAGCGTCTCCGCCGGTGTACATGGCGACAGCGGCTCTCCGTCACACAGGCTGGGCGCGCCCGCTTCCATGATCTCGCGCCCCGGCTCGGCCGGTCCGACCACCTTCCAGAATAGGTCGGCCAGGTACGCCAGTTCCACACGGTCGTCGTGCCCCCACACCTCCTGAAAACACATAATCTCCGCGCCCCCGGGATCAGCGGCAATCGCGGCGAAGTCCGCGATGTCTCCGGACCCTCCATTTGGAAATAGTGCGGTCGGCAGCTGCCCGATGTTGTAGGTCAACAGGCTCAGATCCGTGGGCGGCGGACGCGAAAACTCGATCGTCTGCCACGTGTAGGGAATAAAGTAGTTCGGAGCATTGAGGAGCTCCAGAACGGGGTCGATTCCGGCGTTGCCCGGCCAGTAGTTGAGACTGAAGAAGCTAGGGAGATCCAGGCGCGAATGGACGACGCCTAGCCCCATCCTGCCGTTGGTGAGTACTTCGCTTGGTTGGTTGCTGCCGTTGGGCTTCAGATTGATCGCGAGTTCGATCTCCATGAACCCACCAAATCCGGACACCTGCACATCCACAGGCCAACGCTCTTGGTTGGTGGTCTGGATCCAGGTGTTCTGTGTCGGGTCACCACGGAACTGCTCGACGCCATGGTGGAACGGCGAGAAGTGCGTGATTACCAAGGCGCGGTCGTCTTCGCGAACCTGGGTCGCCGCCTGGAAGTTCATGAGAGTGTCGGCGCGACGGGCGTCGAGCAGCAGTATCGTATACCATGGGCCACACTGGTCGATGCTGCATCCGTTGCCTCGAGCAACGCGGATTCCAATGCTCAGCACGCCTGGGTTCTGCTGCATTAGGAACAGTTTCCCCGTCGGATTGCCACTGGCGAAGTCCTGAAACGGTGCTCGCGCCGAATCCACCCACTCGATATTGCCGATGTTGCCGTCAGTGATCAGGTTCTGGCAGACCTGTGACGGCTGGCACGCCTTCGGCGGAACGGGCGGAACGTGCGTCACATGTGGGGGGATGAAGATCGCGCTTGCAGGCGTCGCCAACAGCAAGAGTGCGAACAGCAACAAGCACCTTGCGAATCTATAGTGTGTGTGCGTGCTATCTGTGTGCCAGTTCATCGCCGACCCTCCCAGCTGATGCGGGTATTGTATCACCGCAAACCCAACCACTCTACTGGCAACTGGAGTCGGACTTCACCCACACGTGCCCACACGCGGCGGGCAGATTCGTCAGCCGATGACGGCCAGGGCCGGACGCCCAAACAAACAAGCCCGGCGTCCCGAGTCGACCGTCGCCTTCATACTTGGCCTTCCGGCCCGACGTCGCATCTGTCATTTCCCCGCGATTGGTCCCGGAACCGCGTCCCTTCTCGAGAATCTCATGGAGCGCCCTTCAAGTTCGACCTCGGCCCTCGCGAGCTGCTGCGCCCTTCTCGCGAATTTCATGAGCCCCCACTTTTCCGGGAACCGTTTGTGCCCCCCCTTCGTGTGACTTGTCGGCGATGATGGCGTTTCCCATGGCCGCGCCAAAACTGCGCGCAAGCGAGCGCGAAGACGAGCTCGACCCCGGCGTGCTGCAGCGCTGCCGGCAGGGCGATCCTTTGGCGTTCCGCGCATTCGTCGTGCGCTTCGAGAAGCCGGTATTTGCGCTCCTGTCTCGGGTGCTCGGCCGCGGGCCGCATGTCGAAGATCTGGCGCAGGAGACGTTCTTGAAAGCCTACCGCGCGCTGCCGCGCTTCGATCCCGAGGGGCCAGCGCAAGTGTCCACTTGGCTATTTACCATCGCCACACGCACAGCCATCGACGCCGTGCGCAAGCGACGTGTGTCGGAGCGGGCCTTGGCCGACAGTCTTCAGCACGAACCCGAAGTGGAACACGCAGATACACCGGAGCGCCAGGCCGAGCTGACGCGTATGCGGCGTGCCATCGGCGAAGCACTGGGGGATCTGCCCGTGGACCAGCGCGCCGCATTCGTACTCTTCGAGATCCACGGACTGTCGCTGCCCGAAGTCGCTGAGGCCCTCGACATTCCCGCGGCGACCGCAAAGACGCGGGTGTTTCGAGCTCGCAAGAAGCTGGAGGACGCGCTCGCCGCGTTCAAGGAAGGTTCCTGATGGACAAGTCGACCCTGGAAGAAGCGTGGCCGGCAGCAGCGCCCCCGGCGGATTTTGCCCAACGCACCGTGAATCTGGCCGCCGCGCGTGACGCAAAGCGCAAGCGACGTCGTTTCGCGACGGGCGTTGCCACGCTGGCGGTTGCGGCTGCGGCGTTTTTCGTGGTGGCGTGGCCGATCCTGCGTGGCCCGGAGCCCGGCAGTGTGAGCGCGAGTGAACGCAGCGAGGTGCGCGTCGCGGATCGCGCGACGGCGGTACTTGAGGCCGGCGCGCGCATCGCGTGGCGCGACAGCGCCGTGGAACAAGCCGCCGGAGACGTCTTTTACCGCGTCGAGCCTGGGCAAAAGTTCGTCGTGAACACAAAGGCGGGAACCGTCGAGGTGCTTGGCACGTGTTTCCGGGTGCAACTGGGTCAGGGGCCCAGCACCGGAGGCAACGACGTGAAGAAAGAAGTATTGGCGGCAGCAGGCGGGGCGGCATTGGCCGCGGTGGCGATCGTGACGGTGTACGAAGGCAAGGTGCAGTTGCTCGGAGCCAAGGAGCGCGTCAGCTTGAGCGCGGGGCAGAGCGGACGCATGGGCCCCGACGGCACGAAGCTCTTGGAAGGCGACGAGCTCGCGCAGGCGCAGCAGGCCCTGGGGGGCGAAGACAAGGACAAGGTCGACCTGTCGAGCGCGAACGATGCACTGGCCGGCGACATCGCCAACTTGAATCGCAAGTTGCGGGGACTCGAGAAGGAAAAGGGCAAACTCGAAACGCAGCTTTCGGGCGCGCAGGCCGAACTAGCCCGGCGCACCGACGGCAAGCCGCCGCGCACGCGCAACGAGTTCGACCTGGAGCAAGACGACTGGGCGGAGCTCGCGAAGACCGGCACCATCAAGTATCGCGTGCCGTGCCTGCAAGCCGACGGCTGGACGCCGGGAGCGGAAAAGCTCGACAAGCTGGGGCTGGCTCCCGGAGACGCGGAGACCATTCGCGCCACCTATCAGCGCGCCCACGAACGTGTGTGGCCACAAATGCGCGAGCTGTGCGTGCAGGCCATCGGCAAGGCGGAAGTTGCCGATGTGCTCGGCGCGGACACCTGCACCCATGTCATCGTCGACATGGCGCGGCGCCAAGACAACAAGAAAGCCAGTGAAGCCATGCGCCAGCTCGCCGAACTGCGCGCGGGCACGCGCACCGAAGTCGATCCGGAGATCGCAAAGCACCCGACCTACAAACTATTTAGCGCGCTCACGGGCGAGATGAAAAGCTTCGAAGCCGACCTCGCCGAGAACTTTGGTCCCACAGAAGCCAAGCGCCTCGCCTACGCCGATGGCATGTGCGCAGGTCGCAGCACCTTCGGCGGCCCGGGCCCCCGCACGCCGTAGCGCTATCTTCACGGTGCTTGTTTTTTTGGATGGTGCCCCCCCCGACGGCATCGATTTCGTCCCAGGGCGTGGGGGGCGCTTCAGCCTCGAAGTCAGTCCGGCGCGACCGCAGCCCGGCGCGTCACGCAGCCCGGCGCGACGCGCGGTTCGGCGCGACGCGCGGTTCGGCGCGACGCGCGGTTCGGCGCGACGCGCGGTTCGGC
>CBDUPW010000429.1:0-5486 GCA_965369205.1 uncultured Polyangiaceae bacterium | reverse complement strand
GGTCCACTCTGTTCCTGGATGTCGACCACTTCTCCGAGAAGAACGAAGCGTCCGTCGCCGAGCGGGACTCGAAGCCGGCTCAATGGATACGGGTCAGCGGCCGGAGTCTCCGCGACGCGCATCACGATGTCGAAACGCCGTTCACCTTCGATCAGTCTTCCCACCGGCCGACCCATGCGCAGGGTCTCCACGAAGCTCTGGATCGCTTCGGGGCGGACGCCAAGGCGCCCCATCTTGATGGGATCAGGTCGCAACGAAAGCGTGCGCAAACCACTGATGGGCTCGACCCGCACGTCGGCGGCTCCGGGAGTCCTCGAGATCACCGCGCTCAACTGCTGGGCGTGGAGTTTCAGCTTGTCTAGGTCGTCGCCAAACAGCTTCACCCCAACATCGGAGCGCACACCACCGATGAGCTCATCTACGCGCATCTCGATGGGCTGAGTGAATCCAAAGGCTGCGCCGGGCAGCGCTCGGAGCAGCGCGGGTTCGAGTGCGGCCGCAAAACCAGCGGCGTTGCTTGCGGTCGTCCACTCGGAACGTGGCTTGAGCATGACCATCACATCGCTCTGCTCGATCCCCATCACGTCGGTGGCAACGGACGGGCTGCCCGTACGCGACACGACGCGTTCGACTTCTGGGAACTCGGCCAGCGCCGCTTCGACGGCGGTCGTGCCGCGAATGGCTTCGGCCAGCGACACGCTGGGCGGTCGCGTGATCTGAATCGCCAAGTCGCCCTCTTCCAGCCGCGGGACGAACTCGGCACCTCGGGTCACTGCCACTCCCGCGCCCACCAGCAGCAATAGCACCAGGCCAGCGCTCGCCAACTTCCAGCGCGGCGCCGTGTACGCGGCGATGGGGTGATACAGCGTGCTCAGTTTGCGAGCGAGCCAGGGCTCGCGAACATGCGCTTGCTTGAGAAGCAAGCCACCCATGGCGGGCACCCAGGTGAACGTGAGGACGAGCGCGGTGCCAATCGCAAACAACACCGTGAGCGCCATCGGGCGGAACATCTTTCCTTCCACGCCTTCGAGTAAGAGCACCGGCACGTAGACGATGGCGATGATCAAGACCGCGATGGTGACCGGTCGCCCGACTTCTCCCGCCACCATGCCCATGGCGGCACGCCCAGAGACCTTGCGAGCCGCCATGGTCGCCAGCGCGCCCTCGACGACCACGACGGAACCGTCCACGACCAAGCCGAAGTCGATTGCACCCAAGCTGAGCAAGTTCCCGCTCACCCCGAAGGCGTGCATGAGAAAGAACGCACCCAGCATGCTAAGAGGAATCACGCTGGCAACGAGCAGACCCGCACGCAGGTCTCCCAGCATCAGTAGCAACACCAACGCGACGACGATGCCGCCCTCCAACAGGCTCTTCTTGACCGTCGACAGCACGTCGTCGACGAATGCTGCTCGATCGTAGAAGGGTTCGATCACGACGCCCTCGGGCAAGCTTGGCTCGATTTCCGCGATGCGCTGCTTGACGCGTTGCACGACGTCGTGCGCGTTGCCGCCCGCGATCATCTGAACCATCGCGTAGACGGTTTCCCCTTTCCCGTCGGCAGTGGCGGCCGAGAACCGTGGCGCCGCGCCATCCACGACGTCAGCGACGTCGCGTACCAATACCGGGGTCGTGGCGGGCCCGCCTGGCTGCGGGCTTTCGGCATGGACGACCAGCCCTGCAACGTCCGACGCAGTACGAAATGCGCCGTCCAGTCGCAGGAACGTGCCCTCTTCCCGGCGTTCGATGGAACCGGCGCTGGCGTTCTGGCCACCGGCCAGCAAGGTGTGCTCCACGCTGAGCGGCGAAAGGCCCGTGGTGATCAGATCACTCTGCCGCAACCGCACTTCGACCTGACGCTCGTCGCCGCCCCACGGATTGACTTCCACGACCCCGGGGACCGTGCGCAAGCGGTAGCCGATGTCCCAGTCCAACAGCGTCCGGATCTCGGCAGGGGTGTGCCCCGGCCAGCGCAAGGTGAAGTGGTAGACCTCCCCCAACCCGGTCGTCATGGGGCCGAGCTCGGGACGTCCTGCCCCCAAGGGAATGGCTTCGCGCGCCTGGGGCAAGCGTTGGCTGACAAGCTGGCGAGCGTGGTCCACATCCGCGTCGTCTTCGAAAACGATGGTCACGGCACTCACCCCCGCACGCGAAACGGAACGTACGGTCCGCACTCCCGGGATCCCCGTCATAGACAGCTCGACGGGCTGCGTGACGAGGCGCTCGACTTCTAGCGGGGAAAGTCCCGGCGCACTGGTGAGAACCTGAGCCTGTACGTTGGTGACATCGGGCACCGCGTCGATGGGCAAGCGGGCATAGCTACGGATACCGAGGGCGATCAATACAACGACGCCGATCACGGCGAGGATCGGGTTCTTGATGACGGCGCGCGCGGTGTTGGCGATCATGGCTACTCCAAGGAGCCGCGCATCCACTCGCCCTTGAGCAGAATCGTGCCATGAACTGCCACAGTGGAACCTGGCGCAGGACCCTTGCTCAAGAACGCGGTGTGCTCGCTCAGGCGAGCGACCACGACCGGGAACAGCTCGAATTCTTCAGGAGAACTCGTGGCGGTGAACACCACGGGCACGCCGTCGAGTTCGACAAGAGCGTCGCGCGGAACCGCAACGTGAGTCGGTTTGCCCGTGGGTTTGGGCAGCAGCCGCACGTCTAGGGTTTGCCCGGCGATGGGCAATGCGCACGCCTTGGGCAGCAGCCGTACGGACACCGTACGTCGCTCCGGTTCTACCTCCATGCCGCGCGCAGCCACTTCTGCGTTGCACGTCTTGCCTCCGGGAAACTGCAGCGTGGCCGCATCCCCGGGATGCACGCGATGCGCGTCACGCTCGAGCACCTCGGCCCGCACCATGAGTTGCTCTGGGTCAACGATCCGGAACAGCTTGTCTCCCGCTTCAACCTGGGCGCCCAGGATCACGCCACTGTGCGTGACCACTCCGGCGATGGGAGCCCGCACGCTGATGCGGGCACCGTTGGCGCCAAACGCCGCCAACATGCGTCGCGCGGCGCGTTCCTCTGCCACGATACCGCTCAGATCCGCTTCGGCGTCTTCGAGCTCGCGACGGCTGGTCGCCTGGCCCAAGATCAATCGACGCTCCCGCGCGAGGGCCTGTTCTGCGCGAACCCGCCGGGACCGCGCCTTGCTCAGTTCTCCAGCAACGCGCGCGGCATCTGGCGCCGTCAGCTCCGCCAGTAGTTGCCCGAGACGCACCCGGTCGCCTTCACGCACATGCACTGCACGCGCGACGGAAAGCACCAACGCCCCGACGTCCGCTGCGCCGCCCACGTCGGGTTCGACTGCGCCCGTGGCCCGCAGTTCGTCGCTCGGGTCCCGAAGCTCGACACTTCCGACGCTGACTCGGCCATCGCGCAGCAGCTTAGGATCGACACGAACGCGCCTAGCAGAGGCGAGGTCCGTCGTCGGCTCCGGCGACGGAGATGCGCCCTGCTCACGGCTCTGACACGCAACTCCGACCAGAAGCGCGGCCGAGATCAGCAACTGCGCACTCGCGGCGAATCTCATTGGGATCCTCCTTGCAAGATCTTCCCGGTGACAGCGCGCAGACGTAGTTCGGCGATCTGCGCGTTCGCCGCCGCCATCAGCCGGCGCTCTTCGACCTCGAGCAAAGCGCTACGGGCAGTCAACACCTCCGATAGATCGGTCTTTCCCGCTTGATAGCGGAGCAGGGCTTCTTTGAGTGCGACCTGCGCCGGAGCGAGGGCGTCTCGCTTCAGCGCGTCTCGAACGCGGCGCGCATGACCGAGCTCGTGGAAGAGCACGCGCGCTTGGCTTTGCAGTCGCGCCCGTTCACGGCGGACGTGTGCGCGCGCCACCAGGGCCGTCCGGCGTTGCTCCGCGACCTCGAACGCGTTGGAGTTGACCACTGGCAAGGGCACACTCAAACGACCCAGCACGATCCAGTCCCCCGTCGCTTCTCGAGTCACCGAGGGCCCAACTGCAAGTGCGGGCACACCTTCGGCGCGCGTCATTTCAGATACTTCGGTGAGCGTCCGTGCGTCCGCAGTGAGTCGTCGCAGGCGCGGGTGACTTTGGACAGCCGAAAGCGCGCTGGCTTCGGAGGCGGTCGGACCGTCTCGCTCGAGGGAACCCACCGCTTCGATTCGCCGCTCGGTTCCGAGGCCCAGGGCGTAACTCAGGGCGGCGTCGGCCGCGAAGCGCTGGCCTTCAGCATCAACGATCGCGGCGCGCGCCGCGCCGACGATGGCACGCGCCGAGGCAACCTGTCCCGCGGTGGCATCTCCGGCATCCCGCCGCGTGACGGTCACCTGTTCCAGTCGCTCAGCTTCACTCAGGCGGCGCGAATGGAGCTTCACGAATTCCCGAGCCAACCGTGCTTCCACCCACGCCAAGCCCGAGGCGAGTGCAGCGCTGGTTTTTGCATCCTCGATCTCCAAATCGGCAGCGAGCCGTCGGGCATTGGCGACACGCCGCCGAGCGGCCCCCACCCCCGAAAGCGGAAAGTCTTGCCAAAGCCCGGCGCTGGCGTCGAGACCGCGCTCGCTGCCAATGCGCGGGCCCAGGGCTAGCTCCAAGCGCGGCGGCGTGGTGAGCAGGGCGCGACTTCGCCGCTGAGCTTCGGTAACCCCACGCAGCGAAGCTTGCGCTGGGCCAAGCTCGGGCCCGTGCCGCACAGCGCGCTGGATCGCGTACTGTAGCGTGACTCGCAGGCCGCCCGCCGAAGCCAACTCGTCGTGCTCGGACGCGGCATGGGAAGGCGCTTGCGGCTTCTCTTGGGACCACGACGGCGGCGCGTACATCGTGCCCGCAGCGACCAGCGCGCACATCACCACGTGCCGACGCCATGAGCAGACGGTGCGCACGAGAAGCGGGTGCGGCGATAGACGGTCCAACATCTTCGCCTGGCAACATCGGTCCCGAGTGCGGCTAGCGCCATCCGACGAAGGTCGGGGGTATGCGCATTGTCAGGTGCGCACTTCGCGCACTATTTTCGCGTGCGAAAACAAGCTACGACATTCGTAGGATGCGCTGGCGCGTAGCTCGGACCAAGATCCGAGCGGCGCCGTCCGGCGCGGAGCGAGCATTGCGAGGACTCACACCCATTCTGATCGGCGCGGGCGCCGGCGCAGCGTACGCGGCGATCCTACGCTTGATCGATCGCGCTTGGCCCATCGAGCATCCCGGGCACTTGCTCTTGGATTGGACGATTCCCGTGGTCCTGGGCGTCGTCTGGGGCGCGCTAGTCGCGACCGGCCGGGCGCGGGCGGAAAAGCAGCGCGCCGAGCGGCGCGCCATCGAGCAACTGCGTGAGCGCATCAAGGGAACCGAACGCGAGCAGGCCGTCTGGGTACTTGCCTCATCCTTGCTGCACGAATTGCGCAATCCCCTCCACACTCTGGGACTAGCCCTCGACGAGCTGGCCCGGGCGGACCCCCCGGCGTCCCAAGAAAAGCTGTTGGCCGAAGCGCGGCACGCGGTGGAACGAATG
>CBDUPW010000428.1:0-5491 GCA_965369205.1 uncultured Polyangiaceae bacterium | reverse complement strand
GACGCGAAGAGTGATCCCGCCACCGCGGACCACCTAGTCGGGTGGACGCAGACCTACGATACTCGCCACCCCATGGCGCTGGACCCCGACTACCAAATGGGCCAGTTCGGTTCGGCGGAAAGTGCGCCGCTGAATATCGTGGTGGAGACCCAAACGATGACCGTCGTCGAGAAGTTCATTGGCGACCAGGCCTCGGTGATGTGGCCCTTCATCGAGTCCGAGCTGGCCAAGCGCTAACCTCGCCCACCCATGCTGCGCCGCGTCCTCGTGCTGGCTCCTCTGGGGGTCTTGCTTTGCCAAACGGAGCAGGCTCGCGCCTTTGACGCGGGACGCGTCGGCAGCGAGTCGCTGCAGTTGGACATCACCAACGCGACGAGCGTTGTCTACAACGTCGACAACCGGGACTCGAAGCCGAACCAAGTCAATACCCGCGCCAATGACGGTTGGGGCGTTTGGTACAACCGCCTCAATGTGCAGGGCACCATGGGCGAGTGGACGGCGGGCTTGCGCCTCGACAACGCCTGGTTCTACCGCTCCCCCTACCCCGAGGCCATTGCGCTCGATCTAACCGAAGAGCGCGGCAACCCACCCGGTGGTCTGCCGCGTCCGGTCTTCTTCCGGCAAAAGCTGCAGGAGTCCGGCGCCGAGCTGTCGAACCGCTACATCAACTGGGTCTATCCCGCGAAGTACTACGTCGGCTACACCACGCGGGATATTGAGTTGCAGCTGGGCGACAGCTACGCGCAGCTCGGCCGCGGCTTCGTGCTTTCAGTGCGCAAGAGCGACGAACTCGCCAGCGACACCACAGTGCGCGGTGCCCGCGCCACGGGCCGCATCCGGGCGGGTGACACACGTTTACGCCTGACCGCCCTGGCTGGCTCCATGAACCCACTACGCATCGACGAAGCCAGCGGTCGCTACATCGGTGTCGACGATAGCGTGACGGAAAATGAGCTCGCCATCAGCGAAGCCGGGATGCCGCGCTCCGTGGAGACGGACTTCTTGCGCCGCGAGCCCACCTACGCGCCGGATCGCATTCTTGCTGCGCAATTCGAGGTCGCTCCCAAAGGCTTCAAGCTCGGCACGCAAGCGTCCATGCTCGTGCGCCAGGATCCGCTCAACCCGGACGTCGTGCGCCAGGCAGATCGCGTGCTGACCGCGAGCCAATCCGTGGAAGTGGCAGACATCGACGGCCACGGAGATGCCTACCTGGAAGTCGCTTATCAGTCCCTCAACGACAACGATCCCGACGCAGGCAAATCCCGGGATCTGATCGATCCGGGCTACGCCGTCTACGCCGCCGTCAGCATCATCGAGTCGCCCTTTTCCGTGCTGCTCGAGGGCAAGCACTACCGCCGCTTTTTCCCATTGCGCGCCAACGTAGATTTGTCCCGCGCGCGAGAGTTTTCCGGGGTGCAGTACAGCGCGCCGCCCACCACCGGCGCGTTCTGGCTCGACACGGAGTTCGAGGGCTTCAACACCTGCGTCAGCGGCGGCCGCGCCAAGAGCGACGTGCACGTGGGCAAAGCCGAGAGCCTCTTCGCCTGGGTGGGCCACTACTACACCTGGGCCGAAAGCGTCTCGAACGACGAGTGTGAAATCAGCGACCAGAACCTGAACCGCGTCTGGGATTTCGCTGCGGGCACGGAAATCACGAGCCAAAAACGCAAGAGCCGCGCGAACGTGACCCTAGGTGGGCGCATCGACGAAACCGATCGCCTGATCAACGACGGCTTCGGACTGACTCACGTTTTCTATCAAGAGACCTACGCGCGCTACGACATCATCCGGCACCTCTCCGGCCCCTACTCGCTGCAGCTACAAGGTTGGCACCGCCGTCGCCGGCAATCCTTCGGCGGCGCGAACGAGCCCTGGTTCGAGGGCCAGCACCTCACCGGCGTCGACATTGCGTCGGAAGTCTCCGCAGCCGTCGGCGTCGAATACGACACCAACCCGCAAACTCCCGACACCTATTTCAACGCGCAGCTGACCTACAAGTTCAGCAGCGCCAGCAGCGTGTCGCTTTTCGCGGGACAACGCCGCGGGGCCTTGCGCTGCGTGGCCGGCGTATGCCGCGTGTTCCCGCCCTTCGAGGGCGCGCGTCTCGACGCTGTTTTTCGTCTCTGATCAAGGGCTTTGGGGGCGCGCGTTCGCGGCCGCAGAGCCGGCGGCGGCCACAGCGCCGGCCGGTGGGCGCCGCCTGGGCGTAACTTGCATCTGTATCAGAATCAGATACGATCGTATCAGAATCAGGTACGTACGTATCCAAACAAGATACAGCCATGAAAGACGCCGTCGCCGATGCTCTGTTTCCGAAAGCGCGCCAGCACGTGCTCGGGTTGCTGTTTGGCCAGCCAGACCAGCAGTTCTACTTGCGGCAGATTGTCAGCTTGACCGGACTCGGATTGGGCAGTGTGCAGCGGGAGGTGGCCAGACTAAGTGCGGCTGGCGTGATCCGCCGGACCAAGAACGGACAACACGTGAACTTTCAAGCGGATCCACAGTGCCCCATTTATGAGGAGCTGCGCGGGATCGTTCGCAAGACGGTAGGCGCGCCAGCCGCTCTTGCGGAAGCGCTGTCACCGCTGGCTGACCAGCTCAAGCTCGCCTTCATCTTCGGCTCAGTCGCCAAGGGAACAGAGAGCAAGTTGAGTGACATCGACCTCATGGTCGTCGGAGATGTGACCTTCGCAGACGTGGTCGATACGCTGCGTGATGCGGAAAAAACCACGCGACGTGATGTGAATGTTGTGGTGTACGCTGCGTCCGAGTTCGCCGCGAAACTGGGAGTGAAGAATCACTTTTTAACCAGAGTCTGTGCCGGTGAGAAGCTATTCTTGATCGGGGACGAACGTGAGCTTACAGCGCTATCTCGATAATAGCTGGATCCGTCCGCATGTGACGTCCCGCGAGGAAATCGCTGACCTGCGGGCTATCGTCGAACGGGATATTGCGCAGAGTCAAACGCCCGGACTAAATCCCGAGTGGCGTTTCGCAATCGCCTACAATGCGGCACTACAGCTCGCGACGATGGCGCTGTCCGCGGCGGGCTTTCAGGGCGAGCGCCAGAACAAGCACATGCGTACAGTCGAATGCCTTGAATTCACCATGGGACTCGAGTCGCGTGAGGTTGCGTTTCTGGACCGCTGCAGGCGAAAGCGCCACGCCAACGTCTACGACCAAGTGGGCGCCGTCTCGGACCAGGAAGCCAAAGAGATGTTTATGTTTGCCGCACGGTTGCGCGAACGCGTGCTGGTTTGGATGAAGGAGAGCCATTCGGAACTGTTGTGACTCGCGGCGCTGGCTGACTCACAGGGGCTGCGTCAGAGGCGGAGACGGTGACGGTGACGGTCGGTGGCAGGGTTGGAGACTCCAGACTCGGACGCTTTAGCTAATGCTGCGCGGGACGAGCGACTCACGCTCGGGAGGACCGATCGCGGGTGTCTTAGGCCGGCACCTCGCGCCGAGGGGCAACCTGCACTAGGCTCCCAGGCATGAGCCACACGGACCTAAGCCGCCGCCACTTCCTCGGAGCCGCGACCACCCTCGCCGGCGCCAGCCTCTCGCCGGGAGCGTTTGCCGCGGACAAGGACAAAAAGGCCGACGAGCTCGAGAGTCTGATCGCGAAGCCGCCGGCCGGATTTACGCCGCTGAGTTCGCCCGGCAAGATCGTGAAGGTCGAAAAGGGAGGCGGGGACTTCGCTGCGCTGATGCAGCCCAACCTGCTGTGGCCCAAGGCGGACGTGGCCAAGGCCATGCTCGAAAAAGCGCTCACCGCCTTCACGGGCACGTCCAGCATCGCGGAAGCCCTCGGCAAGTTCGTGCACAAGAACGACACCGTGGCGATCAAGGTCAACGGCATTGCCGGGCAGAGCGGCGCGACCATGGCCGTCAACTTCGAGTTGATCTTGCCGGTGGTCGAAGGGTTGCTGAAGCTCGGCGTGCCTGCGGACAAGATCGTCGTCTTCGAACAGTTCGGCAGCTACCTGCGTGGCACCCGCATCAACGTCAAGGGCAACAAGCTGCCCAAGGGTGTCAAGGCGGAGATCCACGGCAACTCCCTGACCAAGATGAAAGCCATCCCGGTCTTCGAGAAGGTCAAAACTCAGTACGTGCGTTTCTTCACTGAAGCGACCGCAGTCATCGACATGACGCAGATCAAAGACCACTCGATCTGCGGCTATACCGGCTGCCTCAAGAACATCAGCCACGGCTGCATCACGAATCCGCAGAAGCACCACGCCCACAAGGCCAGCCCACAGATCGCCGTGCTCTACAAACACCCGATCGTCACCAGCCGCGTGCGCCTGCACATCACCGACGGTTTCAAGCTGATTTACGACCAGGGTCCCCTGGACAAAAACCCCAAGCGCCGCATCCCCCACGGCGCCGTGTACGTGTCGACGGATCCAGTGGCCATGGATACCATCGGCTGGAAGATCATCGACGCGGCCCGCAAAGACAACGGCCTCAAGTCCCTCAAGGCGGTGAACCGCGAGCCCACCTACATCGCCAAGGCCGCCGACTTCGGCCTCGGCGAGCACAGCGAAAGCAAGATCAAGCTGAAGAGCTACAGCATCTAGCCCACCCGCGCCGCTCCCGCTCTCACGCCCGCTCCCACGCCCGCGCCCGCGCCCACGCCCGCTCCCGCTCCCGCGCACGCGCCCGCTCCCGCGCACGCTCCCGCACCCGCTCCGCACTCAAGCTTCCGCGCAACCCACCCGCCTGCGCGCCCGATGGTTTGCGGCTACCATGAGGAAAGCCAATGTCCCAGCCGTCCGAGCCTGTCCAGCCGATCGGGTCGATCCAGCTCGTCACCGACGACGGTGAGCCGATGGAAACGGCTCGCCACCGCCAGCAGATGACCGTGCTGATCGAGTCACTGGAACACGCTTGGCGGCAGCGCGACGACTTCTACGTCGGCGGCAACATGTTCCTTTACTTCAGCGAAACGCAGACCCGGCGCAACGATTTTCGCGGCCCGGATGTGTTCGTAGTCATGAATACGTCCCGGCGCGAGCGCAAAGCCTGGGTCGTTTGGGAAGAAGGCGGGCAAGCGCCCGACGTCATCATCGAACTCTTGTCGGAGCAGACGGAGCAAATCGACCGTGGCGAAAAGATGCGTATCTACGCCCGGGCCCTGCGAGTCGCAGAGTACTTTCTGTTTGATCCGTTTTCCGGCGTCTTCGACGGCTACGCTCTCGATCCGCTGCAGGCGCGTTATGTCGCAAAGCGTCCGGACGAACTCGGACGGATGCGCTGCGAACGCCTAGGACTTCTGCTCGCCCCCGTGCGCTCCACGCTCTGGAGCGTCGACGCGCGTTGGTTGCGCTGGCTCGACGCCGACGGCCGCGTCCTGCCGCTGCCCTCCGAGTCCGCCGCCCAGGCCGAAGTCCGCGCCGACACCGCCGAAGCCCGCGCGAACAGCGCCGAGGCGCGCATCGCTACCCTCGAAGCAAAGCTAAACGCGCTCAAAACCCGCTAGCCCCCC
>CBDUPW010000427.1:0-5582 GCA_965369205.1 uncultured Polyangiaceae bacterium | reverse complement strand
ACTCAGCGCGGCGTCGAGGGCGGCTCGGACGTCGAAGTCCGCAGCGGCGCAACGATCGTAGAAGGGCACCTCCACCGCTTTGGCCCCGCGTCCGGCGATGATGCCGCGGATCAGCGGCCAATAGGGCGCAAGCACGATGACTTCGTCCTCGGATTCGAGCAGTGCCGCGGCCACAGCACTGAGCCCCCCGGTAGCGCCGAGCGTCACCTGCACACGACTCGGCTCGAGAGCGGCCCCGTGACGCCGACGCGCACGTTCGACGATCGCGTCGATCAACGCGGGTTCACCCTGCACTGGCGAGTAGTTATGCAGACGCGCGTGCTCCCGAGACAGCTGCGCTTCGGCGCGGGCTTCCAGCAGCGGTTCACGATAGGTATCGCCCACGTTCAGGGCGTACACCGGCCCCGGCATCTGCTTCGCGCGGGCAGCGAGTCCGCCGTAGACCTGAGCCGAGAGCGAAGCGGCGTGGCGGGAAATCTGAGGCGGTCTGGGCATGCGCCAGAGCTATGCGCAGCTTTCCAAGGAGCGCAAGCGTATGGCGCGCCGCGGCAAAGGTCGCTACAAGATCCCAATGCGGAAACTCTGCCTTGGGCTGCTCTTGGTCGCATGCGCTTCGGAGTCCGGCGCGCGCGCTCCGGCGACAGGAGGCGTGGCGGGCAGCTCGCCCGACGCTTCCGCCGACGCACACGCCGACGCGGCGGGTGGCGGCGCCGGAACGGGCGGCACGAGCGGCGCCGCCGGAAGCGCGGGCAGCGCGGGTCTGGCGGCGTGCCCCGAGTTTGAAGCCGGCGTCGTGGCAGGCACCGTCGCATCGACGGCAATCACCGAAGCGTCGGGTATCGTCGCCAGCCAGAAGAACCCCGGTGTGCTCTACGTGCACAACGACTCCGGCGATGGCCCGCGCATCTTTGCGGTCGGTCTCGACGGCAAGCACCTCGGCGAGCTCACTCTCAGCGGCGCTACCGCCAAAGACTGGGAAGACATCGCCCTGGGCCCGGGTCCCACCGCAGGTGAGAGCTACCTGTACGCCGGCGACATCGGCGACAACTCGTCGGCGCGGGCAAACATCAAGATCTTCCGCGTGCCTGAGCCCGTCATCGACGCCAAAGGCGCGGCTTCCGACCAGACTCTGAGCGGCGTAGAGACCTTCACCGTGACCTACGCAGATGGCGCGCACAACGCCGAAGCACTCCTCGTGGATCCCAAAGCTGGCCAGCTCGTCATCGTCACGAAGGCGGCCTCCGGCGTGTCCCAGGTGTTTCAAAGCGCTGGGCTGCTCGCAGCGGGGGGCGGCAACGTGACTCTCACCGAAGCCAACAGCGTGACCTTCGGCCAGGGCGCGCTGGGCGGTAGCACGCTGGTCACCGGCGGGGACGTGTCGCCCGCGGGCGATCGGATCGCCATCCGCACCTACAGCGGCGTGTTCCTGTGGCGACGCAGCCCCGGAGAGTCCCTGGCCCAAGCCTTCAGCTCTGAGCCCTGCCCGGCGCTGGCACTGCCTGAGAAACAAGGCGAGGCCGTGGGCTTCGCGGCGGACGGAAGCGGCTATTACACCGTCAGCGAAGGCTACACGCCGCCGCTACACTGGTTTGCCCAAAAATAGCCGCGCGTTCCCGCCTCTAAGCGCTCCCGCCCGGACCCGAGTTCCCCGAAATCATTGGGTATTACTGTCTGCTTGACAGACCGATCCGGCGCGAGTACTCCTCCCAGCTCTCCGCGGGAGTAACTCAGCGGTAGAGTGCAACCTTGCCAAGGTTGACGTCGAGGGTTCGAATCCCTTCTCCCGCTCCGAAAAACAAGCT
Source organism: uncultured Polyangiaceae bacterium (assembly GCA_965369205.1). Classification (GTDB taxonomy): domain Bacteria; phylum Myxococcota_A; class Polyangia; order Polyangiales; family Polyangiaceae; genus JACKEA01. The sequence continues at coordinate 3,780 of CBDUPW010000427.1, read as the reverse complement.
GGTTTAGCTTCTGCCGCTCCTTCCCAGGTCGGCGTGCATACCACTTGCGTCGTTGGCCGCTTCTGACCCGTCCGAGCGCGGGGCAAAGAGAGCCACCACGTTGCCCAGGTGCTCCACCATCTCCATGTCGTTGACCGTGGAGTACCGCTCCTGCATCGCCTCGGTCGCGTGGCCGGAAACCGCCCGCGTGACCACGTCGGGCACCGACGCCGCCCGGCACAGGTCTTGGAAGGTCCGACGCATGCCCTTGGGCGTGATCGATTTGGACAGCCCCATGAGGCTGGCAACGCGCGCCATGGGCTTGGTCAAAGTCGATCGAGCGAGAAACCCACCCGTCTCGGACGGAAAAAGCAGGTCGGAGTCCCGCTTCGGTCCCTTGGGCAACGCTTGGACGTGCCGGCGCAGCGCGTCCATGAGCGGCGGCGGCAGCACAATTCGCTGGCGCCGCTTGGTTTTGGTGGTTTCGAGTACCTTCTCTCCTTTCGTATTCGACCGTGCGCGTTCAACACGGTTCCACCGAACTGCGTTTCGGATACTAAGAAAACTGATTATCTCGGCACTTCACGCTTGCCTCGGTGCGACGTGCCCCAGCAGCACCGATCGCCGCGAGCCGCGCAGGGTCTGGAATCGCTGCGCTCGACACAGCTGCGCGTTGCCGTATGGGCACCGCTTTTGGACCTGTGCGGGGGCCGTACGAGCACGGTTTGAGCTCAGCTCAGGCACCGCTCATGCACGGTACATGCACGGTACATGCACGGTACTTGGACGGTGCAAATCGGCGCGTTTGGTTGCGAAACCATTGAGGTAATTGGGGCACGTTGACGTGCACAGCGCGAAGCGTTCGCGATCAGACGCTCTCCACGCGAGCGTTATTGCAATGCCAGCGCGCTAGTCCTTCTTTTTCGGTGTCTTTCCGCCGCGCGTGCGGTCAGCGCGCGGTACCGTCTCGCGTTTCAGGCGTCGGAGAGAGCCTTGATTCAAATGCCGAGTCTGATCCGCGAGAGCGTGCCGATCGCTCGACTCGGGAAACGTTGCGAAGTCTAGCAGGTCAACGTCCAGGTACCCGGCCAGCAGGCCCAGCTTGCTAAGGGACCGGAGGGCGAGTCCGTTCTCGACGTCGGAGAGAAACCCCCTTGATATTCTGCTCGGTTTTCACCCGGTCTAGTACGGAATAGCACGGGTCTGACGCGGAAATAGTGCCGGGAAAGTGCGGGAAAGAGGCCAATCTTCTGCCGCATCGGCGCGACAGAAGTGCGCGATTCAGTGCCGATCGATGGACTGGCAGCCGACGCATATCCGATCGATGTGGAACTGCCTCTGGCTAGTGGCACGTGGCGCGGCCGCTGGGCGAACGGTGGCCTCCGCCTTTCCGCGCCTCTCGAAGCGCTTGAACCCGTGCTCGACGGCGGCCGTCTGCGCGAGCTTGCCGAACGAGAGGTCGTGCCAGCCTTGAAGCGACTCCGCGACCACTTGCCGGTCATGGCCGACGTTGGAGAAGGCAACCATGTGGCTCGCCCACATGTGGCGCTGGATCCATCCATGGCGGTGGTTGGGCCCACTGCGCGCGTCGAACGACGGCAGGGTCTGGACCGGACGGTAGACCTCGTCCCGCCCCCGCCGTACCCCCGCACAGAAGCGCGAATTCGTTGAAGTTCTTCGCTTGAGCCCCCGTGCGGCAGTGATACTCTGCGCCGACCCGCAGCATGCGTGGGGATCGCCGGTTGGGAGGCCCGGCCGTTGGGGCCTTCATCGCACGGAGAAGGCTCGCCGAAATGTTCACCAAATCCCAGGTCGCGTCGACGAGCCTGAACTGAGGGGGCCACGTGAGCACACGAAGCATGGATGTCTTCTCGCTCCGCGACACCGTGGTCGAGGAGTGCGGAGGGTTCGCCACCTCGTTCACCACCATCCACGCCGAGGACATCCGGCAGCAGGTCGAGGCCATCTACGCCCAGGAGCGCTACTGGCCCGAGCCGCTCATCCAGATCAATTCGCTCGTCCGGTCCTCCGCGGCCGAGTACCTGACCTTCGTGGCAGCCAGTGGCGGTGGCGGCGTGGAGGCTGCGGAAACAGTTGTCCAGGATTTTCGGATAACTGCCGCCGGGAGCAAGACCTACGACACCAAGCACCGCGACCTCTCGGCCATTGCCGGAACCGGAATCGGGCCACGGATCGGGCCATCGTGGCCCGATTCCCGCCACGGCGGTCGAGCGCGCATCTGGCGTCGATTGGGGGCCCCATGACCCGCAAGAAGAAGCCCCCCACCACCTCCCTCGTCCGCTCATCGGCGGCCGAGTACCTGACCTTCGTGGCCGCGACGGGCTCGCAGGAGCAGAGCGTCGAGATGCGCTACGAAGACGAGAACATCTGGTTGTCGCAGAAGATGATGGCGACCCTCTACGACGTGACCGTCCCTGCGATCAACCAACACCTCAAGCGCATCTTCAACGACCGAGAGCTCGCCCCGGAACAAGTTATTAAGCACTACTTAACAACTGCCGCCGACGGCAAGACCTACAACGTCAAGCACTACAGCCTGCAAGCCATCGTCGCTGTGGGCTTCAAGATCGAGAACGAGCGCGCGGTGCAGTTCCGCAAGTGGGCGACGCAGGTGGTGAAAGACTACACCATTCAAGGCTGGGTGATGGATGTCGATCGCCTGAAATCGGGCGGCAGCGTACTCACCCAGGAGTTCTTCGATCGGCAGCTCGAGAAGGTTCGGGAGATACGCCTCTCCGAGCGCAAGTTCTATCAGAAGATCACCGACATCTACGCGACCTCGATGGACTACGACGCGACAGCCGCAGCGACACAACGCTTCTTCGCCGCCGTGCAGAACAAGCTGCACTACGCGGTTCATGGACAGACGGCCGCCGAGGTGCTCGTAGACCGCGCCGACGCGGCACAACCCCGCATGGGCCTGACGAGCTGGGAGGGCGCGCCACACGGAAAGATCCACCGATACGACGTGGTAATTGCCAAGAACTACCTCTCGGAGACCGAGATGGACCAGATGCAGCGCATCGTCTCGGCCTACCTCGACATGGCGGAGATGCAGGCGACGCGACGCATCCCGATGACCATGGCCGACTGGGAACAGCGACTTGCTGGGTTCCTACGGCTGTGGGATCGCGAGATCTTGCAGGACGCGGGCAAGGTGAGCGCCGAGTTGGCGAAGGAGCACGCGCTCAGCGAGTTCGAGAAGTATCGCATCGTGCAGGACCGACTGTTCGAGAGCGACTTCGACCGCGTACTGGCCGAGACCAAGCGCCTCGCGGAGAAGACCGACGCGCCTAAGCCCCGCAAGAAGAAAGAGCGCAAGAAGCCATGACAGCGTTCCTCGGCAGCAGTGCCGGCGGCGGAGCCCCCTGATGACCACCGACCCGAACCGCCTCATCGCTGCGCTCGCGCGGGACCAGGTGCATTTGGACCTAAAGACGGTCGATCTGTGCTTCCTGGCCGGCCTCTACTTGCGCGCCGACCGGGCGGCCCTGGCGTCGTTTGAAGAGGACGTGCTCGTCGACATGTTCGAGCAGATCTGTGACGTGGTGGATCCCGGCGCAGAGCGGCCGCGCAAGCGGGCGACCCACGCCATCCAGCGGCTTCGCGATCAACGCATGCTGGCCCGGGTAGATGGTGCCGGTATCGTACGGTCCGGCGAGTACGCGTTGACGCGGCTGGCCGCCGCGGTCGTGGAGTACTTCCTCGCCGATGAGGCGCTCACCCGCGAGAGCTTGACCCTGCTAACCGGCACGCTGCGGGCCCAGCTCGCGGAAATCC
>CBDUPW010000426.1:0-5627 GCA_965369205.1 uncultured Polyangiaceae bacterium | reverse complement strand
CGGGAGGGGCAGCTCAAGGGCAAGATCCGCTACATGGCGCCGGAGCAGCTGAAACGCGGCCCAGTGGATCGACGCGCAGACGTCTACGCCGCTGGGGTCGTGGCGTGGGAAGCCCTGGCCGGCAAACGCCTCTTTGAGGGAGAGAATGAGTGGCAAATCGCAACGTCGATCATGGAGGGCGTGACCGAAGCCCCGTCCAAGCACCATGACTCGGCTTCGCCCGAGCTCGACGCGGTCATCTTGAAAGCCTTGTCCGTCAATCCGGACGAGCGCTACGCCTCCGCCTTTGACATGGCAACGGCGCTCGAAGATACGGTTGCGCCGGCCACGCCGCGTGAAGTGAGCAAATGGGTGCACGAAATCGCGAAAGAAGCCCTGGTGCTGCGCTCGGCAAAACTCAAGGCGATCGAGGGCATGAGTGCCGACATGTCCGTGGCGGCGCGATTGAGCGTCAGTGATGGAAGCGAGCCCTCGTTCCCGCACACGCCGGATTCGCTCTCCCTTCGGGAGAGCAGCCACAAACACGCTCGCCCAGACGAGGAAACGGCGACTCAGGCCACGGACGCTTCTGTCATCAGCATGGCCCAGAGCCCAGCGCCAGGCCACGCCGCCCGACGTCGCCGGAACATGATGCTGGTTGCCGGTGTGGTGGGCTTGTTATTTGTTTTCGCACTCGCGGGTGCGGTCGTTAGTGGCAGCGGAGAGAGCGCCGCCATCGCGACAAGCTCGCCCACTCCGGCTGCGAGCGGCGTGCCGTCCGCGTCGCCAGCGTCCGCAGCTTCCGACCTGCCGCTCAAACCGAGCGCCGAGCCGCCAGCTCAAGGGTCAGCCGCGGTGCCGTCGCCCAGCGCTTCGGTGCCCCCGGCCGCGGCCACGGCTAGGAAACAGCCGCCTCGGCCGATCGGCGCCGGAAAGCTTGCGCCGTGGCCGGAAAAGGCGCAAAAACCGGCTCAGTGCAATCCTCCGTACTACTTCGACAAGGCGGGCGTGAAACATCTCAAGAAAGAATGTTTCTAGGTCGCCCCCGAGCTGCGGCTCGCGGGGTCACTTGCATCGCTCTACTAATTGCCGCTCCTGCCGCCGCGCAGGATATTGACGCTAGCGGATGCGTCGATGCCCATACCTCCGCTCAGAAGTTCCGCGCGGACGGCAAGCTGCGGGCAGCACGCCAGCAACTCCTCTTGTGCGCCCAGCCGGCATGCCCCGCAATCGCCCGCAATGATTGTACGTCCTGGCTGAATGAGATGGACAAAGAGCAACCGTCCATCGTGTTTCGGGCGAAGCGTGCGGATGGCAATGACGCCGTCGAGGTCCAGGTCTTGATGGACGGCGAGAAGCTCGCGGACCGCTTGGAAGGGCGCGCCATTGGCGTGGATCCGGGACCCCATCAGTTTCGATTCGAACTTGCTGGACATCAGCCAGTGGACCGACAGGTCGTCGTGATCGTGGGCGAGAAGAACCGCGCCATTACCGTGGAGTTTGAAGCAAGCGCCGGAGCGCCAGGAGGGCCGGCGACCCCGGAGCCTCAGCTGGACTCGGGTTCGGGCTCCGGGATCCCCACGGCTACGTGGATATTCGGTGGTGTGGGCGTCGTGGGGCTCGCGGGCTTCACGTACTTTGGTCTCAAAGGCCTCGGCGACGAAAACGACCTGGATGCCTGCAAGCCCAACTGCTCGGACGACGCCGTGTCCGACGTCGAGCGCACATTCCTCTTCGGGGACATTTCCCTGGTTGTCGGCGTCGCGGGACTGGGGGCAGCGACGTACTTCCTGCTCACGGCAGGCGACGAAAAGACCGCCCCGGCGACGACGGGCATGCTGCTTCCGATCCCCGGTGGCGCGCAGGCGAGCGTCGTCGGACGGTTCTAGCCAGCGCGGCTACGGCGACCGGTCGACTATGTAGGTGGCTGTGGCATGCAGTCCGCCGTTGCGTACGCCGTCCGCAGCCGGCAGAGTGTGCCGCACCATGCGTCGACTGCTTGTGTGTGTGTTCAGCTGCGTTTTCGCTCTCGGATGCGGCGAGGACGAGTCCTATGGAACGGGCCTTGGACTTGGGACTGGAGGGAGCGCTGGTGCCGCCGGTGCCGGCGGAGGCGGTGCGGGAGCGCCGAGTGGACCTTTTTCCGTACGGGAGAGCGTCGAGCAGCTGCATATCACCCATGCTGAGCCCGACGTCGTCCTCGAGTTGGTCAATGCGTCGGGCGCGGCAGTTGACGAAGGACAAGCCGACTATCTCGGCAGCCTCATCTTCCGACAGGTGCCGCCGGGCACTGGCTACACCGTGCGCGAAAAGGCAACCACGGACCGTCGCGTCGAGGACCTGGAAGTACTCAGCATCGAAGGCAGCAAGCCGCCGCAGAGTTTCTATTCGAATCAAACTCTCGTCGCGGGTGTGAACTACATCACGATGCGCGACGGCACAAAGCTGGCGGCTTACATCACGCTGCCCGGGCCTATCGAGAAAGGCCCCTATCCGACGGTCGTCAACTACTCGGGGTATTCCCCAGCCAAGCCCGGGGAACCCGTCGGCGACTATGGCAGCCTGTGCGGGAAGCTCCCCGTGCTGTGCGACGCCCCGAACGACGAGAGCGGCCTGATCGCCGGGCTCATGGGCTACGCCACGGTGGGCGTGAACATGCGCGGCACGGGCTGTTCGGGAGGCGCCTACGACTTCTTCGAGCCACTTCAGAAGTTGGACGGCTACGACGTGGTCGAGGCCGTGGCGGCTCAAGGCTGGGTTCTGCACAACCACGTCGGCATGACGGGGCTATCCTATCCCGGGATCTCGCAGCTCTTCGTTGCCCGCGAGCGCCCCCCGAGCCTAGCCGCAATCACACCGCTATCGGTGATCGGCAACACGTTGACGACCCTGGCGCCCGGTGGGATCTTGAACAATGGCTTTGCCCTGAACTGGGCAGAGAACGTGCTCCGTAAAGCCGACCCCTACGCCCAAGGTTGGGAACAGGCACAAGTCGATGCGGGCGACACCATCTGCGAAGAGAACCAACTTCTGCACGCCCAGAAAGTGGACATCATCCAGAAGGCTCGGGACAATCCGTTCTACACGCCCGAGGTCGTTGACCCGATCAATCCCACTGGATTTGTCGACGAAGTGGAAGTGCCCGTGTTCATGTCCTGCAGCTTTCAGGACGAACAGACGGGGCCGTACTTCTTTACGCTGTTCGACAAATTCGCCAAAGCCAAGACCCGGCGCTTCACTGCCTACAACGGCGTGCATCCGGACGGATTTGCTCCCCAGATCCTGGTGGAATGGGCGACCTTCTTGGATTTGTACGTGAAGAAGACCGTGCCTGCCATTGATCCCGCGGTGCGTACTCTCGCGCCGCTGCTCTTCAACGAGATATTCAAGGCGCAGCTCAACATGCCTGCAGACCGCTTCGCGTCTTACGCCAATCACGCAGATGCGCTGGCGGCGTATGAGGCGGAGCCGGAGTTGCGCATCATTTTCGAGAATGGCGGCAGCACGAGTCCAGGGGCACCCGAAGGCACGTTCGAACAAAAGTTCCCGGCATGGCCGCCCGCCACGACGCCGACGCGACTGTATATGCGGAGCGACGGATCCCTGACGTCGACACCTCCAACGGACACATTCGCGGCGTCGACTTTTGCCCTCGATCCGGCAGCGGGCGAGCGCGGTATTCTGGCGCCCGGCGGCAAGATCTGGGATCTGCTCCCGGACTATGCGTGGGTTCAACCTGAAGCGGGCAACGCCGTGGTGTTCGAGTCCGCACCCCTCACCGAGGACCAAGTCCTAATCGGCTCGGCCAGCGTGGATCTGTTCCTGCGCGCGACCGTGGACGATGCGGACGTCGAGGTGAATCTCAGCGAGGTGCGCCCCGACGGCAAGGAGATGTTCATTCAGAGCGGTTGGCTGCGCGCCAGCCATCGCAAGATGGCCACAGATTCGACAGAGCTCTGGCCGGAGCACAGCTACGCCCTTTCGGACAACGTAGCGCTCACGCCCGGCGAGTGGGTAGAGGTGCGGGTCGGCATCGCGGCGTTCGCACACATAATGCGCAAAGGCTCCAGAGTGCGCATCTCTGTGGATACGCCTGGGGATAGCCGCGCAGAATGGCGCTTCGAACTGAAGAAGTTCAGCGGCGCCGCCAGCTACGACATTGGTCACGACCAGACCCGGCCGTCGAGTTTGGTGCTGCCCGTTGTGAACGGAGTGACGGTCACGACGCCGCTCCCTGCGTGCCCGTCCCTCCGGGCGCAGCAGTGCCGCGATCACGTCGCCTACGCCAATCAGTCGGCGACCCCTTGAGGAGTTCGCGGCGGTGGTCAAGCGTGCGCGCGACAAGCGCTGGCCTTGATCACTACGGTCACGGACGCGCCAAGTTCCAATTCCAGCTCACGGGCGGCGGCGGGGCTGACTTCGCTAAAGATCACGCAGTCTTCCTGCAGCTGAACGCCGACGAGAAGGTGCCCTGTGTGATCGCTTAAGGTTGCGACGCGGCCTGGCAGGCAGTTGCGTGCGGATATTCCCTCCGGACGAGCCCGGGCGAGAATCACGTCCCGCGCGCTGACTTCCACAACGCAGGGCTGACCAATGGCGCCTTTGAACTCGCGGCTTTTCGTGGCAGCGAGTTCCAATTCTGGGGCCAGCTGGACGTGGCATTCGGCGTCGTGACTCGCGACAACACTGCCGGACCAAGCGTTTTCGTAGCCGCTTTCCGGCAACGCGGCAGCGACGCTTTGTTGCGACAAGAGCGCTCGAGGATCGCCCTGGGCAACCAACTGCCCAGCGTCAAGCACCAGTAAGTGGTCGCACAGTAGCACTGCCTCCACCGGGTCGTGCGTCACCAGCATCAGCGGCAGCTGGAAGCGCTGGGTCACGGCGCGCATGAACATGATCAATCGTCGGCTCAGAGCACGCTCCAGTCCGCTAAAGGGTTCGTCCAAGAGCAGCAGTTCCGGTGCGGAGCACAGCGCGCGGGCGAGCGCGACGCGGCGCCGCTGTCCGCCGGAGAGTGAATCGACGTGGCGCGGACGTAGATCGCCGATGTCGAGGGTTGCCACCACTTCGGCAGCCAGGGCGTCCGGATCGAGTCCGCGCCGCCGGGTGCGTGGCGCGCCCGCGCGGAGGTTCTTTTCGACGCTGCCAGGGAAAAGCAGAGCGTCTTGAGGGACCCATCCCACTCCCCGTGCGGCCGTGGCCAGCTTCACGTTTGCGGAAGAGTCGAAGAAGACCCGGTCGTTGAGCGCCACGCGACCCTGTGCACTGCGGATCCCGGCGACGCTTTCGAGCAGAGTAGATTTTCCCGCACCCGAGGGACCGAATACCCCGATCGTCTGCGCGCCAATGTCGGCGCGCACCTGTAGCCGGAAATTCGGCAGCGAAGTCGTGACATCCAGGTGCAGCATCAGTCCCTCGAGGAAAAGCGCTCCGCCAGCAGCGTTGCCGCGAGTCCGATGCCAAGCGCGACGCAGAGCAACACGCGCGCCGCCGAAGCCTCACCGGCCTGATCTGCGGCCCACATGGCGGAGGCGAGGGTCTGCGTCTTTCCCGGAATGTTGCCCGCAACCATGACCGTTGCGCCGAACTCGCCGAGGGAACGGGCGAAGGCGAGCAGCGCTGCGGCCACGAGCCCACGCCGCGCGGCG
>CBDUPW010000425.1:0-5653 GCA_965369205.1 uncultured Polyangiaceae bacterium | reverse complement strand
CGCGAGGTCGTCGACGCCGAGGGCAGCAAGCTGTTCCTGGACGCAGGCGTCGACGGTGCGTTTGTGCTGGCCGACCTGAATTCGCAGATCACCACCGTCGTGAACCCAAAGCAGGCCGCCACGGGCTACCTGCCGGCGTCGACCTTCAAGATCCCGAATACGCTCATCGGATTAGAGACGGGCGTGATCCCAGACGCGAGCTTTGCCCAGAAGTGGGACGGAGTGAAGCGCGATGGTCCCGCGGTATGGAACCAAGACCACGACCTTGCTAGCGCCATGAAAAGCTCGGTGGTTTGGTTTTACCAGGAGATCGCGCGGCAGATCGGCGCCGAGCGCATGAACCACTGGCTGGGGGCTTTTCACTACGGCAATCGCAACACCAGCGCGGGCATCGATCAGTTCTGGCTTCGGGGCGCGATGCGGGTGACCCCGCGGGAGCAGGTCGCGTTTCTGCGCAAGCTCCGCGCGCGGACCCTGCCCGTGTCGCCCGCCCACGCGGAGCTCGTGGAGCGCCTGATCACTCTGGAAGAAACTCCCAACTACACCTTACGCGCGAAGACCGGTTTGACGACCCAAGACGAACAATCGGTCGGCTGGCTCGTCGGCTTCGTGGATCAGCCCAAGGGCAACTTCGCGTTTGCCTGCGTGCTGCTGGTACCGGCGAAACACGGCATCAAGTTGATAGACCTGCGCCTGCAACTCGCCAAGCAACTCCTGCGGCGCGCCGGAGCGCTGCCCGATCCTGCAGCGCAACCGGCCCAACCCAAGTGAGGTCCGGCGCGGGAAGCGTCGCTCCGCCAGGGAAGCATCGCCCAGCACGAATAGAGCAGCGACCCAAACCCAAAAACCGATCAATCCCGGGGTGGGCGTCGTCAACAAAGAGCGCAACTGAATCTGCTGTGTGCCGATCACAGTGCCCACCCGCCCAGGGAGTTTTGTTTCGCGCGGGGCGAAACGCGCCTGACCAGCCTGCGGCCCTGTGCGCGGAGCGAACTAGAACGACAGAAACTCGCCGAGCGGTAGAGACTCGTGGCCACCCACGGACGAGGACTCAATCTCGCGTCGCGCATCGACAGGAGCCGCGACACGACGTGCGCATGAGCAACCTCCGCCGGCACTGACGTATCCCCGCGAAGTGGGTGGCATGGACGGAATGGTTTCGATCGGTTAGCGCGGTCGATCTTTGCGCCGCTGCCGCGCCTGTGCCTTCTTGCGCAGCATGAACTCGCGTCCGAAGTCTTGCTGAGCGGCGAGATCGTTGTGAGGACGGCATCGAAGCGCGAGGTTGTCGAGGGTCATTGCTCCGTCCTTCGCGAACGGCTGCTCGTGGTGCACCTCGACTCCGCCCGTTTCCGGACAGCGATGGCCGCGGACGTCCACGTAGGTGCAGCGACCGCAGTCGCGCTCCCACACCGCACGCTTCAGAGCGGCGGGAACGTAGCGGCTGGCGCCAGTGCGACCGGCGCCGGTGCGACCCACTCTGCCTTGGCTCGTGACGGCGGCGTCCGCGCGTTTCGCCGCGCCGGCGCGGGCACTCGCGCCGGCGGTGTTCGCGCGGTTCGGCGTAGCCAGGTGCGCTGCCACCCGGTTGACGCGGGGCTTTTCCGTCGCCGCGCGGCGTTGCCTGCGGAGCGCCCCCACCAGCGTCTGCATTGCTCGTTCGTGCACCTTGGCCAGGTCGCGATCCGGGATCTGATGCGCGAGCAGGTCGCGGGCCTCTTCGAGCAGGTCAATGTAGTGCTGGTCCACGGTCAGCTCCACGCGATAGCGACCTGGCGAGAGAGGATCGACGACGGCGAACGGTCCCTCGCGTGGCGGGCACAGCGTCGCCTCGGGTGGCGCGGGCCTGGGGATCGGAGCGGGCGTCGCACCGGGCGCGGTTGGCGCGCCACCGCGGTCGTTGCTGGGAGCGAGCTGGCGCACCGGACCGGCCAGCGCTGCCGTGAACTCCGCCCAGCTCGGCGTGCGGAGCGGCCCGACGTCCACAACTTGCGAGGTGACTTGTGAAGACCGGCGCAGCCCCAGCGGCTCCACCGTTGGCTCGACATCGGCACGCGGCGCGATCTCTGCTACCAGCTTCTGGATCTCGCGTTTGCTGCGAAAGCTGGCTCGAGCCAGCACTTCGGCGTGATTTTCGACGCTGAGATGCGGCGCCAGCAGCAAGATCCCGGTGAGGTGGATCGACGCATTCGTCAGCATCTCAAGCAGCATCCGCGCGGGGCGGATGTTCGGTGAGGAGCACGTTGCCAAGATGAGCCACCTCCGTTGGCCCGCGCATCTTCCCAGCGCATTGGTCCGCGCACCACCCCGGCGCATTGGCCCGCGCACCACCCCAGCGCATTGGCCCGCGGACGCGTCCCTGCGCTATCCGCAGCGCACATCCGCCACTCCGTCTGTCAGCCACGCGCGGCTTCCGGACCCGATTCGCAGCGCGATTGAATGTCGGCAAGTTCTTGCGCATCAGACGGCCGCAAGATGCTTCAGCTGCAGCACACAAGTCACTTCGTTTCGGTATTGTCCGTTGGCGTTGGGGTCGCCGCGTTAGCCTGCTCGGGGTCGGGTTCCGGGGGCGGCAGCGGCGCATCTGCGGGCACGGGAGCCAGCACCGGCACGGGCGCAACTGCCGGTAGCGGCGCCGGCGCGGGCACGGGCGGAGCGGCGGGGGCAGGCGGCGGCCTGGGCGGTGCTGCGGGCTCGGGTGCAAGTGCCGGAGCGGGCGCGAGTGCCGGCAGTGGCGCAAGCGCGGGAAGTGGCGGCACGGGTGGCGGCGGCGGCGCCGAAATCTGCAACAACAGCGTGGACGACAACGGCAACGGCTACAAAGACTGCGACGATGCCGCGTGCTTCAGCGATGCCACGTGCATTGCGACGGATCTCTCGAAACAGCAGATGGCGGGATTCACTCTTTGCGGCAAACCCTTCACGTTCAACAGCGCGGACTCTGACGCCGCATGCCAAGACTACGCGCTCTCACCCTTTCCGAACTTCACGTCGAAGTGCCAGTACGCAACCTACAGCGGCACCGTGACCTTCTACTGCGCTCCGAAACCCGCGAACGACGCCATCGGTGTGCGTTGGGTCGTCAAGACCCAAGTGCCCATTGAGACGGTCAACGGCAAGAGCGTTCTTTGGGAAAACCTGGGCGGCGAGTTTCAGTTCCTGAGCGGCGGCGGCTCCAGCACCGGGCAGCTGCACAGTACCTTCGATCACGTCGGCTCTGCGCTCCACGAAGAGTTCGTCGGCTATCACAAGCTCGGCGTGAAATCCGACACCAAAGCCGACTTCCACCAGTGGTTCGCGCTGTGGTCCCTGCTTTCGAATGCGGGCGGCCCGCACGTCGCAGGCGGCTTCGTCGCCCCAATCGACGCAGCACAGCTATTCGGCGGCACCTAGAGCCTAGCTGCGCAGTGGTGTTCACCGCGTCGTCTCTGCCACAGAGAAACAAGAATTCTTGGCGCCCCTTGGCGAGTTTGGCGTCTTTCCAAGAAACGCTTCGCTTCGACTCGACCTCACGGCCGGCCGCGCGCGGCGCACGAGGGGCCTACTTCTTGCGTCGTTTCTGCGGCGTTGGCGTGCGTTTTGCTGGCGCAGTCTTTCGCTTCGCCGACGCCGTCTTTCGCTTCGCCGGCGCAGTCTTTCGTTCTGGTGGGGCAGCCTTTCGCTTTGCTGACGCAGTCTTCAACTTTGCTGGAGCAGTCCTTCGCCTTGGCTTGCCTGGAAGCTGCGTGCTCGCTCCGACACGGGGGGCGCGCTGCACGTGGCGAAGGCGCGCCAAAATCGTGTCCAGTGTGCGAACGACACTATCGTCCTCGACTAGCTCGGCGAGCGCGGTCAACCGAGTTCGGATCCTGCCCACGTCGAGGTCCGCGTGCAGCACTAGGAGCGAAGCCGCATCCTCCACATCCTTGGGTCGGCTCGCGATCAACTTGAAGATCACCAGATCTTCCGCGGCTGCCACCGGCAGCCGTACGTCACCGATTCGTTCGAAAGTGCGTGAGCGGAGCGCCTCCAACTCGAAGCCCGACCACGCGAGGGAGACGTCCAGGTCGATGCCGCTCGGAGTGTGACGCACGAGCAGAATCAGGTTCTCCTGCGCAAAACGCAGGGAATCCGCGATTCGCGGAAGAATGGCGTGCTTTTGGAAGGTATCAAGCAGGGCTTTCGCGCCGACCTGGTCGCCCTGGACAGTGGCGTCGATGTCGAAGGTCAGACGCTGCACTCCGCGGGCAACCAGAGCGATTCCGCCGATGATCATCCAGTTCGCCTTGGACGCATCCAGGGCTGCCGCCAGTGCCGCGAGCGCTGACTCCAGCGAACCTTCAGTCTTTGCGTGCCGCTTTCGCACGCTTTCCAATGCGCGCCCAGCGGCAACGCACCTCCGCTTCCGCTCGTGCCGCGACTTCGTCTCGCGGTGCAGGCCAAACCCCCATCCTTGCGAGCGAATCCAAGGTGGAGAGCAGTACGCGAATGGCAAGCTCCGGCTGCGGACCGCGCTCCGCAACAATCTGGCGCTGACGCGCCGCAGCGCGCTCGTACCCCCGCCGGCGCCGCGCCAGCATCCGTGCCTCATACTCCACCTCGTCAAGATAGCGCGGCAACCTTAGATCAACAACACTCGACTCACGCGTCATGAGATCCGGCCAGTTGACGCCTCATGAAGTTCGCTGGACCTGACGTTCAAGAAGCCGTGGCGCGACGACCCTCGGGAACCCCCGGCTACCCGTCTTCAACCGCGAACACCTCCCCGCCAACCGCCGACGCGAGCGGTGACATCTTCGACTCGCCAATCCAACGGAGGTGCGAACGGCACATCCAAAGTCGCCGCCCCGCCGCGAAATTGTGCATCCCGCCGGCCCGTACCTCCAGTGCCGCCGCGCCCGCGGCGTGAGTTTCTCGAAACCGCCGGGTTTCCCGCGCCGTAGGCATGGGAGCCCATGGCCGTTTCCACGCGCGACCCCCTGAACCTGGCCGGGACGGTCCTTGCGCAGAAGTACGAGATTGAGGCAGCGGTCGCCGAGGGGGGCTTCTCGATCGTGTATCGGGCGCACCATCGCATTTGGAAAAAGCCGACTGCCATCAAGGTGTTCAACGCCCTGGCTTTGCCGCCCGGGGAGTTGCGGGATGCGCTGCAGAGCGCGTTCTTGAAAGAAGGCGCGCTACTGGCAGAGCTGTCGAGCCTCTCCACCAGCATCGTGCAGGCCTGGGACGTTGGCACCCACACAGACGACGAAGGCAGTTGGTTTCCGTATCTGGTATTGGAGTGGCTCCCGGGCCAAGCGCTGGATCATGTGCTGCTTGATCGGGCCCAAGCCGGCATGCCGCCGTTCACATTGGGGCAGTGCATGGGCCTGCTCGGCCCCGTGGCGCATGCCCTTTCGCTAGCGCATGCCCGCGGCATCGCGCACCGAGATCTCAAGCCCGAGAACCTATTCGTGCTTGGTGCGATCGACTCTGAAAGCGCGAGCCTGAAGCTGCTCGACTTTGGTGTGGCCAAGGTCATGGACGAAAAGGTGGTGCGCGCTGCCCTCGCGAAAACCGGGGGAACCATCAAGACCTTCACGCCGGAGTACGGGGCGCCGGAGCAGTTCACGCGCGCCCGCGGCGCGACCGGGCCGTGGACGGACGTGTACCAGCTGGCGCTGGTGATGGTGGA
>CBDUPW010000424.1:0-5655 GCA_965369205.1 uncultured Polyangiaceae bacterium | reverse complement strand
CGCGTCGCGCCGGGCCGCGGCGGAATGGACGCGACGGGAGCGGGATCCGCGAGCGCCGCCGCCGTCATGCAGAGCACACCCAGCGCGGCGACGGACATGAGCCCTCGCCTAGTAGCGCGTTTCCATCGAGACAATCGGCGCGCGCGCCGCGCCAGGCTCCGCACGACTCCGCGCCTCAATTGCAATTCGGGATCCCGCTGGTTTGAGACGGATCCGTACAGTAGCCGCGCTTCTGGAACGCCTGCTCGGTCTGCGGATCTCCAAAGCCATCGCAAAGCTGACTGGGCAGGCAGTCTTTGTCACAGTTGCACAGCTTGCCGCACAGCCCCCGATCGCCAATGCCGATCTGCGGGAAGGTGCTGGCCGTGAATAGACAGTACGCTTCTGCCGGCGTGCCCGGGCCTGACCAGCCGCAAGCCGGCAACGCGCCAATCGTGCAGGGCTCCACGCAACTCGGCTCCCCTAACCCCGCGAGGCACACGCCACGACACTCTTGGTCACCGCCACAGGCAGCGCCGATCGGTCCCCCCGCCACCGGTGCGTTGGTACACACACCGAGCTTCGGGTTGCACGCGCCACTGGGGCAATCCTGGGCGCCATTGCAATTCGGCAGGCACAGGAAACTGCCACTTGGCTGCTCGGTGCAGGCGATCTCTTGTCGCCCATGGCACTTCGTCGGATCGAACTGCTGAAGCCCTTGCGGCCCCGGCTTGCATGGCTCGACGCAGTAGAACTCCTGCGCCGGCCCCAGGGCGACGCACTGTGCGCCGGGCGCCACGCCCTGACAGCCGGCCCCTGTCGCGGGGCATGTCGTCGTGCATAGGCCCCGTGCCGGTCCCCACTGCTTGCCTTGCTCCATCAGGCAGAACAGGTCTGGCCCGCACTCGCCGTCCGAAACGCAGGCGCGTCCAAGCGCCGTGTTGCTGCCGCCGACGCCGCCGCCTCCGATCGCGCCGATGCCGCCGCCCGCGCCGAAACCGCCGACGTTGCCCGTGCCACCGAACCCGCCGCCAGAAAAGCCGCCGCCACCGAAACCACCTGCTGCAAAGCCACCTCCGCCCACGTTGCCCACGCCGCCACTACTCACGCCGCCGCTGGCGACCGGATCTAGCAAGTCCACGGGACTGCGGCTGCCGCAAGCAACGGCAAATGCGAACACGGAAAATAGCAGCGAAGAGGTACGCATGGGCCGAGGGTAGCGCACGAGTCAGGCTTTGGTCACAGCGAAACGCAGTTGCTCGTCGCCAATGGCGTGTTCAACAGCATCGCTGGGCGGCGAAAATCCGACCTCGGCAACCAGACACTCCCGCTGGATCTGTTCCACGCCGGCCTTCGCGACGCGCAGCATGCGCTCACTGCCATCCAGCTGCAATTTGATCCGGTCCACGAAGTCTAGGCCCTGCTCTTTGCGCTCGGCCTGAACGCGGCTGAGGATCTCTCGCAACAAACCCTCGTCCACCAGCGCGTCGGTGAGCGTGGTGTGCAGCACGACAACGCCGACGCCACCGGTCTCCGCCGCAAAACCCTCGGCGGCACTCACGCTGACTTCGATCTCTTCCGGTGAAAACTCCAGAGGCGCGCCGTCGACCTGCAGCGTGATGGCGCCGCGCTTGCCTAGCTCCGTGAAGAGGGCGCCGCCATCAGCGCCATCCAGAGCCTTCTTCACGGCCTGAACGTTTTTGCCCAGGCGCGGGCCCAGGGCGCGGAAGTTGGGCTTCAGTTTGAAGCTCACCGCGCCCTCCTCGTGCCCCGGATGCATGCACACGACTTCGTGCACGTTCAGCTCTTCGGCAATCAACGCCTTGTGGGACTCGACCCGCTGTTTGAGCTGTCCGTCGTTGAACACAACGTCCACGCGCGACAGCGGTTGGCGCACCTTCATGCGGCTTTGGGTGCGCACCGCCAGCCCCAAGCTGACGATCTCGCGCACGGCGGACATTTCAGTCGCCAGGCTCGCGTCGATGTGCGCGCTCTGCGCCGTCGGAAAATCCGCCAGATGCACGCTCTCCGCAGCACCCGCCAGCCCCGGGCGCACAACCAGGTTTTGGTACATCTCTTCGGCGAAGAACGGCACAAACGGCGCGATCACGTGGCACAGCGTGGATAGGGTTTCGTACAGCGTGCCGAAGGCATCACGCTTGTCTTGCTCAAACCCCGGCGCCCAGAAGCGCGAGCGGCTGCGGCGCACGTACCAATTGGAGATGCCTTCCGCGAGCTCGATCAGTCGTTGTGCCGCGTCGTACACCCGATACTCGTCCATGGCATCACGCACGGCCTGCACCGTCAGCGCCAGCTCCGAGAGCATCCAGCGGTCGAGCAGCGGGCGCTGCGCGGCTGGCTGCGGCGCGTGCTTCGCCTGCGTCGGCGAGTAGCCGTCGATGTTGGCGTAGATGACGAAGAAGGAATACACGTTGCGCAGCTTGACCAAGAAGTCCTTCTGCAGCAGCCGCACGTTTTGCAAGCTGTGCCGGGTGTTGGACCAGGGCGGGCTCGCCGCGTAGAAAAACCAGCGAAAAGCGTCGGATCCGGGCGCGGGCGTGCTTTCGTCTTCGAGGGTCACGCGCTGGTCCACGGCGGCGCGTGGCACCTCCACGGGCATGGTGTTTTCGCCGGTGACAATGGGGGAAAGCCCGAGCGCCGCGCGGTCCGTCTCGGACAAGATCACGACGCGGCGGGGTAGCTTCTTCTGGGCGTGCACGGTCACCGTGCGGCGCTGGTCCGGAGCGTCTGCACGGTACAGCGCAAGGGTGGCGCCCTCTTTGAGATCCATGCCCTCCAGGTCTTCGCGTGCGATCCATGCTTCGCCGGCTTTGGCCTGTTTGCCCCCCGCCCCTTCTGCCAGCACGCCGAACTCCATGCGCACGCGATCCAAGATGATCTCCGGCGGCGTGTAGTTGCCCCGGCTCTTGCTTTCCTTCTTGCCTTCCTTGTCGCAGACGTGGCCGAGCACGATGCAGTTCTTGTAGGGGTGCGGGAACGCGCGCGTCGACGACAGACCTGCTGCTTTCTGAGTCTCCTCGTCAAAGACAAGGGAGGAAATCATCAGCAGTGAATAGAACCAACCGCGCGTCTGATCGATGGCCTCGCTGATGAAGTCCGCGGGGAACGCATCGTCGAGCTTTGCAACGGAACCGTCCACGTGGGGGAAGCCCCACTGCGCGAAGGGCATGCAGCCGGAGTCGAACCAGCAGTCGATCACCTCCGTGACTCGGCGCATGGTGCCGTCGCAAGTCTCACAGGGGAAGGTGACCTCATCGATCCAAGGTTTGTGCACGATCAAATGATCGTTCAGGCTCGGATCCTTCTGCTTTGCCGCGCGAAAGTGAGCAAAAGCCTCGGGATTCTTGGCCTCGATGGCGGCGACGCAGTTGGGCGCGGCCTTATGCTCTTCGTCCTTGTCGCAGACCCATACGTTGAGCGGCGTGCCCCAGAAACGCTCCCGCGACAGGGCCCAGTCCACGTTGTTGCGCAGGAAGTCGCCGAAGCGCCCTTCCTTGATGTGCTCCGGGGACCAGCCCACGGCCTGGTTGTTCTGCATCGCCTGCTCCAAGCGGGCGGTGGTGCGGATGAACCATGCGGGGCGCGCCATCTGGATCAACGGATCTTCATCCGCACGCCAGCAGAACGGATACTCGTGGCGGTACTGCTCCTCATGAAGCAAGAGCTTTCGCTCGGCGAGCTCCCGCAAGATCGGGCGGTCACAGTCCTTCACCCATTTGCCGGCGTACTCGCCCGCCTCGGGGCGGAACGTTCCATCCGGGTTGACCGCGCAGATCAGCTCCACGTCCAGGGGGTCGCTGTAGCGAGCCAACTGCCGGCGGTGCGCGTTGTGGTCGTCCTCGCCGAACGCCGGCGCGATGTGCACGATGCCCGTGCCGGTATCCAGGGTGACGAAGTCCTCGCTCAGCACGCGCCAGTACAGCGCATCGTCGCCGCCCGCCTTGAGCGCCACGCGGCTCTCGGAAAGCCGCGCCGCGTAGGTATCGAAGGGTGGCCGGTAACGCAGCCCCACCAAATCCTCGGAGCGCACGGTCTTTTCCACGCTCAGCGTGCGGCCGATCTTCTTTTCGATCTGCTCCCGCAGCGCCGCCGCCACAATCAGGGTTTCCGCGGCAATTTCCTGGCCCTTCGGCTTCTTGGGATCGAGCGGCTCTCCCACCCGCACGTAGACGTATTCCGTGTTCGGGCGCACGGCGGCGTAGCCGTTGCTTGGCAGGGTCCAAGGCGTCGTCGTCCACACCACCAACGCCGTCGTCTCGTCACCCACAAGCGGGAAGGTGACGAATACGCTGGGGTCGTCCACGGTCTTGTAACCCAAGCCGACCTCTGCGCTCGACAGTGCGGTGCCGCCTTGGGCCCACCACCAGACCACCTTGTGGCCCTGATACAGCAGCCCCTTCTTGAATAGCTCGGACAGCGCCCACCACACGCTCTCCACGTAGGTCTTGTGGTAGGTCACGTAGGCGTCCGGCAGGCTGACCCAGAACCCGAGCCGCTCGGTCAGTCGCTCCCACTCGCTGGTGTAGCGAAACACGCTCTCGATGCAGCGCGCCACGAAGGGCTCCACACCGTACTCCTGAATCGCCGCCTTGCCGTGGATGCGCAGCTCCTTCTCGACCTCCACCTCCACGGGCAGGCCGTGCGTGTCCCACCCGCCCTTGCGCAGCACCCGCTTGCCGAGCATGGATTGGTAGCGCGGGAACAGGTCCTTCACGACCCGCGTCAGCACGTGCCCGTTGTGGGGCACGCCGTTCGCGGTGGGCGGCCCTTCGTAGAACACGAAATGCGGCGCATCCGGCCCGCGATGTTCCAAGGACTTTTCGAAAATCTTCCGCGCCTTCCACAGCTCCAAAATCGCGTTCTCGTAGCGCGGGAAATCCAGGGCTTGGGGCACGGGTTCGAACACGGGGCGCATCGTCATGAAGCGCCCGCTATAGCCCGCTTGTTGCGGGGTTTCCATCTTTGCGGCGCTGCCCTGCCCGACCTGCGTCGCGCCCGCTCAGCGCGCCTGCACGCCGCGACCGCGCCTCGATCGACGCATGGCTCGCCCCAGAATGAGCGTGACTAGCAGCCAATTCGGCGCGGCTGGCGATCCGACGACGCGGCACCCACAACCCTCTGCGTCTTGGGTGGGAGTGGAATGGGACCCGGCACTGCCGCCAGTCCCACCTCCCGAGGCATCCAAACCAGCGTCGCCCGTGGGCAGGCACTGTCCGCCTTCGCAGGTGTATCCAGGCGCACAGTCCGTGGCATCACTGCACTGTTGTTGACACTTGCCGACGACGCAGCGGTAGCCGCCGCAGCTCGACACAGTCCCATCCGTGGTCTTGACCGACCACGCGTCGGCACACGAGTTTCCGGCCGCGACACACGAGCCGCTCGACACATCGCAAGGGTTGGTGCCGGCGCATTGTGCACTCGTCGTACACGTCGTAAAGCACGCCTGATTAACGGAATCGCATCCGTAGTCCCCGCAGTCCTTGGCCACGCTGGTCACGCACGCCCCAGTTCCATCACATCGGTCCGCGGGCAGCAGCGAATCACCAGCGCAGGAGGCGGAGCCGCATGCGGTCCCCTGATCCGGATAGCTGCACTTATCCGCAAGCCCCGCACAGGTCCCTTGGCAGGGTGGCGTACCCGCGCACGCAGGGCGCG
>CBDUPW010000423.1:0-5662 GCA_965369205.1 uncultured Polyangiaceae bacterium | reverse complement strand
CGGCAAACCCCTGCAAATGCGGCTATCTTTCCGCTCCCGCCCGCGCTTGCGCTCCCGCCTGCGCTTGCGCTCCCGCCCGCGCTTGCACTCCCGCCCGCGCTTGCGCTTCCGCCCGTGCCGCCCGCGGCGTTTCCCGCGCTGCCTGCACTTGAACCGGCGCCCGCAGCGCCCGCACTCGCACCAACTCCGGCCGCGCCCGCGGCAGCACCCCCTGCGCCGCCACCGGCGCTCGCGCCGCCGCCTCCCGCCGCGCCAATGCCCGCGGACTCCGTGCCGCCGCCACACGCGCTGGCGGCCAGCGCAAAACTAAGCCCAAGCATCGAACGGATCGTTCGCTGTCGCATTCAGACCTCCGACAAAGACCAAGTAAGAAATCAAGCAAGTAGGCGCCTATGGCGCGAGCCAACACTCAGCAAGCGTCGGGCCACTACACAAATCCCGGCGCTAACGCCGGACACGCCGCGTGCACCCTGATCCGTGGGTCGCGCCAGCTGTGGCAGAACCGTCACAGTCGGCAAATGGGTCGATGCCCAAACGGAATCGGTGCAGGCTGCGGTGCGGACGCTTCGCCGAGTGTAACTATCGGCGGATCAGCGCCGCGTACGCCGCACATAGGTCATCGCAGGCCCGCTCGACCTCCGCTTCGCTGCTCGGAGCGCCGACGGAAAGGCGCACGGCGCCGAGGGCTCGCTCCGTCGACAGACCCATGGCGGAAAGCACCGCCGAGGGCGATTCGACGTCCGCGTGACAGGCCGAGCCCGTCGACGCGGAGACGCATTGCGCTCTCGAAAGCAGTTCAGTGCCACGCACCTTGGGAAACGAGACGTTCAGCGTATTCGGCAATCGCTCGCTCTCGGGACCGTTCAGTGCAAGCCCGGGGATGTTCGCACGCAGCCGCCACAGCAAGCCGTCCGCAAGGCGTTTCAAGTGTGCCTGTCGGCTTTCTAGCTGTCTCATGGCGAGCTCAGCCGCAGCGCCCAGACCTACAATGCTCGCGACGTTTTCCGTCCCCGGACGCAGTCCGCGTTCCTGTCCGCCACCGACAAACAGCGGCTGCAAATGCACGCCGCGCTTTACGATCAACGCACCGACACCCTTGGGTGCATAGAGCTTGTGTCCGGCCACACTAATGAGGTCGGCATGCAACTGGTCCACCGGGATCTTGCCTGCAGACTGTGCGGCGTCACAGTGCACCAAACATCCGTGCGCGTGCGCGTGCTCGAAGATCGGCGCTATCGGCATGATGGCGCCGGTCTCGTTGTTGGCGTGCATCACGCTCACCAGCAGCGTATCGCTGCCAATCGCGTCCGCCGCGGCCACCGCGGAAACGCGTCCGTCCGTTGCGACGGGAAGCCGGGTCACGGAAAAGCCGTCGCGTTCCAGCCGCTCGCAGGGACCAAGGGTTGCTGGGTGCTCCACGCAGCTGGTGACGATCTGGCGGCGCTTGGGGGCGGTCGCCGCGAGCCCCAGGAGCGCCAAGTGCGTGGCCTCGGTGCCGCAGGAGGTGAATACGACCTCGTCGGGCTCGGCGCCGAAGAGCGCGGCGAGCTGGTCTCGGGCCTTTTCTATGGCTTGACGTGCTCGCTGGCCCTCGGGGTGCGCGCTCGAGGGGTTGCCGAAGTCGGTGGTCCAGAAGGGCAGCATGGCGTCTGCCACTTCCGGCAGCACGGGCGTGGTGGCGTTGTAGTCCAGGTACACTCGCTGCATCGCGGCCGTACTCTGGCACCCTTGCACGCACGCCGCTAGCTCACTAGATACCCAAAGATGACGCTACGCGCTTCAAACATGCCCACTGCCGACAGTGCATTGCCCGGTCGCGACACGCCGCTGCGGGTGTTGGACACGCATGCGGTCACGGGCGCTCCCATGCTGCCCCCCTGGCCGGGCATGCAGTGTGCGTTGTTTGCGTTGGGGTGTTTTTGGGGCGCCGAGCGCAAGTTCTGGCAGCAGGGCGGCGTGGTCTCCACGCAGGTCGGCTACGCAGGGGGCTTCACGAAAAACCCGAGCTACGAAGAGGTGTGTTCGGGGCAGACGGGTCACACGGAAATCGTCCGCGTGGTCTTCGACCCGTCGCGCATCAGTTATGGCCAGCTACTTCAGATTTTCTGGGAGAGCCACGACCCAACTCAAGGCATGCGCCAAGGCAACGACCGCGGAACGCAATACCGCTCAGCGATTTACTGCTACGACGCGGAGCAACTCGAACTCGCGCGAGCATCCGTCGCGCGCTACCAAGCCGAGCTCAGCGCTGCCGGGCACCCAAGCATCACGACTGAGATCCGCGAGGCGCCAGAGTTCTACTACGCCGAGGACTACCACCAGCAGTACCTGCACAAGAACCCCAACGGGTATTGTGGGTTGGGCGGCACCGGCGTGAGCTGTCCAGGCTGACTACTGCCAGGGGCACTGCCAGAGCGGCTTGCCGCACTCGTTGGGGTGTCGGCACATGGATAGACTGGGATCCCAACAGGCGCCGAAGCCCTGGCAACAGCTCTGACAGGCGTCCTCGTAGCTGCTGAAGCTGTCGTTGATGAAGCAAGCTTCGGTGCCACTGGGGCAGCCACCGGGATACTTGGCGGCGTCGCATTTCTCGAAGGGGCACCAGATCTTCTGGCAGCCTGAGGCGTTGCAGCCGGCATTGTCCAGGGTCTGCCAGGGGCTACTGCCCGCGCTCGGCCCGCACGGCGACGGGTTCTTTAGTTGGGTGCCGACGATCTTGCAGCAATGCCCTCCAGCTCCGCCGCTTCCCCCGCTGCCCCCGCTTCCCCCGCTGCCCGCGTCCGGTGCGGGTCCGGTGTCCGCGACCATGCGCACGCAGCTGGCACGCTTTTCCTGAGGTTCGCCTGCCCAGAACTCAAAGGTATGTAGCCCCGCGCTGAGTCCCACCACGTCCCAGTTCCAAGTCCAGGGTGCCTTCGTGGTAATGCCCGCCCCGGTGACCGTTGGCGTGCTCGGCCCTGTGACACGTACGTCCACGTAGGTCAGCGGCTGACTGTCCGTGAATGCGACGCGCAGCACGGAGCCCGTTGTTGGTGGGTCCGGCGTCAACACAAATCCGGCGTCGCAGGGCTGCGGAGTGCCGCCGCTCCCGCCGCTGGGGAAACTGCCGTCCGCGACCGACGCGCCTGTGCCGCCTGCGCCGCCGGTGCCTGCGCCACCCGTGGCGGTGCCCGGCGTGCTGTCCTGTTCGCCGCTGCAGGCGGCGAGGCACAACGCTCCGGCAAAGAACAATACTACGCGCACCAGGCGCTCAGCTTACTTGGACTCTGCCCCGGGCGCATCCGCGCAGCAGCGGAAGCCCGTTTCCGTGCCATGGTAAAACGCGTCGTGCGCGGTCTGCGCGGCACGGCAGTGGTTTCGGCTCGGCTGCCAATAGGCACCTTTCATTGCGGGTTGCATCGGCCCTTTCCCGTCTCGCGCGACCATTTCCTCCAAGTTTCCCGTGAGGTTGCGCACCCCAAAGGGGCTCTCGCAGCGCGGGTAGGCGTCCGATGGCGCGCGCAAGTCTTTGAGCTTGCCTGCGTCGTTCACCAGGTCCGTGTGGTCGGCGTTGCAGGCGGTTGCGTCCCGGGTAAACCCGTAGGGGTAAGGCCGCATTTCCTCGCCTTCGCACGCAAAGTTCCATTCGCTCTCGCGACAGACGCGCTTGCCCTCGGCTGCGCAAGTGCGCGCAGCGTCGGTGAGGCTCTTGTTGTTCTCTGGCAGTCGCTCGCCCTCGGCCGTGTGCTCGTCGCGATCGATGCAATAGCGTAGGGTCACCGTGTTGGTCTTACAACGGGCGGGTTGCTGGTACTCGGCGCAGCGGAAGTATCGGTAGGGACCCTCTGGATCCATCCAACGTTTGCAGTGGTGCTCGACGTCCGGGCAGTACTGACCCTCGACGAGCACCATGCCTTCGCCGCAGCCTTTCGCCAGGTCCTCGGCAGGCTGAGTCGGAGCGCTCAGCGTCTTCGCAAGAGTTCCCTCGGCGGAGAGTCGGGTTGAATGCTCCTCGCGTTTCAGCTCGGGCGCTGGGGTTTCGAAGAGTGAGGTGGCCGACCTTTCACCGGAACCCTTCAGCGACAGCGTTGGCAACGCTTCGCCGAAGCCGCTGAGCCAGCTGGGGGCAACGGCCGCCGCAGCTACCGAGAGACTGATGAGCAACACCGCGCGCACGACGCCTGCCTTTCAACAATCGTTCCACCGCAGTTTCTGCCGAAAGTAGGAGGATCCCTCGGGAACCGGTCCTGGGCCGCTGCGTCAAAGTGGCATCACGACTGAGGGCGACAGCCCTCAATCCGCCGTCGTGTCAATCTCGTGACGCAGGTGCAGTGGCTCCGGCTCGTCTTCCACCAGGTACTCGAACTGTCTACGGAACTCCTCCAAGCTCAGCCCTGCGGTGGCCGCGAACTTTGCTAGCTCATGGGGATCGGCGAAGTCGTCGCCGCGGAGCCGAAGCATGTAGCGCCGAGCGATATGATAGTGCTCGGTGTTCGTATCGACCATGCGCACGCGGGTGCGGCCGGTCACCGGGTCGAGCATGCTCTCCAGGGGAATGGGAACGAACTTGCGGTGCTGGATGGTCGTCAATGCGGCGTTGCCGCCTTCGAGCAAGTACTTGGCAGCGCAGTACCCCAAGTCCCGCGTGTACTCCATGTCGAAGGGGATCGGATCCGTGCAGCGCAGCTCGTAGCCGATGTTCTTGGCGACGATCGTGGTCTTCAGCCCCATCTCCTTCAGTCGGAGCTGCACGCGGGCTTTGAGGATCTCACCAAAGTTGATTTCAGCGATACGCAAATTGTCGTGGGCGTCTCGCTCTGCGGCGGCGAGCTCGGAGAGGTCGTCGGCGTGCAGATGCTCTACCAGGCCTTCTGCCAATACGGCCGTGCCGTCGCTGCGCCCATAACTCATGCGCTTGACGATGGCCCCCGCGAGGATGTCGACGAGGCGTGCCAAGCGCAGTTGGCGCCCTTGAAACTCTTCGGGGATCAGCGTGAGGGTCGCGCCCGCCGCTTTCCCAATGCCCAAGGCGAGGTGGCCGGCTTTGCGGCCCATGGTGATCACGAAGTACCAACGGCTCGTTGTGAAGGCGTCCACCTGCAGGTCTTTGACCAGGCTGACCCCGACATGGCGCGCCGTTTGGAAGCCGAAGGTCGAGATGCCATCGGGCAAGTCGAGGTCATTGTCGATCGTCTTGGGTACATGCACCACGCGGATGCGCCCTTGCGCCTGTTGGCTCAGTCGCAAGGCAGTGTAGGCCGTGTCGTCGCCACCGATCGTGATGAGCTTGTCCACATTCAAGCGCAGCAGCGAGATGATGGTGTTCTCGAGATGTTTGTCGTCTCGCGTCGGGTTGGCGCGTGAGATCCCGATGATCGATCCACCACGAAAGTGAATGCGGCTAACGCCCTGGATAGTCAGCGGAGCGACGTGTCCGATGTCGCCCTGCATCAGCCACTTGAAGCCGTCTCGGATCCCAATCACGGGAATGCCAGAGAGTTGCGCGCGGATAGTGGCCGCACCGATGACGCTGTTGATACCGGGAGCGGGCCCCCCACCGACAGCGATGGCTAGTACATGTGGTTGTGTCCTCTTTCAGGGGATAGCGGAGAAGCACAACAGAACTCAAGGCTTACGTGCAGGCGACGCAAAGCTTGCATCGGCTCCGGCGCGATCCCGATCC
>CBDUPW010000422.1:0-5736 GCA_965369205.1 uncultured Polyangiaceae bacterium | reverse complement strand
CCGACGAGCACGGTTTCGCCGCTGAGGAGCACGCCCGCACCGTGTTTCGTACGCGGCGCCGACAGATTGATCAGCGTGTTGCGGTCGAAACGCTGCTTCTCGTGTGAAAAGACGATGGCTGTGCCGACGGGCGGTGCGAGAGCCAAGTCCGCGGCGTTCAAAGGATCCGAGCCGCCGGCGACCAACATCGCGTCTTGCCCAAACTGCGTGACGGTCGCAAAGGCCCGGCCCGGCAGCATGTTGTCGGGGACTTCCGAGATCTGCCCGGTGTCGAGGCGAAAATGGAGCGCACGCACCGCGTTTTCGGTGTTGGTCAGGCCACCGGCGAGCAGCGCATGGCGTCCGTCTTCGCTGACCCCAAAGGCCTCGCCACCCGTCGCGCCCGGATACGGGTCGCCACTGGCCGCGTTCGGATCCCACAGCTGACAAGCGCTCTTGCTGTTCCAAAGCAGGACGTCAAAGGCGCCGGCGGCATCTACGTTGGCAATGCCCAAAAACCGACCCCGAGAGCCATCCGCGATGGCTTCGACCGCCCGCGTCGACGCCGGAAAGCCGATCCCCACATCCCTCGAATCCCCCGGCAGCGCTTCGCTCGTCCGCGGTGAAGCGTCGAAGTCGCCCAGTGCGTTGAGCTGCACCACCAGCGATTCGGCGTTTTCCGTGCATCCGGGGGCGAGATGCGCCGCGATCGGGTGGACGACGTCGGGCTCCGGCTCCGGGCTGCAACCACAAACGAGCAACAAACCGATTGGGGCGCTAACATGCCCAAGGCGCATGTTTCCCCAGATCTTCGGCAAGTACGTGCTCGAGCGCGAAATAGCGGGCGGGGGCATGGCGCGGGTCTACTTGGCCACTTTACGCGGTGCCGTCGGTTTCGAAAAGCGACTGGTGGTCAAACAGATCCGACCGGAGTTGGCTTCCGACGAAGCCTTCGTGCGTCGATTCATCGAGGAAGCCAAGACCGCAGTCGAATTGGGCCACCCGAATATCGTGCCGGTCTACGAGCTCGGGGTCGAGCAGGGCATCTACTACATCGCGATGGAGCTTTGCGAAGGCGTTACCCTCTCCGAAGTGCTCAAGAGCACCGGGCCGCTTTCTCCAGACGAGGGCGCGTACGTCGGCATCGAGATCTGTCGCGCCCTAGACTACGCACACCGCAAAGCCGGAATCGTTCACAGGGACGTGACGCCGCGCAACGTGATGATCGACGAAGAAGGCGCTGTGCGCCTGATCGACTTCGGGATCGCTGCGCCCGTGACCATTGACGGAGCCGTGCGTCCGGAACTGTTTGGTTCTCCGGGTCACATGCCGCCGGAACAAGTGCATGGAGGCACGCTCACGCCAAGCAGCGATGTCTTTGCCGTCGCCGTGCTGCTGGTCGAGGCGTGGACTGGCGATCCTCCGTTCCGACGCTCGACGCCGGAAAAGTGTTTGCAGGCCCTCGACCAACCCGTGCCCTCGGTCGCCGAGCACGACCCGGAGCTCGCAACGGTGGCCGAGCTCGTGACTCAGGCCTTGTCTCATGACCCGGATCAGCGTCCGGAGAGCGCGGAGCAGTTTGCCCGGCCCCTGCGAGACTTTGTAAAAACTAGCGATTTGGGAGACCTTTCCCGGCGCCTCGGCACACGGGTGCGCAAAGCTCGGCGCAAGGCCCGGGAGTCCCAGCCGGCGATCGAGCTCGACGCGACGCCCACACCCGGCGACTCCGCAGACGTGGAACGCACGCCCGTCGGCGCCGAGATGGAAGTCACGCGCACCTTTGCCGCGCGGGAGGAAATCGTCGAATGGACGCGCAAGCTTCCCAGCATTCCCCCGTCGCCGGATGCCGAAGACGACGCCGACGGCGATGACGCCCGCGCGCGGACTTCTGATACGGACGAAACGTCACCGACGACGTCCAGCCAGCGCCGCGCCAGCGTGCCGGCCAAGAGCCGCATCTTTCCCGTGGCGGCGATTGCCTTCCTGGGCGTGGCTGTGGTCGGCCTGCTTTCACTACGGGACCCGCCGGATCCGGCTGCGGGCGGCGATGGCGCCGACGCCGCCGTGATTGCGACCGAGCCGCGCCCAGTCTCCACCACGCCGACTGCGCCCGCCTCCAGGTCCGTTGCGCCACCGGCGTCGAGTCCCCCGCCCGTGCCGCGTCCTAAGCGCCCGCCACAACCCAGCGGGCCGCCGCCCCATGCGAATGGCAGCGCCGGCGTACCCGCGCCGAGTGCGGGCACCGCTCCCGTGGGTCGGGGCATCCTGAATCTGACCTCGACGCCCCCCGCTCTCGTCAGCGTGGGCGGTCGCGCCCGGGGCACCACGCCCGTGATGGGCCTGGAACTCCCCGCAGGCAGTCATTTCGTTCAATTCCAGAGCACGCAGCTCCACGAGCGCGTGCCCGCCCAAGTCACGCTGGCGCCGGGCCAGACGCGCACGGTGCATGCGGACTTCACCGCTGCCTCGCCCCGCGTACACATTCGCTAAGTTGCGCTTTGGTTCGCTAGGTCGCGCCTTGGGTGGAGTCGCAACCCGCGCGCACAGAATGCGCGACGCAAGGCAGCCCGCGTTGCCGATCGCAAATGCTTCATTCCGTTCTGGTGCGCAACAGATCTCGTTGACGAAGCGCTTCGTACAAGCCGATGGCAACGGAGTTTGCCAAGTTCAGCGAGCGCACCGCACCGGGCATCGGGATGCCGACCACTCGGTCTTCCCGTGCTTGCAGCAGTTGCTCTGGCAGCCCGACGCTTTCCTTGCCGAAGACGAGCGCATCACCGAGCTGAAACTCGACATCCAGATAGCTGCGTGTTGCCTTACCGCTGAATAGCCAGGATCGGGAGACTGCCGGCTGCGCCTCCTTGGCGATTGCGGCCTCGGCGCTCGCCAAGTCCACATGCGTGCGCACGTCGACCAGGTGCCAGTAGTCAAGCCCCGCGCGCCGCACTGCATGCTCGTCGATAGAGAATCCGAGCTTGCCGACCAGGTGCAATGGCGCGCAGGTGGCTCCACACAGCCGAGCGATGTTCCCAGTGTTGGGAGGGATCTCCGGCTCTACCAGCACCACATGGAATGGCTGCTTGGCGGCCTGGCCACGCAGGCGGTCGGACTCGGACGACATGGCCCGAGCGTAGCGACCGCGGACCCGCCCCGGAGCAGTTTTCCGCCCGAGCCCCCGCCGTCGGCCCCAAAACACCGGCAGTCTGCCCCGGGATTTTCACCTTCTGACTCGCGTACTTGACCTTGATCCCAGGCCGCAAGTAGCCTCGCCCGTGCGGAGTTAAATACGTGGGATTTGTAGCCCGTTTCGCAGCTTTCGCTGCAGGCACCTTGGTGCTTGCAGCAGCCTCCACGGTTCGTGCCGAACCGATGGATCCGGCATTGGAGCGTCTTGTGGTCGACAGCGACTGCCGTTCGCCCGCCGGCGTGTACAACGACGCCTTCAACGCGCGTGGCGAGTGGTGTGCTCCAGACCACGCTTCGTTCAAGCGTTTGATGAACCAATACGGCTTCGCCCTGGCGCCGTCGGCGATGCATTCCGCGCGCACCACCGGCTTCGCTGGTTTCCATCTCTCGATGGAAGCGGCGTACACGAAGATCGACGACGACGCCGAGTATTGGAAGAACGGCACCCAAGGCACCGTCGACCCGTCCAGCAACCTGGCGTCGATCCGCAACTCCAGCCCATCCCCGCTGCTCGCGCTCTACTCCGCGAAGATCCGCAAGAGCTTCGGCTTCGGCCTTGAGCTCACTGGGGTGGTCGGCTTCATGCCCAAGACGAGCATCATCTCCGGCGGCGCAGACGTCCGCCTCTCCCTGCTCGAAGGCTTCCGCACCGGTCTCGCCGGGATCCTGCCTGACGTTGCAGTCGGCGGCGGCGTGCGCACCATCACCGGCACCCCCCAGTTCCAGCTGACCACCGTCGCCCTCGACGCCCAGATCTCCAAGCCCCTGCCCATCGCCGACTCCAGCGTGATCACGCCATGGATCGGCTACCAGTATGTCTGGATGTTCGGGGACTCCGGCCTGATCGACCTGACGCCTGGCACCGACGCCGTCGGCTACTGCAACTTCGCGGGCCCGAACGTGCCGGGGAACCCAGATCCCAGCAAACCCGGCCAGTTCAACGGGCAGCCCGTCTGCAATGGCGGATCGCCCCTGGACTTCAACAACAACGTCGTCTTCAACAAAGTCCGCCTCGAGCGCCAGCGCCTGCTGATCGGGCTGAACTATCGCTACGAGATGGTGATGCTCGGCGGGCAGTTCATCACGGACATCGTCGACCCCGCCGACGCCCAGAATTCCGACCAAGACACCGAGGATCTCAAAGGCGAAGACCGCCAATGGACCATCGTGCTCGAAGCCGGCGCAATGTTCTGAGCCCCGTCCCCGTCGCCATCCAGTCGTTTGGTTTGTTTGGGTCGAATCGCGCTGCGACGCGAGGCCACTAATCCCAGGCTGGGCCCAACTTGCGCACCGCACAGCGACGGGACGCGCGCAGCGCCCGCGCCGGCGCGGACGCGCACGGAAGCGGACGCGCACAGGGGAAGCGGACGTCCGCGCCGGCGCGGACGCGCACGGGGAAGCGGACGCTGACGGGGGAAGCGGCCGTCCGCGCCGGCGCTGACGCGCACGGGGGAAGTCGCGGACGCGAACGGGGGAAGCGGACGCTGACGGGGGACGCGGCCGTCCGCGCCGGCGCGGACGCGCGCGGGAAGCGGACGTGGGTGCACGGAGACGTTGCACGTGTGACCGCGCGCCGAGGATTGCGAGCGTCCGCGTCTGCGTGGGCGTCAAACGTCAGCGTCCGCGTCATGCGTCCGCGTCAAGCGTCAACGCGCCTACGGGTCGTCCTTCGAGTCGCGCGCCCAGCCAGTGCCGTCGACCGGTAGCTCCGAGGGTGGATCGGCTGGTTCGGCGTTGCGTGTCTGATCGCCGTCTGCGGGCGCTTGTGTCACCAGGCACAGGTACACCTGCGCGCTGAGCAGGTGCATAACCGGGCCGGAGAGGATGGAAACCAAGTGGCCCAACAACGGGCGTTCGCCCACCACGAAACCGAGAGCGCCCACTGGGACCGTCACCAGC
Organism: uncultured Polyangiaceae bacterium; assembly: GCA_965369205.1. Classification (GTDB taxonomy): domain Bacteria; phylum Myxococcota_A; class Polyangia; order Polyangiales; family Polyangiaceae; genus JACKEA01. The sequence goes on along the minus strand of CBDUPW010000422.1, from coordinate 672 downwards.
AATATGAGCAGCACAATCTCTCCGCCCGAGCCGCGCGTTGCCTTCCAGCTGCTTCGGAAAGCGGTCAGAACGGGCTCGCTCCGGTCCACGATGTGCGGGACCCACGCGATCCCTCGGACAACAATGAGCACCATGAGTGGTAGCAAGACCACCATGGAAGCGAGATGCGCGGGCGCTGCGGCAGCCTGACCAACGAAGTACATTGGAACGGCCGTCGACAATTCCGTTACAAACACCGCCGGTGCGAAACGCAGACCTCGCGCAAGCAGGTGGAACTGGGCCTTTCTGCCCGCGGCGAGTTCGATCGCCGCCAGCATGAGTCCGCCCGCAAGGATCGACCGCCATGCGGTGCTCGCCAGCATGAAGGGGGACGATGTTTCGATCTCGGAGCCATACAGAATCTGTTGCAGTTGGGACCGTGGCAGATCCCACAACACCGGGATAACACCGAGCATCAGCAGGCAGCGAGCGGGGTGCTTGCGCAACGCGACAAGCCCGTTCCGCAGAACGTCACCGATGACCAGGCCCCGACCCATCGCTGGACATCATATAGCTGTATTGGCTTCCACAACGACTCACGCGCCCGCTCGCGGGGTAGTGCAGGAATCGTCGAATGCGAGCGGCGCTGGCGCGCGCCTCGAAGGTCGTGGAGGCGACGTTCTTCGCGCCGCA
>CBDUPW010000421.1:0-5755 GCA_965369205.1 uncultured Polyangiaceae bacterium | reverse complement strand
CCGCGCAACGCCGCCGGGGGCGCCGGCCGTGCGGGCTCCAGATCCCGGCCTCCTCGAGGAGGCCAAAGCCGTACTGCTCGCTGATCTCACCCGCACGGCGCGACAGAAGTACGCGTCCTACGTTGCGCTCGCCGCGTGCTCGGTCGGGTTTGCCTGGGCGTTTCAGCGCCGCCGCCGTGCAGGCGGGCGTCGCTTCTTGGCGCTGGCGGCCGCGTGCGTTCTTGTCGCCGTCTGGCTCGTCTATTTCGTCGTTGGGTACGTGCCGCACCGCGTCGCAGGGGTCGACAGAGCCCTCGCCATGCTGTCGAAGACCTGAATCAGGAATGCCGTCGGGCGAGAAATACGCTTTCGCAGAGCAAAAGGTTGCATCGCGGCCGCAGATGTACGAATCGAAACGCAGCTGCCAGCGACGAGGGTCGCTCGGTCATCAACCGGAAGGATCTGCCCCGTGAACTACCTGTCGATAATTGTTGGTGTCTGCTCTTTGAGCGTTGGACTGATGGCGTGTTCGAGCGACGACTCGGGCGGTGGCACTGGCGCGACGGGCGGCAGTGGTGCCGGCACCGCCACCGGCGGGTTCGGCGGCGGAATCCTCGACAGTGGGTCGGGCGGCACCGGCGCAACGGCGAGCGGCGGCACCGGCGCGACGGGCACCGGAGGCGCAGCCAACTGCCCAGGCACGATTCAGGGCCAGAAGTGCAACGCGTTGCAGACCAACGTTCCGGCGGAAACGGCATGCATTCAGGGGCAATGCTGCGCGGCAGTTGACGCGTGTCTTGCGGACGCCGCGTGTTCGTCCTTCGTTGCGTGCGGAAGCGCTTGTTTGCAGGCCGGCGGCACACCTCAGACCTGTGGCACGCAGTGTCAGTCCTGCCTGGGCGCATCGAGTGGCCTGTACACGACCTTCACGACTTGCGTGACGAACTGTGCCAGTGGCGATGGCGGCACGACAGACAGCGGCACGACAGACGCCGGCGCAAGCGACGCCGCGTCCGACTGATCCGCGCCACTCCGTCGCAAGCAAAAGCGCGCGTTCCGGGTCCCGGAGCGCGCGTTTTTTTTCTTTCAGATCCCCACTACTTGGTTTCGATCGCGGCGAGCTTGGGCGCGACCCAGCGCGTCTGCGCCTCGACGCCGGATAGCCAGCTGTCGTAGCCAACGTCGCCGAGCAGGTGTCGGCTCAAGAACGAGACCAAGTAGGCACGACTGATCTCCAGCGCTTGCGCATGAGGCATGGTTGCGGGGTTGCAGAAGCCACAGACGGCACCACACGACGTCGGGTCGTCGATGAAGCTCATGTGATTCGCACCCTGGAGCGTGACGCGCAGGGATGGCGGAGACGCCTTCGCAAAGAAGGTCTCGAAGTTGTCGGCTTTCGGCGCACACGCCTGGAATGTTCCCGTTGCATCAAGGGTTTCGCCCAAGAATGCCATGGGGATCGCCAAGGGTAGTTTGTCTGAAGCATCGGGACACTGCGTTGGATTGCACAGCATCGCAGAATCCACGGGATCGAATGCAACCACCACCTTGACGCGGGCGTCCATCGACGCAGCCAGCACACTGAGCTTGCCACCAAGGGAGTGACCACTGAGCGCGAGGCGCGCTGCGTCCACCCGCCCCGAGACCGGATTACCAGACGCGCCGGAGGCTGCGATCAAGAAGTCCAAACTGCCAAGTAAGTCCTGCGCTGACTTCACGTGGTCGGGCGTGAACCCTGCCGGGAAGTCCGCGGTGCACACCACGAAACCGAAACTAGCCGCATGCGCGGCCGTGCCCTCGTACTGAGACGCAGGCAGCTGGAAGCCGTGGGCCAGGACGACCAGTGGCACGGGTCCAGCCGGAGCGCTTGGAACGAAACACTTGATCGGAACGGCGTTTCCCGTGGCTGCAACGTTCGCGGTCGCAGCATAGACGCTGGTCGCATGGGGCCCAGGGCCGACGGGGCTCGGCACCCCCGAGCTGCCGGCAACGCCTGCGTCCCCGGATCCGCCGCCGAGTCCCGAATCAACGCTTGCACCCGCGCTGCCCGCGCTGCCCGCGTTGCCTCCGCTACCGGAGCTGCCGCCGACGCCCGCAGCGCCGATGGCCGCGTCCGGCGCCACGGCTCTGTCCTCCGACGAGCAGCCCGCACTCGCGACGAGAGCCGCATACAGCATCATCCAGTCGGTCTTCATCGTCTCGGCCTCATCCGTTGCGGTTGTTTGGTTTTGGCTTTGGATTTGGCGCGCGATGCATCCGCCGCCGCCTCGGCAAGCATCGGGACGATGAGCTTGCGTCGCAGGAGCACAACCAGTCGTTCACTCAGCGTGGTCGCCACGGCGCTGAGTTCTTCGGTGCGCTCGCCTGCCTGGGGCAACACGCCGGTTTTGAACAACTCCAGTTCTACCGCCACCAGTGCTCGAAGCGCCTCGACGTAGCGCCCCAGTACTTCGGCAGGCAGCATAGAAGCGTCGATGCCAGCTTTTCGCGCTGCCCCCAAGGTACGCAGGATCGCCACATCGTCGCCAAGGAACCGCGCGTCCGGTCCCGTGCCATGGGCACGCACCACGCCAAGAGACTCCAGCACCGCGAGCTCCGACACTGCCACGCCCGCATCCGCTAGCTCTCGACGCGTCTTTTCACCCGGCGTCCTCATCTGCTGCAAAGCGCGGTCGACCGCGTGGGCGACGACGAGCTCGTTCGAGGCTTCCGGCGCCGCGTCGAGGAGGTCACGGATCACGCCGAGGGGCAGAAAGTGTTCCCGCTGCAGGCGCTTGATCGTCGCGATGCGATCTACCAAGCCCGCGTCGTAGTACGCCATGTTGCGTGCCGTGCGCCGCGCAGGTCCGGGCAGCAAGCCTTCGCGCATGTAGTGCTTGATGGTCGGCGCCGGCACGCCGCTGCGTTTGGCCAGGGTGGCCATCTTGACGAGCTCTTCCAAAGTTGGAAGTGCAACTTCTCACATCTGGTGACCGGACGCAAGCCGTCGCGCAGAACCGGCCGCTTGGGGCTGGTTCCGCGTGCCTTCTGATGGGAGCCTAAGGGCTCTGCATGCAGAGCCAGGCGACTTTCAGCTGCGAAATCCGTGTGGGTCGGCTCATCGAGGCGCGGGTGCACGCCCTCAAAGGGCCCGAGGACGCACAGGCGTACAGCGCGGCGTTGAGCGAGGTCGTGCAAGACCACATCGCGCGCGACGGGGAAGGTCCCGTACTGTGCGCGGACCACCGGCCGGTGGCCATCTACTCACCGGCGGTCGCCGACGAACTGGCGCGTCTGTTTGGTCTCATGAATGCACACTTGCAGCGCGTCGCGATCATCGCCGCAAAGAGCAACGCCACGCTCGTGATGCAGCTCGGTCGGATCATCCGCGAAGCCGGAAACCCGAAGCGGCAGCTCTTCCACGCCGCCGCAGAAGTAACCGAGTTTTTAGCGGGCGATCTGGACAGCGCAGAGCGCGCACGCACACAAGCGTTTCTGGCCGAGTTGCCAAGCGGACCCTGAGCGGACCTGCGTGAAGCGTCGCGCGGACCGCAGGATGTCGGGCGGCCGAGACGACGGGGATCCCCCGGAGTAACCAGCCCCCAGGGGGAGGTTACCCCGGGTGCGGCCGCCGTCGCCTGCCGGAAGGCCGGACACCGCGTTTCCATATCGCCACTCGGACGAACTAGTGCGGAGGCAGCCGACGGGCTAGATTCCCGTCACCCCATATGCCGCGGCCCACGGTTTCGAGTTCGGATCTGCCATTGCAGCCTGCCCGGGACATTGCAAGCTTCGTGGAATCACCGGTCGACCGATACGTTGTGCGGCGCTGCTTCTGTTTTTGGCAGCAGAGCACACACACCAAGGGGCTGATCGCGTGGGGCGATCCCACCGCGGACGACGCCCTTGAGATGACGCAGGCCTTTGAGGTGGGCGCGCGCGAAGGCGAGCCACACATGTCTTTGGTGGACATGCGCTCGCTGCGAACCATCGACGTAGCAGCGTTCGAAGTCATCATGCGCTACATGGCGGAACGTCAAAGCGTTTTCGCCCGAACGGTGCAGCGCCAGGCCCTCGTACATGGTTCGGGCGCCATTGGCGCGGCCGTTGCCGGTTTCTACCGTGTGGTGCAGCCAACCTACAGCGTCGAATCGCTGGGGGACCTCACCGAGGCCATCGATTGGCTGGCTCCGCCGGACCCGGCCGCTGTGCGTGCCATTGTCACGGCGCTGCGCCTCCAGCACATCGATGTGCCACCGATCGTTTCGCGACTGCGCACGGTGCTGGCATCGAGCGGCCACATCCTTTCGTTGCCGGAGGTTGCGCGTGCCCTCGGCACCAGCCGCCGCTCCCTGCAGCGAGATCTGGACCTGACCGGCAGTTCGTTCCGAGAGGAAATTGCGCGCTATCGCTTGGCGCGCGCGGAGCAACTCCTCGCAGGCTCGAACATGCCGCTAAAGTCCGTCGCAGCCGCCATCGAGTTGGCACCTTCGCGCCTGACCGCGCTCTTTCGCCAGCACCATGGAGTCAGTCCCGCAGCGTGGCGCGCGCGATTCGTGCGCGTTGCGTCAGATATCCCCGAAGTCCCTGGGGGCGATTCAGAGGGTGACTCGGCAGACGAGACGTAGCGACTGTCAGGGGGTGAGCTCGCCGCGGGGCCGCCAAGTACCGTTCACTTAGCGCCCACCGCTAGGCACTCCGCGCCAACTGCGGGTCACGGGCGGACGGGGAGTTCAAGAAGCCGTGAGACGCTCGCCTGCGGTGTAGTCCGTACCCCAAGGGTGCACCGCGAGCAGCCGCTCCGCCGCGCGCTTCGAGTCCGAGCCGAGACGCCCGCACCGAGCGTCGCTCCATGCGGCCGCCAACTGGTCGGCGGAGTCGAATCGCAGACTCGGCTTCTTGGCGAGCGCGAGCGCCAGGACTGCGTCCACCTCTGCAGAAAGTGGAACCAGTTCGCCAGGCCGTACGGGCTGGTAGCGGAGCGCCGCGTACACCGTCGCCGCATTCGAGTTGCCGCTGAAGGGCGGACGCCCAGTCACAGCGCGGTAGATAACGGCTCCCAGAGAGAACACGTCTGCGCGTCGATCCACGTCCGCGCCCAGCGCCTGTTCGGGCGCCATGTACGCTGGAGTGCCGACGACGCCGCCCTGGGTCAACGTGCCCGTGCCACTGGCGATCATCGACACACCGAAATCGAGCACCTTCCAGCACAGCTTCGGTTTTACCGCCAAGAACAGGTTCTGCGGTTTGATGTCTCGGTGCACCACGCCGGCTTCGTGCGCGGCGTGCAGCGCCAAGCACGTGTGCTCCACGAGCGTGTCAACTTCCTCTAGGGGCAGGGTCGTTCGCTGGCGAAGATCAGCAGCCAAGTCGAGCCCATCCAGAAGTTCGAGCACCAAGTAGGGTGAACCGTCTGCGTCCATGCCCGATGCGAACAGCTTGGGAATGTGCGGCGACGCCAACGCCGCGATGATTTGCGCTTCGCGAAAGAACCGTTTCACCTGGCCCGGCGATTCCGACAGGTGCGGATGCAGAACTTTGAGCGCAACCTCCTGTCCCGTGTCCATGTGCGCTGCGAGGTACACTTCGCTCATGGCGCCGCGACCGATCACGCTACTCAGCTGGAAGGAGTCGATGCTGCGACCGGTCAGGCGACCCGCACGGGCTCCGGCCACCACGCGATCCAAATCCTCGCGTGCTTCGTCCAACAGGGCATCGCGCTGACGGATCCCCCGGCGCGCACGCTCCAAGGCCGCCATCGCAAGCAGCGTGGAGCGGCGGCTGCGGTACGAAAGCC
>CBDUPW010000420.1:0-5758 GCA_965369205.1 uncultured Polyangiaceae bacterium | reverse complement strand
ATCGATCACACTAGCCTTTATCCGTTACGACCGGCCCGACTTCCGAGCGAGGGTGACCCAGCACGCACGCGTGCCGGCTGAAGATGCCTGCACCAGAAGATCTCAAATCCTCGAGGATCTGGATCAGGATGTAGGTGTCGGTAGGAGCGCAGTCGTCAGGCCCGCGCGCGACGCTCCGGACCCGATACGCTGCTCACGTCCGGTCGCGGCGATGGTCCACTCTCTTCCAACAGCGTGGCCAGACACGGCTCGATGACTTCGCGCATGGTTCGCTCGACCACGCGCGCAGCCGCATCCTGGGAGAGCCGCCCATACGCGCGCCAAGCCACCGAGTCTACATCCCGCGGCGCAACCGGCCGCGGCGGGTGGCGAAGCGCTTCCGCTGCGGCACGTGCCAGCGCGGCGCGCACCGTCGCGCCACCTTGAGCTAGGGCCCACCGCGCGAATCGCCAACCCAGTTCCGCGTGGGTTTCTTCGTCACCTGCGATGCGTTGCAAGGCCCGGCGCACGCCTGGGTCCGTCGCGCCGGCGAGTTGCTCATGCGCCAACATCGCTGCCACGGTCTCGCCGATTGCGCCTTCAACGAGCGCGGCGGCTGCGGCGTCGGCCAGACCACGCGCATTGCCCGATCCAGAAACGTCCAAGCTGCCAGGGCCAAGAGCGCTGCCGCCAAGTCGCGACGCGAGGGCGAAACACAGACGCGCATGCTCAACTTCGTCGAGGGCGGCGCGCTGCGCGCCTTCCACCAAGTCCGCTGGAGCCCCCAGAGCAAGCAGCTCCAATGTGAAGCGTGCAAACGAAGCCACCGAAGCGTGCTCCATGCGCGCGTCTTCGCGCCAAATCTGCGCCAGCGCTGCTCGCGTCGTGTCGTCTAGGTCCAGGGCAGATGAGTCGACGGGCAACGCGAACCAATCGTCTCGCTCCACCAGCTCTGCAAGGCGCGTGTCGCCATCGATCACGAACGCGCGCCCACAACAGCCGCCTTCACAGAATACGTAGCAACATAGCTCGCCCTGCTTCGTCGGACCCGAAACGGCTGGGTTGCAACAGTCGCTCTGCACTAGGTCGTGGGACGGACACTCCGTAAGCTTGATCGGGGGGCCCGCATCTTCCGGACCCGGTGCGTCGCCGCCCCAGGGGCCGGGGTGGTTCAGCTGGTCTTCCAGAAACTGCAGGCTGTAGCAAAGCTGCTGCGCGTTGCCGAAGTCACAGCTTGGCGTGCCGGCAGTGCCACCGGTGCTTGGCGTGCCGCCGGTCGAGGTGACGCCGCCGCTGGCAACGGAGCCCCCGGTTGCCGGTGTGCCGCCGCTGGCCTGGCCACCGCTTCCCGACGTGCCACCCGCGCCGTCCGAGTCCGTACTCCCACCGCAGCTGACCTGGGCCAAAGCGCCGGACGCGCTGAGCACAGCCAGGAATCGGATGCGCGCTTGGAAATAGTGCTTTGCGGACATGATCACCTCGTCAGGATTTGGCGCGGGCTGTGCCACAAAAACACGCCCTCCACGCCTCCCCACAGGGAGTTACACGAACCGTGCCACTTGCGGCCCGCCCGGCCCCGCGCTCACGCTTCGTCTCATGAACGCGCCACTGATGAATTGGGATCTTGTTCCCTACTTTCCGAGCTTCGACGGCCAGGAATACCGCGATTTCAATCAAGCGCTTCGAGCGGACGTCGCAGCGGCAACCGCGGACGCTCAGAAACTTGCGCCCCTATCCGAGGCCAACGTCGACCCATGGGCAGCGCTGCTGACCAACTACGAGAACCTCTCCACGCGCCTCAGTCACGTCTGGTCCTATGTGCACGCACTGGCATCTTGCGACGCAAAGAATGAAGCCTTCCGCAAAGAGAGCAGCCGCCTCTCCGTGCTCGGCGCCGACATGCAAAAGCTCGCCGTAGAACTGTTCCGCGGCGTGCGGGACGCCGACGACGCCGCCATGGCGGCACTCGTCGCGAAGCCCAGCCTGGAAAACGCGCGCTTCTACATCGAGCGATTGCGCGACGAAGCGCGGCTGTCCATGGACGCGAAACGCGAAGCTTTGGCGGCAGATCTAGCCACCGATGGCATCCACGCGTGGGGTCGGCTCTACGACACGGTGTCGGGCACGCTAAACTTCGACATGCAATGGTCCGATGGACGCAGCGAGCGCGTACCCATGTCGCGACGCCGCTCCCTGACCAGCAATGCCGATCCGAAGGTGCGCAAGGCTGCTTTCGACGGTGGAAACGTAGCCTGGAAAGGCGTGGCCGACGTCGCTGCGTCCGCGTTGAACGCCATCGCCGGCACTCGGCATACGCTCTACGCGCAGCGCGGTATCGAGCACTTCTTGGACGTGGCCGTTTTCGACGCCGCGATCTCCCACAAGACTCTCGACGCGATGTTCGCAGCGGTAGAGGACAACGCTGAGGTCGCACGCCGCTTCTTGCGACTCAAAGCCAAGGCGCTGGGTCAGAAGCAAATCGGATGGTGGGATCTCGAAGCGCCACTACCGCTGAAGTCGAGCCAGGAAGTCAGCTGGGAGGGCGCCCAAGACATGGTGCGCGGCGCCTTTTCGCGCGCATACCCCGACCTGTCGCAGTTCTTCGATCGCGTGATCGAGCGCAAATGGGTCGAACACGAACCCAGGGATGGCAAACAGCCCGGCGCCTACTGCACCAGCTCGCCGCTCATCAACGAGTCTCGCGTTTTCATGACTTTCCAAGGCGCGCTCTCCGACGTCTCCACACTGGCGCATGAAGTCGGCCACGCTTTCCACAATTGGGTCATGCGTGATCTGCGTGGCATGGCGCGCAACTATCCGATGACTTTGGCGGAGTCCGCCTCCACCTTTGCCGAGATGGTGCTGAGCGACGGCCTCTTGGAAAACCCGGAGATCTCCGAAGAGCAACAAGCGGTGCTGCTGAGCGAGCAACTCGGCGACGCGACGGCGTTCTTGCTCGACATCCCCGTGCGCTTCCAGTTCGAACGGGAGTTCTACGAGCGACGCAAGAAAGAAGAAGTCGCTACCAGCGAGCTTTCCGAATTGATGACGAAGACGCAGCGCCGCATTTTCGGTGACACCCTAGCCGAAGGCGGAGAAGATCCTTTGTTCTGGGCCAGCAAGCTGCACTTCTACATTTCCGGCGTGAGCTTCTATAACTTCCCCTACACCTTTGGCTACTTGCTCAGTCGTGGGCTCTACGCGCAGTTCAAATCCGAGGGGCCCAAGTTCTTGCCTCGCTACGAGCAGCTGCTGAAACTCACGGGTTGCGGTCTCGCCCATAGCGTCGCGAAAGAAGCCCTCGGACGCGATCTGGAATCCCGGGAGTTCTGGCAAGAAGGCATCCGTAGCTTGGAAGAGCCGCTGGCAAGACTCGAGAAGCTGCTGCCCAAGCTGGGCCTGGTGTGATTCGCTGATTCTTGTTTTGGGGTCGCGACTCTGGTGCTTTCAGAGCCACTATTCCAGTACAGGCTCCGTGGCCCACCGCCCGCTGACGGCGGTGGGTTAGTCTCGACTTGTGACTGACTCCGCGGAGCTCAAGGCAACGTTTCACGAGCGCTGGCAGGCCCTGGGCCTGGCGGAGACAGCACCGCTTGTTGCCCCGGACGCAACCGTCACACCACGCACCTTGCGCATGACCGAAGCGCAGGCTGCCGGCGTGGCGCAGCCGCCCGAAGGCTGGACGCGGCCCCAAGCCGGCGAGCTGCCCCGGATCTCCGTATCGTTCTCCGGCGCGCCGAAAACGGCTGGAGAGAGCCCCCTGAAGCGTACGGACTTGGAGATCCGGGATCTACTGGGCGAAGGCGGCATGGGACGCGTTCACAGTGCGCGGCAGCATTCGCTGCAGCGCGAGGTGGCGGTCAAGACCGTCAAATCAGACACGACGGCGCCGCATGCGTCGGAGGCGATCCTGCGCGAAGCGGTGATCACCGGCGCCTTGGAGCATCCAGGTATCGTCCCCGTGCATGCGCTCGGTCTCGATGACCTTGGCGCGCCGGTCTTGGTCATGAAACGCATCGAGGGCGTGGAGTGGCGTGCGCTGATCTACGACGCCGAACATGCTGCGTGGCGTGGGCGACCTGATGATCAGCTGGAAGCCCATCTCGAAATCTTGATGCAAGTGTGTTTGGCAGTGCACTTTGCCCACAGCCGCGGTGTGATCCATCGCGATCTGAAGCCAGAAAACGTCATGGTCGGCGACTTTGGCGAAGCGTACTTGGTGGACTGGGGCATCGCTGTGCGCGCGGCCGACGAAAGTGGCTCCACAGGACTGTCCGGCACGCCGGCGTACATGGCTCCGGAAATGGTCAGCGGCCGTCCGGTCACGCCGCGCACCGACGTGTATTTGTTGGGCGCAACGCTGCACGAAGTGCTGACCCGGAGTTTCTTGCACCAGGGCAGCACCTTGCAGGAAGTGATGCTCAACGCCTTTTGCTCTGAGCCACGCGAGTATGCGCCAGAGGTGCCGGAGGAGCTTGCGTTGCTCTGCCGTCGAGCGACCGCACGGGACCCGAGGGATCGCCCCGCGAGCGCTCTCGCCTTTCGCGACGAGCTCGCCACGTTTCTTCGACACCGCGGCGCCATCGCACTCATGCACCACGCCGAAGAACGTCTGCAGGCACTGCAACAGCTGTTGCGGGCAACGCCGGAGGATCGCCCGGTGACAGACCTGCGACTCGCCTACCAGTTGGTCACCGAAGCTCGTTTCGGTTTCACCCAGGCGCAAGAAGCCTGGCCGGAAAGCGCCGCCGCCACGCAGGGCAGATCGGCCGCCATCGCCGCGCAGGTCGACTTGGAACTGCGTCAGCACCACGTGGAGAGCGCGGCGGCCTTGATCGCGGAGTTGGGCACTCCGGCGCCCGCGCTGTTAGAGCGCGTCGAAGCGGCCCGGCGACGCCTGGTGCGCAAGCATGTCGAAGAGCAGCGCCTGCGCGCCATGGCCCGAGACCAGGACGCTAACGTCGGCAGCAAAACACGCACCCGGGGGCTGGCGGCACTCCTCGGCGCTGCGGTTGCCATTACGGCGTTTGCATTCGCACAGCCAAGCGTTGCCGACCTGCGCGCCGAGAGTTTGCTGATGTTCGCGCTCTTCATCAACGCCGTCGTAGTGGCTGTGTCCGTCTTGTTGCGCAAGCAGTTGTTCGACAATGCCTTCAACCGCAAAATCGTTGGTGGCATGTTCGTCGCCAGCGGTGCGCTGACCCTGAGCCGTGTCATGGGCTTGCTCTACGCACTGCCACCGTCGCGCATCTTCGTGCAAGACCTGTTGCTGCTGACGACGGTTTGCGCTGCAGTGTCGGCACTATTGCTACGCTGGCTGTGGCCGATGTGCCTAGTGCTCATTGCCGCATTGGTTGTGTGCATGGTGCTGCCGGCCTACGCGCCCCATGCGTTTTCCATCGCGGGGCTGATCACCGCGCCGGTGGCCTGGTTCGCCATCTGGATGCACGGCCGCACCGAACGCGCGCTTGTGCAAGAGGCCCAGAGCCGTCGGGCCGATGCCCTGCCACCCACAGGCTGACACGGCCGTTTCCTGCTAGACTGCTCGTGGTGCGATCCGTAGTTGCGTTCGGTCTCGTGCTTGCCGCGGGGTGTGGCAGCGGCGCGGAGAATGCGTCGGGGGGCGGCGGCACCCCGGGCACTGACGAAGCCGGCGCGGGTACAACCGGTAGCTCCGGCGCGGGAGGCAGCTCGGGCAGTGGCGGAGCTGCGACGGGCGGAGCAGGCGGTACCGGTGCGACCGGCGGTGCGGCAAGCGGCGGTACCGGTGCGACCGGCG
>CBDUPW010000419.1:0-5813 GCA_965369205.1 uncultured Polyangiaceae bacterium | reverse complement strand
GGCACCGGCGGCGCGGGCACCGGCGGCGCGGGCACGGGCGGTACGAGCAGCGGACCGTGCGCCAACATCCAGACTGGTTTCCCGCCGGCCTGTGAGGCGTGTTTGAAGCAGAAGTGCTGCCCGCAGATCGACGCCTGTGACAAGAGCCCGATGTGTAAGAACTTGGTGCAGTGCATCCAGCAGAAATGCGCCAGCGCGTCGAACGTGACGATCTGTGCGGCGACACAGTGTGGGCAGTTTCTCGGTGGAGCCACCCTCGCGCAAAACGCGCAGAGCTGCCAAATGCAGCAGTGCCCCACGCAGTGCGCTAGCACTCCTTGAGTGCGGGGCGCCGCCTGTGCCTCGCAGATGGCTGCGGGGCGCATGGCGCTGCGCGTCCGATTGGAATTCGGTCATTGGGCGGCGAGGGAACGTTTGCCGAGGGAAGGCGCCCGGGGCGTTTGGGCTCCCAGCCGTAGCGGGCGTCGGCGGAACTATGCGTCTTCGCTGCCGTTAGTCAGCGCCGCGGCCACCAATTGCTCTAACTCCTGGGGCGTGAAGGGCTTCTGCACAAAGGGCCCCCCGCCGAAGGTGACGCCGTGTTCGGGCACATAGCCCGACATGAAGCCCACCTTGAGGTTCGGTTCTGCCGCTGACATGGCACGCGCCAACTCTGGACCGCTCTCGCCAGGCATCATCACGTCAGTGATCATGACGTCGATGTCGTGATGGGCGAAGCGTGTGCGTGCCTCGGCCGCTCCGGCCGCAGCGAGTACGTGATAGCCCGCCTTCTTCAGGATGCGTACCGCGGTGCGCCGCACGGTGGCTTCGTCTTCGACGACGAGCACCGTGGCTCCGGCACGCGCCTGCGGCCGTTCGGCGGTGTGCATGGGCGTGATTCGGGCAGGGGCCGTGCTCGCGGGCAACGTGACGGTCACGGTCGTGCCGCAGTCCATCTCTGAGTGCAGCTCGACTTGCCCGCCGCTTTGGCGCGCGATAGTGCGCACGGTCGAAAGGCCGAGTCCCGTGCCCTTGCCCGGGGCCTTCGTGGTGAAAAACGGCGTAAACGCGCGCTCCATGGTTTCCGAAGTCATGCCCTGGCCCGTGTCGCTGACTCGTAGCTCCACGTGGCCGCCTTCTCGGAGAGGGTGCGCAGAGCTGGCATCGAGGTTCACGCAGCGCGTCGCGATCTCGATGGTCCCGCCGTAGGGCATCGCGTCCCGCGCGTTGAGCACTAGGTTCAGGATGATCTGTTCCAGCTGAGAGCGATCCGCGAATACCAACGCGGGCTCTGCGCCGGCAACGATGTTCAGACTCACCGATTCTTCCACGATGCGTCGCAGCCAGGACGTCAGCTGCTGCACCACGACGCGCAGATCGAGGACCTCGAGCTCCACGGCTTGTCGTCGTCCGAAGGACATCAAGCGTTGAGTCAGCGCCGCTCCACGCTCGGCGCCCGCGGTGATCTCCTCGGCCAGGCCCCGCAGGGGGTGATCCGCCCCGAGCTCGTCTGCCAGCATGCTGGCCGCGCCGAGCACGCTGGTCAGGACGTTGGAAAAGTCGTGGGCCACGCCTGCGGCCAGCAGTCCGACGGCTTCGAGCTTCTGCGCCTGCATCAGGTCCGACTCAAGTTGTTTGCGCTCCGTGACGTCGCGTGCGGCGCTGAGGATCACTTTGCGGCCTTGGTAATCCAAGGAGGTGGCATTCGCCTCGAAGTGGATCAAAGTGCCGTCGTGGCTTCGATGCACGGTTTCGTAGGCGCTGACGGTTTCTTGTTCCAAGGCGCGGATCGTGGCAGCGCGCGCACCTCGGCTTTCCGTGGAAAAATCCGCCAGGGATGTGCCGAGGATCTGCGCGCGCGTGACGCCGTAGAGTTCGCAAGCACGACGATTGGCTTCGAGCACGATCTCCGTTTCTGCGTCGTATAACAGCACAGCATCGTGCAGATGCTGGAGCAAATACTGGTGGTCGCGCAGCGTCCGCCGGCGTTCTGTTAGGTCGAGCAGCACGCCGAGACTCGCGTGGATCGCGCCGTTCGCGTCCCGCAGGGGCACCGCCCACAACTCCACGGGCACGCGGGTTCCGCTCTTGTGGATGCGCGTCGTCTCGATGCCGCGGATGGTCTCGCCTGAAAAAATCTGCCCGAGGATGTGGCGGCACTGCTCCGCCAGCTCGTCCGGCGCAAGGGGCGAGACATTGCCGAGCACCTCCGCGGCGCTCCACCCGAAAAGGCTTTCTGCTGCTGTGTTTAGGAACAGGACGCGCGCGTCCGCGTCCATCACCGTCACCGCGAGGGGGAAGTCTGAGAACGCACTCTGGAAGCTCAATCCACTGTTCAACACGCGCTCCAGGACCGGCAGGAGACTGGGGACGGAGCTTGGCATATCAGCTGGGCTTGGGTGCGGACGACAGACACGTGGGGGCAACCTTGCTGAACGGGCGCTGCCGACAATTCGTGAGGGAGCGCTCGCATGCGCCGGGCCTTGTCGGCGCCGCTGCGCTTTCGTATGACCTCCCCGTGACTGAGCGCACCGGACTGGATCCATCTGCTTTTCGGGAGCATTACCGACGTTTCTTGGAGGGCGACCGGGTCTTCCTGACCGGGCACTCGCACCAGGCCTGGCCCGACATCGCCCGGAAAGGCCTGCTGGAAAGCTACGATGATGCGGCGCGTTATGTCGACGACAAGTGGGCGCATGCCCAACAGCGCGCCGATCGCGTGCGTCGCGGCATCGCCGAGCGTTTGGGGGGCGCGGCGGATGAATACGCCCTCGGCGGCAGCACCCACGAGCTGGTGTGTCGATTGCTTAGCGCTCTCGACTTCGAGCGCCGGCCCCATCTCGTGACCACCAGCGGTGAGTTTCACAGTCTGTCGAGACAGCTGCGTCGGCTGCGGGAAGCCGGTGTCGCCGTCTCCATCGTAGACCAGACGCCTGTGCACAATCTGGCTGAGCGTTTGCAGTCTGCGCTGCGAGACGACACGGCCGCCATCATGTGTTCGACGGTGCTGTTCCAGTCTGCGGCCATCGTGCCAAACCTCCCGGAGTTGTGCCGCGCTGCGGAGGCCCGCGGCATCGTCGTGCTGCTGGACGCGTACCATGCCTTCAACGTGGTTCCGCTGTCGCTCGCGGATTTTCCTGCGTCCGTATTTCTCACAGCGGGCGGCTACAAATACGCCCAGTGGGGCGAAGGCGTCTGCTTTCTTCGCGTTCCGCCGGCATGCACCTTGCGCCCGGTGTACACAGGTTGGTTTGCGGATTTCGAACGACTCGACGCGCCTCAAGCCGATCGCATCGAGTACGGGAGCCGTGGTGCCGACCGCTTCGCTGGCAGCACCTACGACCCCGCCAGTCACTATCGCGCCAGTGCCGTGATCGACTTGTTTCGCTCGCAGGACTGGAACGTGGAGGCGCTGCGGGAACTCTCCCTGCGTCAAACCCAGCAGATCATCGACGGGCTGGACGGTTTCGAGATCGTGACCCCGCGCGGCGCCGGACAGCGAGGCGGGTTTGTCGCACTGCGTCGCCCCGACGCGGCCGCGCTGGTCGTCGCTTTGCGCAAAGAAGGCATTTTCGCTGACGCCCGCGGAGAAATCCTGCGCTTTGGCCCAGCGCCCTATGTGACCCCCGAGCAGATCGCGCGCGCGCTCGCGGCATTGCGCAAGCTGTGTGCGCATTGAGCCGTCTGTGGCAATTCCGCGACAGTGCTGACAAGATTGTCGGGTCGGGGGGCGGACGTCTCCGAAACTTGCCGGAGTTTCCGCTGTGGCAAGGGGATTGCTAGACGGAGCGGGCCGTGCGTTGCGGCGGAGGGTGAGCATGCGTCGATATCTGGGTCTTGGGTTGTTGGTGGCTCTGGGTTGCACGGAGCATCCCGAAGAGGGCACCGTGGTGAGCGCCGGACCGGGGGTCGCTGGGATCCCAGGGGGTAGCGAGGGCGTTCGCGCCGAACGCGCCACACCGGTACACGGCGGCACTCTCGCAATCACATCGGGCAATGTGGCGGTGGTCGCCGATCCCGATCGCGACAGCATCTTCGTCGTGGACCTAGCGAGCGAAGCCGTGCGCGCCATCGCGCTGCCTGCGGGCGCCGAACCCGGTCGCGTGATCACTGGGCCCGACGCTCACGCGTTCGTCGCGCTGCGACGCAGTGGCAAAGTCCTGACCGTCGATACCAAGAGCGCGTCGGCGGTAGAGTCCCGTGCGGTGTGCCCCGCGCCCCGCGGTATGGCCTTCGATGCCGGGCGTGGTGAGCTTCATGTGGCATGCGCCACCGGCGAGTTGGTCACCCTTCCGGCCTCGGGTCCCGCGCTTCGGAGCGTGGCGCTGGGGGGTGACCTGCGCGATGTGCTGGTGGATGGCGCGCGCCTGCTGGTGACGCGATTCAAGAGCGCAGAGCTGCTGGTGCTCGATGAGACGGGCGCTCTGCAACGAACCCTGCGGCCAGGCGGCGCTAGCAAAGACGGCGCAACCTCCTTCGGAGTGGCCTGGCGAACAATCGCACTGCCCTTCGGCGGCGTCGCCATGCTGCACCAACAGGCAACCATCGAGGGCGTGCGCACGGAGTCCGGCGGCTACGGAGGCGACTCGTTTTCCCAATGTGACCCCGCGATCGTGGGCGAAGGCGTCAGCCGGCTGGATCCCGACGACGTGAACGACCCGTCGCCGCTCGTCGGCGTCACGATCTTGCCGCGCTTCGCTGGTGCTACGGACATTGCCCTCTCCCCGGACGGCAACCGCATTTCCGTGGTGAACGTGGCCAACGCGTGGAGTGTCGACAAGCGCCCGACGCTGTACTCGCTTCCGATCGCGAGCATTGGCACCCAGCCCTGCGGCGGGGAGCAGACCGAGCCCCGCGTCCCGGGGGAGCCCGTAGCCCTGGCCTTTACGGCATCTGGCCAGCTCTGGGTGCAGAGCCGCGAGCCCGCCGCGCTGCTCAGCCTCGGCGGCGAAAGCATTGCGCTCAGCCATGAGAGTCGCGCCGACACTGGCTTCGCACTCTTTCATATGAACAGCGGTCGGGGCATCGCCTGTGCGTCGTGTCATGCAGACGGAAGCGAGGACGGGCGCGTCTGGGACTTCGCTGGCATCGGCCCTCGGCGCACCCAGGCCGTTGGTGGCGGTGTGCTCGCCCGGGCGCCGTTTCATTGGGACGGTGACATTGCCGATTTCGATTCCCTGGTGCATGAGGTCTTCGTTTCGCGCATGGGAGCAGAGCGACCGAATACGCCGCAGCGACAGCTGTTTGCTCAGTACGTGGATGCACTGCCTGCCCCAGTGGGTCCAGTCGTGGATCCCGCCCGGGCCGCCCGCGGGGCAAAGCTATTCGAGAGCGCGGAGTGCGCCACATGCCACACAGGCCCGCTGTACACAAATTCGGATCGCTACGACGTGGGCACAGGCGGCACGTTCAAGGTTCCGTCGCTCGTCGGTGTAGGCACGCGCGCACCATTCATGCACAACGGTTGCGCTCCGACCCTGCAGGATCGATTTGGCAGCTGCGGTGGCGCCCGCCATGGTGATTTGACAGGGCTAGGAACCGACGACATCACCGACCTCGTGGCGTATTTGGAAACACTGTGAACGTGGTGGCACGCAGCGCTCGGATCGCGACCGCAGTGGTGATCGTGAGCGGGCTTGGATCGGCGGCAGAGCCCACCGGTCAAGAGCCCGCGGCGGTGCCGCCGCCAACAGCGCCCGCGCCGCCAGCCACACCTGCGCCGGCAGCCGCCGCTCCCGCACAAACTGGCCCCGTGTACGCACCGGGACACGGCCCGCCTGGCTATCCGGCGGGCGCAGCTCCGCCCCAACCCGGGTATGCACCGGGCTACGCCC
>CBDUPW010000418.1:0-5867 GCA_965369205.1 uncultured Polyangiaceae bacterium | reverse complement strand
TGGGCGATGGGGGCACACTGTCGTCCGTTAGCGACGAGCTGGGTATCGCAACGTTCCCGCTTTCGCCTGACGCGCTAGAGGGTGAACTTCGAGTCGGGAAGCTGTCGCGTCGAGTACGGTTTCCGGCACCGTGAGGCGGGTTGGATCCTCTCACGGTTCGGCGCCGACCTAAGAAGGGCGCCCAGCCGGCCGCCAAGCTAGAATGCGGGGTGCCGCACGCAGTTCGAAGTCCCGCCGCGGCCGGCAAACTCCGTGACTGCGTCAACCACCTGCTCTGAAGTAGAGCGTGTTCTTGCCGTGGTGGATGGCGAGTCGCCGTTCCTCGATCTCGAAGCTGACGGCCGAGCCATCGAGTACCAGCAGGACTTGGTCGGAGCTGTGTTGGTATGCCGGGTCGGGGCACTTGGCGCCGTCATAGGCGAACCCCTCGAAAGTGAGGGCGTCAGCAGTGACGTGATACGTGCCGGTGCCGGTTTGGCAGCCGCTGTTGATCGTCACGCTTGCGTCGGAACGAAAGAATGCGCTCACCCCCGGCGCGCCAGGTCCGCTTGCGGACGAACCGTCGCTGAACCCGTCACCTTTCCAGAGCGTACCCACCAGCGGGAGATCGGGGCTTGCCACCTCGCGATCGAGTAGAGTCATCTTTGCGTCTGGCGTCGACATCACCAGGCGGGGTTCGACGAGTTCGAGACTCGGCTTGGCGCGCAGGAAGTCGAGCAGCCACTGGTCCTGCGCATGACGCGGCGGATCACATCCCATCTCCGTCATCCCGTAGCCGGGCATTGTGAGAGTGCTGCCGCTGATGGTGTAGGAACCGTTGATCGAGTTGCACCCTGCGTCGGCTGACAGTTCTTGGTTTCTGAAACGGAGGCGCACTTCGGTGCCGGGAACAAGCTGCCAGCCTTCGATGGACTCCGACACGAACGTGCGGTCCAGCAATGCCGAATGCAGATCGCTCCCCTCCTCGTTGTTCGGCCCGCTGCACGCGAGACAGAACAGCCCGATCGCGAGTAACCCCGTTCGCTCCATGCTCGAAGTGTGGCGCAGCTTCGAGGCGCGGGCTACTGAGCGCAGCTCCCGGGAGTTACCAACAGTCATTTCGCTCCGCGTGGAATCACGGGCTGATTTTCTGGGTAGTGCAACGAAAGATGGCGACTGCGTGCGACCCGGGACATTTCGCCGGCTCAAGGTCGCTGGATGCTCCTACGTTCCTCGTGTGTTGCTTTGGCCTTCGGGTTTTTCACTGCTTTCGCTGCGGGTTGTTCGGGCTCGGGCAGCGGGGGCGCCGGCGCGAGTGATGCGGGCGGCTTCGGTGCGGGGAGCGGATTCGGCGGGGCCGGCGCTGCGGGCGGCGGCTCCGCAGCAACGGGCGGCCAGGACGCGGGACTAGGCGGGGGCCCGCCGGACGTCTGTCAGCGCTACCTGTCCTGCGCGCTCAGTACCCAGCCGGCGACCGGGGCGGCGGTGATCGCTGCCTACGGTGAAGCGGGGACTTGCTGGAACACGACGCCGGAGGTGGCTGCGACTTGCGTTGCCGCGTGTCAGACGGGACTCGAACAACTGCACCAACTCGACCCAGCGGCGTGCCCGACTTGCGTCGCGGATGGCGAATGCGACGCGACCACGCCGGTGTGTGATGCGGCCAAGGGACAGTGCGTTGCGTGCGCAAACGACAGCCACTGTCCGGGGCGCGCGTGTTTGCAGGACAAGAACGTGTGCGTGGATTGCGTCACAAGCGCGCACTGCAAAACCCCTGGGCAGCTTGTGTGCGATCCGAGCGGGAACACCTGCAAAGCAGGGTGCACGTCGGACGCCATGTGCGCAGCGCCCACCCCGCGCTGCGATCTCGGTAGCAACCAGTGTGTGCCGTGCCTCGGCCCCGGGGATTGCAACGGACCCGAAGGCAAGACATGCATGCCGTTCGCATTCCAATGTGGATGCATCACCGGTCTCGAGTGCGCGAGCTTTTCGTGTGTACAAGGGTCGTGCTGCATCCAGAAAAAGTGTGCGACAGGCCAGTGCGGTCAGATCGACGATGGCTGCGGTGGCAAACTGAACTGCGGCGCGTGTCCGACAGGGATCTGCGGCCAGACGAGCTGCATTGGCTCCGTGTGCACGCCCGGCAGCGCGGACTGCCCTGGCAAAGAACGCTGCCTGTTTGAACCGGGGTCGAAGACGTACCGCTGTTCCGCCGACACCGAGGGCAACACATGTCTGTACAAGTCCGACTGCTGGTCGAGCTTTGGCAGTCCGCCCCAGGCGTATTCGTGCTCGGGTGGCGGCGCCATTGGCAAGTGCCAGACGTACTGCGTGGCCCCGTCGGACTGCGCGAGCGGCAAGACCTGTGCGGTCTTCAGCCCACCCACCAGCATCAGCAATCCGGGCACGTGCAAGTAGGGCGTCCGGGCTTCGTGGTTGCACGGCGCACAGCTGGCGAACATTTCCGCGCGTGCCAGAGCTGCATTTGGGAAGGTCCAGCGCCAACGGCCCGAGCACGGACTTGTAACCCTGGCGGGCTGCGTTTCGGAAGCAAGCGAAGCGCGCGCCCGTGGCGCCAACGACCTCAGGTGTCCCGAGGAAGAGATGAAATCTCAAGAGATCGGCGGACACGCTTACCGCGTGAAAAGGCTGCGGCCGGCTTGCCACATATCTCTGCATCACAAAGGGCAACGGCGAGGTGTACTGCTCACGCGAGCCTGACCCATCCGATTCCGAGCCGGAGTAGACCTGCCCGCGCCCGCACAGCTCATCGGGGCAACTTGCTCACATTCGTGGGCGTTCGACGGGCATGCTCGGCCATGTCCGCACGATGCTCACTTTGGGGAGCATTTCGTGGACATGGCTTCGCCATCAGCCACGCGCGTCCGCCGCGCAGCAGTCAAGGTGGGTTGCGGGCCCAGCTACTTTTCGCCAGCCACGGCCTCGCGCCGGAAACGATGACGCGACGGGTGCGCCATTAGAAAGACCAAACTCAGCAATCTACTGGCAGGGTGTCGTGATTTCCCAGACGGAGGGCGACGCATTGGTGCAAGTCGCTACCAACCATCCGCTCTTGCCCAGCGGCGAGCAAGAGTAACCGCAGGGCGAAGTCGCGCCTCCGAAGGACGCATAGACACACGCTTCTCCGGGTGTCGGCGCCGTGGCGGGGCATGGCGTCGGCGCGTCTGAGCTTGCGTTGTTGACCCACGTCCCGGACTTCCCGCAATACAACTGCGTGCCCGAACAAGAATCGTACGGTTTGGCGGCATCGCACGCCTTCGGCTTCAGGCCCCAACCGAAGCCAGATGGGTTGCAAGACGCCACGACGGTCTGCGCGCCGCCCTGACACTGGACGGTGTACTCGCAGTTCTGCGCGCCGTTACCGCAATAATAGCCCGTGGGCATCGTCGGCGGACACGTAGCGCCGCCCGCGCCACCTGCGCCACCTGCGCCACCTGCGCCGCTTGCGCCGCTTGCGCCGCTTGCGCCGCTTGCGCCGCTTGCGCCGCTTGCGCCGCCCGCGCCGCCCGCGCCACCCGCGCCACCTGCGCTGCCCGCAGCCGCACCAGTTCCGGCACTCGCTCCGCTGCCCGCGCTGCCGCCTGCACCACTAGAGCCGCCGCCGCTATTGGCGCCAGTGCCATCAGGGGAAGTGTCTGTGCTGCCGCCGCACGCAAAGGTCGATACGGCTGCGAAGGTGACGATGAACGGCAACCGGAGCTTGACCGACGACGGTTTCATAGGCGGAGAAATAGCACCGACCGCGGCCGTTGACGATGCGCTTCCCCAAACACTGTGACACGGGCGCACACGCACGCGAAAGCGGTTGCTTCCAATTCGAGAGCAGCCGTTTTCGTTCTTGTTGTCTGGATTGATTTACGTCGCGTCCCTCGCGCGAACTGGACCGCTTTTCAAGCGGAGTGGGGCAACAAAGTGCGTGGGGCGACTCGGGCGGTCCTGCAAATTCGCCGTGAGCAAGACTGCACCTCCACACGCGCAAGCATGACGCCTACGCGTCTTTTTTCCGCTTCTTCGGTTGCTTCTTGCGCGATTGGCGATGTGGAAGTTCGTGGAACTCAACGCCAATTCGGAAGTTGAGCAGAATCTGCACAACTGTGGGGGCACGCGTCGTCGCGATTTGTCTCGCGCATTCCCTCACGGAGAACTATTTTGAACGCCTTGGGAAGGTCCTCGGACGGCCCGGCAAGCCTAGCGGACCCACGTTTCGGAAACGTCTCATGAACAAACTCGGACTTGGTGCACTTTTCGTATCGTCGCTTTTCGCTTGTTCGAGCGGGGGCGGCTCTGGGGGCGGCGCCGGTGGCAGTGGAGCAATGGGGACCGGGGCAACCGGAGCAACCGGAGCAACCGGAGCAACGGGCGGCGCCGGCCCCGGACCTGCGCGCACGGTCGAAGAGTACTGCCAAATGTTTGCGGATATTGAGAAACCCTGGTGCGACTACGCCGACAAGTGCTGCTCTCAAGCCGACAAAGACAGCGTGGCTTTCCGCATACCCGTCTGCTCGTTCGGCCCGGATGATCCGACAGAATGTGTCACCTTCGTCAACGAGCGCGCTGCCGACGGAACCATGGCGTTCGACGGCACTTGGACCGACGCCTGCCTGGCGAAGGTCGCGGCGACCGTTCCCACGCCACCCGCCACGTGCAACGGGCTACCTGGCACCGACATGGTGCTCCAGGGCCACGGTGCGCCGAGCATCTCGCGCATCCCCGAGTGCCGAAGGATGGCCGTCGGGCTCGTAAAAGAAGGGGGAGCTTGTGAATACGAGGCTCAATGCGCCGAGGGGCTCCAATGTAGCAACGCCACAGGCGCCTTCCTCTGTGCGCCGGTTGGCACGCTGGGCGCTGCGTGCATCCTCGACAGCGACTGCGACGACACATTCATTTGCAACTCGAAGTTGAAGCAGTGCGGCACCCTCGGGGGAACCGGCGCTGCGTGTTTGTATGCTGACGAGTGCGAGAACGGCCTCCAGTGCGCGAGCTCGGCGTGTGCAAAGCCGGTGCCTGCTGGTGGCTCGTGCGCCGGCGGTTCCGAATGTGCACCCGGAACCGGATGCAGCTTCGCCAGCAGCACGTGCGTCAGCTTGGCGTCCAATGGGACCGCATGCTCGTTCGACTTGGAGTGCGCAGGACGCTGCGACACGGGTTCGAAGCAATGCGCGTCCATCTGCGGAGGCAACAGCTTCTAGCGCTGCAACGGGTGCCACCTCCTGGCGCGGCGCGAGCGACCTATCGCGGCGGAACGACCTATCGCGACGAAGTGATCACGTATAGGAGCATTCAGCGAACATGCTCGACCTTGTCCGGAAGATGATCACTCTGGTGAGCCTTTCCCGGACATAGCTTCGCAGTGGACGTCTAGCGCCGTTTGGCCTTCTTGGTGGGACGTCTCGGCGTTTTTTTCGCGGCGGTCTTCTTTTTCGGTGACTTCTTTTTCACCTGAGACTTCTTGGTGGTCCTTTTCACTGCGGACTTCTTCGCGGTCTTCTTCGCAGTCTTCTTCGCAGTCTTCTTGGCAGCCTTCTTGGCAGCCTTCTTCGCAGCCTTCTTCGCAGCCTTCTTCCTCGCCTGCTGCTTCTTGGCGGTCCTTTTGCGGGTGGTCGCCTTTGCCTCCAGGGACAGTGCGTAGTCCACGCTGCGGGCGAAGAACTTGGCGAGCTCGGCGGTGTTCTTCAGTAGCGACTCGGGAACCTCGACGTATTCCCGCATGACAGCGCCGTACTGCACACTCGGCTTGGCGCGGTATTTCTTGATGAAGGCGTCACGCTGCGCCTTGGGCAGGCGAATGGCGGCGTTGCCGCTCTTCGGCAGAAAGCTGAACATATTCCCGTTCGCGGACGTGTAGCGCATGCTTGCGCCTTTGCTCT